>CAKRON010000060.1 GCA_934373455.1 uncultured Marvinbryantia sp.
GTCATGTACACAACATCAGAAAGGATGGATGATTATGGGAAGATTTGTTAATCCTGATAACAGTGCATTTCAGGTGGCTTTGAATTCGAAAATATATGTAGATAAAACTGGACTTCTGGAATATACCAATAGCATCCTTGGCAGTTCAGAGGCATATATCTGTAATAGCCGTCCGCGCCGATTTGGAAAATCTTATGCTGCTAACATGCTAACAGCATATTACAGTAAAGGCTGTGATTCTAAAGAGATGTTTTCCGGTCTTGCAATCAGTAAAATTCCAGACTTTGAAAAACATCTTAATAAATATGATGTCATTCACATTGATATGCAGTGGTTTCTTACCAATTGTTCTGATGTAAATATGGTCATATCTTTTGTTACGAAATCTATACTAAACGAACTACATGCCCTCTATCCTTCCATTTTACTTTCTGGTGAAGAGACTTTATCCGCAGTCCTTTCTCTGATCTATAACCAAACGGGATATAAATTTGTCATTATTATTGATGAATGGGATGTGCTGATCCGCGATGAATCATCCAATACATCGGTTTTAAATGCGTATATCAATTTCCTGAGAGGATTATTTAAAGGTACGGAACCAACTAAATATATTCTTCTGGCTTATCTTACCGGTATTCTTCCTATTAAAAAAGAAACCACCCAGTCTGCATTAAATAATTTTGATGAGTTTACCATGATAAGCGCCAGCAATCTGGCTCCATATGTAGGATTCACAGAAGATGAGGTAAAAGTTCTTTCCGAACAGTACCATCAGGATTTTGATAAAGTGAAGAAATGGTATAATGGCTATTTACTTTCTGGTCAGCAAATATATAATCCAAGAGCTGTTGTCAGCGTTATGCTCCGGCATGAATTTAAAAGTTACTGGTCTGAGACTGCCTCTTATGAAACGATTGTTCCACTGATCAATATGAATTACGATGGTTTAAAAAGTGCAATTATTGAGATGCTTTCCGGTATTTCTGTAAAAGTCAATACGAATTCCTTCAAAAATGATGCCACAACGATTCAAAATAAAGATGATGTTCTCACGTATATGATTCATCTGGGCTATCTCGGATATGACCAGAATCGAAAAATGTCCTTTGTTCCAAATGAAGAAATTCGTCAGGAACTGTCTACTGCTGTGGAGAGTAAGAAATGGAATGATCTGCTTGAATTTCAACAGAAATCCATAAATTTGCTAAATGCCACTTTAGATATGGATACCCAGACCGTATCTGAACTTATTGAAAAAATCCATAGCGAATATACTTCCGTTATTGCATACCATGATGAAAATTCACTTAGCAGCGTATTAACAATTGCGTATCTTAGTTCCATGCAATACTACTTCAAACCGATACGTGAACTGCCGACAGGTCGTGGATTCGCCGATTTCGTATATATTCCAAAACCTGAATATACTCATGATTATCCAGCTTTGATTGTGGAACTGAAATGGAATAAAAATGCCCAAACTGCTTTACAACAGATAAAAGACAAAAAATATCCTGATTCCATTCTGAACTATACTGGCAATATCTTATTAGTAGCAATCAATTATGATAAAAACTCAAAAACACATCAATGCCTGATCGAGTCATTGCGGAAAGATTGATATAGCAAAACAGCCGTTAGAATATCTGGCTCTAACGACTGTTTTATGTCTGATCTTATATATAATTTTTATAGGTAGATGCCGAGTATTTGTACATCGGATAGCCTTCTCTTTTTCCGGCTAATTTGCTTAACTGATTCATGCAGTATGCCCGTGAGACATTTTTTCCATTTATCATCCAGGTTCCTGCACCCCATCCTCCAACAACAAATCTATATGTTGGTTTTGAAGAAAGAGTTCCATTGTTATATTTATAAAAAATATAATCCTGTGGCGAATGTGAAAAACCTCTGTCAATATACTTACAGTTTTTGTAAACGTGAACATAATTATTATGTCCCATTGTTGTAGCATAGCTACTGTTTCCAAAGACTTTCTTCACTTTATTATTTACAACAGTATAAATGTTCGTGTTTTCTCCATACCCAGATGTACTGGCTGTGGTATGTGTACGCAGGTAAGAACTTTCTGCCCTTACAATCAATTCATCTGTTCCATTTTTATCTATATCTACAAATGTAAAATACGTGTTTAAATTCCTGTCCTCATTCCATCTTTTCGCTCCACTCTTCATCTTTTTAGAATAAGACAGAATCGTGCTTTCATATAATTTATGCTGTTCTTTCTTCGTCAATTTCTTTACCGTTATTACACACTTTGCTGTCTTCCCATTCGCTTTCGCTGTTATGGTCGCTTTTCCAACACTTTTTGCACTTACTTGTCCACTAGAGCTTACCGTCGCAACTTTCTTATTGTTAGACGACCAGGTTACTTTGGAACTCTTACCGGAAACAGTTGCTTTTAACTTTACTTTTTCTCCAGGATACAGCGATTTTGTTTTCATATTTACTGATATTCTCGCAGTTCCCTTTGAGGATGCTGCATTTACAGGCATTACTCCCATAAAAATCATCATAAATAACATTATCACTAAAAATTTTCTCTTCTGTTTCATAACTTCTTTACCCTTTCCAAGTTCCTGAATATTTTACATAGGCATCTGCACACCAATTCTGAACAGATGGCAATGCGTTGTATGCTTCTACTTCTGAACCATATTTTCCAGCCGTAACCACATAGTATGCATCTGTATTAAGATTACTCCAATCAGTTGTGAGGAAAACCTGTGCATCATATCCGTTTTGTCTCATTGTTTCCGCATAACTTTCCGCCTCTTCTATTCCCTTTGATCCATAGCACCAGATACCATAGAAATCTGATGGACTAACGTTCTTCCCCTCTATCAGATCCCTATTTGTTGCTTCTGATTTTTCCAATAACTCATAACTGTAGTCCTCCAGATTCACTCTATATCCATATCCAGAATTACAGTTTTCCATCAAAACATCGATGTACTCTGTGTTATAAATAAGCTGATATGGCCAATAATCTGTTGCACTAAACTGCTCTATTCGCTTTAAAGTGATTCCATCTGTATTCACCGCCATAAAATCTGGTCCATATGATCCGCAAAGATATAAAATTCCATTTTCACTAAAAACGAAATCCACAGCGTTTCCTGCCCCATCTGTATTTTTCCAGACAACTGTACCATCTCTCAGATTCAATTTCACTACTGTTCCGCTTTCTACATAGTAATAAAATCCCCCATATACGCCTATTTCCTTAACTGGATGAAATTCTGTCATAGAATATTTTTCTGTTACCGTTTGCCAGATCATATTCTCATTCGGATCATAACCTCTGATGATTCCATATCCATCATACCCCTCTACAACTGTTTCTAAAACAACCTTTATCGTATTCTCTGCAACCGTTTCAGCAAAATCAAGCTCTTTTTTAACCTGGTTCACAATTAGTGCTCCCTGATCTCCGTTTTCATAATACAGACTTGTAGCATAAGATTTTTCCATGCGATATTGTTGTTCCTTCGTCACAGTATCCATATCAATTTTCTCATCATTTAAATAGCCAACATCAGATCCATCATATTCCCAGCATAATTTTTCAGCCACGCCAAATGATCCATCTTCCAGAAATCCATGAAATTCCTCTCCAACTGCATCATGACAATTGGTTACCAGATACGTCTTTCCATCATATTCCGTCCAACACACACATGGCCACCCACCATTTGAGTAACGTAAAATACCATCTTCCAGAAATACCGCACTTCCATCCTCATAAGTCCACAAATCATATTGATAATTTTCTGGGCTTCGATAACCATATTCATTCTCTTCTCCTGAATTATGGACAATCAGCAATTCAGGTGTCCCATTCTGGTCTATATCTTTTAATTCCAGATAACAGACCCCTTCCGCATATTGAATATTCGCATCTCTTCTTAATGTGTACGATCCATAAATAGTTTCTGCCTGTTTTACAATCTGACGATATGCCTCTTTAACCTGTGTGTCATTTTCCGCCTGACAAGTAAACGGCATCAGGCAGAAAATCATACTTAATAATATTATTTTTTTCATCATCATTATCTAACTTCTTTTCATTTTCTATCTAAAAACTAGGTGATGGGTGGTAATTGTAATAACTAATTGATGTGATTCTGTTTCCCCTCGTTTTATCTACATAGAAAAAAACGATCCAGCGTCCTTTCTCCAATCTGCTCACTCGTATTTTAGTATAATTGAAATCACCAATTACCTTCCAGCCTTTTGCTTTCAACTTATTCTTCGCTTCAGTCATAGTCATTCCCACTTTGGTTCCATATACAGAATAGCTGCTACTATAAATATCAATCCACCATGCTCCATAGCTTTTATTTCGTAAATAATTATACGCCCTTAATGCATCTGTCTTATCTGCCTTTTTTCCGTTTTTAGTATACACACTGACAGGATTTATTTCTGCAGTTTTTAAACCAAGTCCTTTTGCAGCCTTTACCGCTGACCAATTGACGACTTTTGATACATCTATTGTTTTATCAGATTTTACTGTAATACGGCATTTATATGATTTCTTTCCTACTACAGCGCTAATTATGCAATTTCCAATTTTTTTACCAGTTACTTTACCATTTGAACTGACACTTGCTATTTTATTATTACTAGACTTCCATTTAACTTTCGTCCCCTTTTTGTTCCCAGTCACTTTTAACTGTATGGTTTTAGAAATACTAATAATTGCCTTAGACTGATTCAACTTTACATTCGCTGCTGATACTGATACTCCCAGAGCCAAAATCAATGCCAACATCATTCCTAATATAATGCTCTTTTTCTTCTGAAACACCCTCATTTTCATTTTTCCTTTCTTTATCTGTCTTCTACTACATCTGCATAATCTAAATCAATCCATCCTTCCCCCTTCTATCGTAGTTTGACCCCAATGTGTTCAACTTAATCCCAGAATACTGAAAATTCAATAATTCCGGGCTTGTATTCTGGATTTTTCGTATAAGTATAAATGTCTTGACATATCCTCCTAAATATGTGGTTTATAGATTAAGCAATATTACGTTATCAGCGAAATATTTATCTATTCCAATACTTAGGAGGTATGTTATATGAATCGAACCAATATTTGTAAAAATATCGTTCAATCTATTAAAGATTGTACCACAGATCAAGTTAAACCGGAACCTCATCGGATGGAAAAACATTGACGGTTGCATTATTCACAGGTTATTTCCATCAAAGGATCGTCATACCGTTTAAAAGAAAAACGCGCCTTTATGGAAACACAAGCTGAAGAATAGATCTTGGAAAATGTACATTTTTATTTTCCACTTTTGGATCATTTTTATATTGACATTTACAGAAGGTATGTTACGGGAACATTACTTCTACAGATAGCCTGTAGAACTTAAGTCCAAAGAACTAAAAAGCCGCTTTGCCATGGAAGAGTTTTCCGGTGCTACTGCAATTGAACGAATCAAAAGTTTCCAAAATACTCTGCAGATTGTTTAGGCTTTCAATTATTGAACAGTTACATATAGACGCTGTACGTTGCAGATCACATTTCCTTCCAGTAAGGTCGTTTCCAAGGAAGAAATTGAAATCCAAGGGACGTTCACATTTCCGAAATAAAAAAGTTTTTTTAATAGAGCCAGCATTCATCAATAGGCTTATTTATTTACATGCTATTTTAGTAATTTATTTATTGCCTTTTCATATGCAGCTATTTTCTTATTATAGGTAGATATTTTTTTTACAATTTGTGATTCTGTAGCATTTTCTAAATTTAAAGCTTTTAGTCCTTCCATTGCTTTTTTTGCTTCTATAAAATCATTTACCATAGATATACTCTTTTTTATTTTCGCCGCTGCTTTTGGTGATTTTTTCTTCAGTACATTATACATTTTACTTTTTGATGCTGTTTTTAAATAACTTTTTAATTCTGTTGGAAACAGTAAAGAACGACATTCAGAATATACTTCCTTTTTTGCTTCTTCCATTTTTGTGTCACTAAATTTTTTCAAATTCTTTATTTCTTCTTGTATAGTTACTTTGTTAGTGACTGTTCCTAAAAAAGTATATGTTTTTCCATTGCCAGTTATCGTTCCACTTACCATTGTCGCCCCTACTGTTCCATTTGTATTAAAGGATACTCGGTACGTTATTTTATTGTCTTTAAATGTAAACACTCCAGTTTTATTCATAATCTCACTGGCAACTTTATTTACCAACTGTGGTCCAGTTTTACATTTATCATAACTTGTTGATTTAACTAAAATTGTTTCCTGAATTGTATCGGTAATTTTTTTTACCAACGCTTTCTCTGCTGATCGTGGCAAATTAGATGCTAAAACAGTTTCAATTTTTTTTGATAAAGCATTTACTGAATTCTTTTTTAAGTCACTATATGAATTATCAATATCCTTTACCAATTTTTCTCCATTAGTATAAAATTTTTCAAGCTTTTTTTGATAACTTTCTTCCAGCTTCTTTATCTTATCTGAATACTTCTGTTCATTTTGATTTTTTCTTTTTATATTTTTAAAAACTTTTTTTCTATTATTAGCAGTATTCTTATACAATTTGCATTCTTCATAACCAGATAGATTGGGTTTTGTTTCTTCGTTTATATGATATATAAAAGATTGATTACACCCCATTTTGTACCATTGTCCTGATCTTGTTTTTGCCTTAATACTGTTATTTGCTTTTGAAAAATAAAAACTGCTTAATCCACTTTGTGGTATCAATATTCCACCTTTTATGTATATTTGCTTATTTCTATATTTGCATATTAACAAATGGGTATGCTTGCTGCCATATTTACAGGTTTCATTATCTGTAATCACTAATTCTTTATCTTTCCCTACACTCAATACATAAAATGATTTTATTGAAAAATTAAAAAGCCTTCCTTTACATTCACATTTATGTTTTCCCTTCAAATACTCTTCATATGCCTCTATAGCCTGATTTTTTTGTGTTGTTTCATATATGTACGGTACATATGCTGCAAGAGATTTTATCGGCATCATACATATCAATAAGAATATTATAACCATTCCATCTCTTATCTTTTTCATACTCATTTTCTCCTTCCAGTTCTTATGAAATAACTCAAATGAAATAACTCAATTCACTTTTTATTTCTAGCAGTTTGAGTTATTGTCATGTCGTATTTTGTTATCTTTCTCTTTCCTACTTTACCGTTACCTTGCAGGTTTTCTTGATATTTCCAACCTTGACGGTAATGACAGCTGTTCCTGCTTTCTTTGCCTTAACATTTCCTTTACTGTCTACAGTTGCCACTGACTTATTAGAAGACTGATAGGTAATCTTTCCTTCTGCTCCGACTGGTGTCAGCTTTGCTTTGATTGCAAAGGATTTTCCTTTTTTCAGTTCTTTTGATGCTGGCACGCCACTGATTCCAGTTGGTGCTTTCTTTGCGACAGTTACGGCAACTGTTACTTTTTTGCTTCCAGATTTCACTGTGATCTTTGCTGTACCGGATTTCTTTGCTGTAATCACCCCACTGCTGGACACAGTCGCCACTTTTTTATTAGATGAAGTATAGCTAATTTTATCTCCGGATGTAATCGGGCTGATCACTGGTGTCAGCTTCTTACTCTGTCCCATATTCAGCTTCACAGAAGTTGGTACGCCTGTAATCTTTGTGGTTGCCACTGCTTTTTTCTGTACAGCTATCTGTACATATACAGAATTTCCATTTGTGAGTTTCACTTCGATAACAGATGTTCCTGCTGCCTTTCCGGTTACTTTTTCTTTACTTGTAATCGTTGCCGCTTTGGTATTTACAGATGTCGCAGATGCAATCTTGCCACTTGTTACTACTCTGCTGAGCATCAGAGATTTTCCTGCCTGTAGCGGAATATTCTGTGTGATCTTTGGAATTGCAATGTTTTCCTTCTTACCACAGTTCCTACAGGTACGTGTCTTTGTTCCCTGTGCAGTCATGGTTGGTTTTTTCGTTACACCATAGCTTCCAAACTTATGTCCAGTCTTTGCAATCTGTGTTTCTTCTTTCTTACCACATTTGCTGCAAGTTCTGTATTTTGTTCCATTTGCAGTGCAGGTAGCTTTTTTACTTATTATCCAGCTGCCAAAAGAATGTGCACCTGATGCCGGTATTTCCTCTACTTTTCGTAACAGGCATTTGTTACAGCCTACAATTCTTTCACCGCTCTCTGTGCAGGTAGCTTTTTTATTGACATACACTGTTTTCCAGACATGCTGTTCAAATCCTTTTTCGCCAGTATAAGCTGCTGATAAACTCTTTACACCATACTCAGATCCATATGTGGAATACAGATGAACATAATAGGTATTTCCTGCTTTCAGGTACTGCTCTACCCGGTTATCTTCTGTCCCAGTCAAATAGGAAATCACCTTTTTATCAGAGCTTAAGACTTGTACGGTCCATGGATTTCCGTCATCTTTTATAGCAAAATTCCAATATCCCGTTTTGTCCGGTATAAATTTCAAATATGCACCTGTATATTCTGCAGATGTACTTGTCATATCCACTATTGCAAACTCAATTGATCCTGTAGTTGGTATCGTCACTGCAGTCACATAGTCCCTGGTCAGCGTATCTAATAACTGCTTTTTCCCTGCAATAATTGTGATGCTCTTGCTATTCTGATGACGATCCGATACCGTACAGCGATAGATTTCTATTCCGTCTATTTTCTCTGTTGTATAAGTCTGTGATGTTCCCAAAGCATCACCTGACCAGTCAGAGAATTTTTCCCATTTATAAGTGAGCTGATCTTTATTCGCTCCAGAAACCTGTACTGTCATTGTCGCCCTGCCATTGGAATCTGTCACTACCTTTTCTGCTGCTGAGATATTCCAGTCTGTTTTTACTCGGATTTTATATGTCGTTTCAAAGCTTTCTCCAATCTCTTCTCCATTTTTCTCTACCCAAAATTCACAATAATAGGTTGTATTTTCAGTAATTGGCTGCGTAACATGCGTTGGCTTATTCTCACCTTTTCCATCGCCTTCCCAGTCACGCCAGATATACTGCAACGTTCCGTCTTTTGTTGTTGCATCCTGTTTCAGTGTCACTCGTTCTCCATACGGTACTTCCACTATTACCTCTTCCTTATATTGAACATCAGCCAAAGCATGCACTTCAAATCCAATCTTTTCCTCAGATGTTCCATCGGAAACTACACATAAATATTCTCCGCGGTCACTAACTTCCATTTTCTTCTTATAGGTATCAGTGGTCGCACTCGTTAATGTAACCCATTTATCATTGACTTCTTTTTTCCACACATAGGATATCTTGTTATTCGTTGTCGTTGTCGCATAAACACTAAGTTCCAGTGTTTTTCCTACCGTAGCGTAAACATCCTGATCTCCTACTGCTGCTGCATCCAATGTTCCATAATATTTACCATATGTTACACTGATAGATGCCTGACGATATCGACCGGCACTATCTGTAATCTTACATATATATTTTTTCCAACCTTCAATATTCGACGATACCGTATAACTGCTGCTGGTTGCTCCCGGAATTTCTTCCCACCATGTATCCTCATCATACCATTGATATTTTAACTTCTCTGTCGTACCTGTTACATTCACCTTCA
This sequence comes from uncultured Marvinbryantia sp., assembly GCA_934373455.1. Classification (GTDB taxonomy): domain Bacteria; phylum Bacillota; class Clostridia; order Lachnospirales; family Lachnospiraceae; genus Marvinbryantia. Next base: position 9,627 of record CAKRON010000060.1, read on the forward strand.
GTTCTTTCTTCTGTCCAAACCCTACTTCCACGCTTCTTTCATACTCGATTTTCCAGTCTGGAGCAATATCATCGTCTTCGCTATATACACTGATCTGCTCTTTTTCACCATCTTCTATGTTGAAATCCTCTGCATTTTCTTCTTCAATCAGCAGTTCTGTCTCTTCTTCCCCTGATTCATCAGCAGCTATTTCGATGATCTCCTCATCTGCCTCTGTGCTGCCTTCCTGCTCACCGATGAGGCTTTCCGTACTCCATACCGCTTCCTCACTTTCTGATACTGTGTCGCTTTCTTCCTGAATCTCTGTCATGTCCTGTGAATTTACCAGTACGCCCTTGTCCACACTGCCCGCCAACATAGCAACTGATAAAAGCCATGCCATTTTTTTCATTCGTTTGCTCATTTCTCCCTCGCTCCTTTATTATAATTTTTTAGCTTATGCTCTTTTTAAAACTGGAAATAGATAAATTCACTGGCGGAATATGCCGGTCCATAGATTCCATAAATCAGGACGCCAAAAATTGCCGCAAGATAGATCATCCATCGAAGCCAGATTCCCTGTTTCATAATAAAAGTGGATACCTGAAAGCCAACATATTTACAGATATCGGCTCCTATTAAAATCATCAATGCAAATACCACAATCCAGATGCGTCCATCTGACAACTGCATGACATTTAGGTTGACTCCCCACTGGAACCATCCGGGTTTCCAGAATTGTGTAATACTCTTTAATATAGCAACACCCTGACCCATGGTTGCCCGGAAAAAGATCCAGCTGATGTCAATCATAACAAATGTACTCAATGTCTTTAATGCTTTATGACTAAATTCATTTTCTTTCACATGAAGGATCTGTTTTGTCTTTCTCCTTAATGGCGTAAGCAGATCTCCGATAATCTGATAAACACCATTCATCAGTCCCCAGATTACAAAATGTCCACTTGCACCATGCCAAAGACCACTCACTCCAAATACAATCAGTCTGTTGATCTGTTTTCTTACGATTCCTTTTCTCGAACCACCAAGTGGTATGTATAGATAATCCCGAAACCAGGTAGACAGTGAGATATGCCAGCGTCTCCAAAATTCTGCTACGGACTGTGACAAATAAGGTGCATTAAAATTCTCCATCAGCTGAAATCCCATCACCTGTGCAGCCCCAATGGCAATATTGGAGTATCCTGCAAAATCACAGTAAATCTGAAATGCAAAAAATACCGTTGCCACAAGTAACTGAAATCCGGATCGTTCTATATAAGTATTGTATACATTGTCCACTACCACTGACAGGTACTCTGATACCACTACTTTTTGAAAAAATCCATACAGCATTAACAGCAGTCCACTTCTCACTGCATCCACTTGAAACTCATGTTTCGTAGAAATCTGTTTTAACAGATTTTTGGAACGTTCAATCGGTCCCGCTACCAACTGTGGGAAAAAGGATACGAATAATGCATATTTCAGAATATTTTTTTCTGCATAGATTTCTCCTCTATACACATCCATGGTATAGCTAAGTGCCTGAAAAGTATAAAAAGAGATTCCCACTGGTAGAATGACATCAATTGCCGGTATCTGGATTCCCATACCAGTCACTGCCGATATCTTGCTCAAAATGCTTTCTGCATAATGATAATATTTAAAGAAAAACAAAATTCCCAGATTGCTGACAAAAGAAACCAACACACATGCCTTTCGCAAAATCTGTTTTTTTCTTTCGTTTGTGATCTGGCTCATCTTCTCAAGAAGGAGTCCCGATAACCATGTAATCAGCGTAGATATAAATAATAAAATTGCATATTCCGGATTCCAGCACATGTAGAAAAAGTAGCTGCAAAATAACAAAAAGATATATCTGATCTTATGAGGAATGATGTAATAACACAGACATACCACCGGGAAAAAAATTAAAAATTCTATGGAATTAAAATTCATCCTTCTGCGCCCTCCTTTTCCTCTGTACCTTTTCCATTCATTGCGTTCTTCACATGTTCCAAATAAATGTTATACAATTCGTTCCATTCTTTATATTCTGGATCTTCTCTGTGATCCTCCAGTTGAAAATGATCTTCCAGATATGCTTCGATACTTTCCGTCAGCTTTACCTGTCCATAATAATTTACATGTCCGGCATCATAGAAATCCTTTCCATAGTCTATCGGTTCCTGAGCATTTTCCATAACATCCAGATAAGGAACATTTTGTTCTTCCAGATATTTTTTCAGAGTTGCATTCATGTATTGATTTTCATAATAATAATCTTCTTTTTCACATGCGATTGGTAAAATGCAAAATACCAACTGTATGTCACGTTCCTCACACAATGCTCTTATTTTGTCTAAATATTCCAACTGTATTGCATGCAGCTGGACATCCTGTATCTTTACTTTCGGAGGATTGTCAAACGATTTACAATGAAATCCCAGCTTTCCCCCAAGCAGCCATTCCCCATCGTCCGGAGTGAAGTCGCTTTGCGACAATTGATTCCATCTCGCATGATATTCGGAAAATGGAATCAAAAATGTCATCTTCTTCTGCCAGGATGCATCCGGAATTGCAGCCTGAATCATTTGTATTTTATTAAGATTTAGCTTCAGCCCATGAAACAGCTTCATATTGTCCAACGCCACTCTTAAGCGTTCCTCTTTATTCGTAAATGAATCATAATAAAATCCATAAGAATCCAGCAACACTACTTTCGGCTGTTGAAACTGAAGCGCTTCTTTTAACAAGTAATAAGCCATGGCCATCGTCTGTGCCGGATCTCCCAACATAAAAGACGGTATTCCCTTATCTCCCCAGACTTTACTTGGAGAATATGCATAATACAGATGACTGCTTCCCACAGCTAGCACATCAATGCTGTTATCCTCCAAATAATACAATGAATGCACCATATCCGCATCTGTATGTTTTTTTCGAAAAATATCTGAAGCTTTCGAAAAAAGGCTGAAAAATACTGCCAGAAAAATCAGAACTGACAAAAACCAACATATTTTTTCTTTTGTGTTATTACTGCCCACTTTTTCTTCATGGTAACTTTGCATATTTTTTTCTCTCCCTTACTGACTAAACATTTAAAATTTTATATTTTTAGTCATCTTTGGGATAATTATATTACTGAAATTATGTTAGTGTCAATGAAAGTTTACTCACTTTTGGGATAAGACAGGAGATTACAGACATGAAGCTATACAAGAGCAATGATGGAAAATGCAATATTTCCGGTTGCCAGATCAAACATTTACGAGAACAGGCTGGAATGTCCCAGGAACAATTAGCTGCAAGAATACAGTTAGAAGGACTTAATTTGAATCAAAAAGCCATTAGCAGAATTGAAAATGGTATTCGTGTTGTACCAGACTTTGAGCTGATCTATTTTTCTAAGGTATTTCAGGTACCTATCTGTTTTTTATTAAATGAAAATCATGTTTGTCAAAATGTATAATTCTACTAACCCAACTTCCTTGCGAAAGATTTTGCAATATGCACATATTTATGTAAAAAACAGCAGATATATCTGAATTCCATTCTCAGATATATCTGCTGTTTTTAATCTTATTTATTTTTTTCGTAAATGATATAAAGTCCTTTCAACATCAATTCCTCATCCATAATAATTTTACGTTTGCAATGAGGAATAATGCTTTTGGCAAGACCTCCTGTAGCTATAACAGTTGTCTCACTTCCTATTTCTTCTTCTATTCGATCAATGATTCCATCAAGAGCTGCTGCATTGCTGTACACAATACCGCTCTTCATACATTCTATTGTGTTTTTTCCAACCACATGTTTCGGTGCTTCCAAACTAATCCCACTAAGCTGTGACGCACGAGATGTTAATGCATCCAATGAAATTCTTGGACCTGGTACGATAATACCGCCTATGTACTGTTTTTTGCCATCTATCACTGACAATGTAGTTGCTGTTCCCATATCAATAATAACCTGTGGCACCGGATAATTATTCACTCCTGCGACCGCATTTGCTACCAGATCTGCTCCCAATTGTGCTGGATTATCAATTTTAATATTCAATCCGGTTTTCACTCCTGCCGCCAACACCATAACCTCTTTTTTCAAGATTTTTTCTGCGGCAATTTTCACAATATTTGTGATCTGAGGGACAACAGATGAAATTATTCCGCCCTCTATCTGATCTGAATGAATTTTATAAATGTCCAACAACAGCTTAATATCTATCGCATATTCAAACTCTGTTTTCGTACTTACAGTTGATATTCTTTCTATAAAATGTGTTTTATCTTTATCAATACCACCAACCACAATGTTAGTATTTCCAATATCTATGGCAAGAATCATTGACGTTCTCCTTTTTTATCTGTTCAACACTTTTGCTCTGAATAAAGCACTTCCTACTGCACCGGTAATCAGTGTTGCTACCACCATCTCAACTACTGCATTCACTCCAACAAATGCGCAAATGAATACAATAATATTTCTTCCTGCAATCAGCCCCTGTACATATTCTGTGTTTCCGAATAATAAAACCAGTGCTGACATGAAAAATAATGTGTTTAAAAATGCTGAGAAAAATCCTGTTACAACACATCCTGCATATACATTCTTCTTACTAACTGCTCTAAAAATATATCCAAGCAATAAACCATCCAGCAGTCTTGGTACGAATCTTTGTATAAATGCCAGGAATGGATTAATTCCTACTAAGATAATTCCCATTCCACTTGGAATACCAATTCCAAAACACTGCAGAAAGCTTAAAAAACCAAAAATTGCTCCGGCTGCTGCTCCCCCTGCTGGTCCCATTGCGATCGCACAGATTGCTACCGGTATCATATTTAATGATATAGATAATGGTCCGATTGGAATTGTTCCAATTGGTGTGCAGGCAAAGATTAACAAAACTGCTGTCATTAATGCCATAATTGTCATGTTACTTGTTTTTGTGTTTCTCATAATTTCCTCCTTGTTACTGTTCCCTCTTTCGGGATACAATACGGTGATGGTCGAACTATTTGTCCGAAAATCTGGTTAACGGGTTGCTAAAATTATATCCAGGATCTTATTGGCTACCTCCTCCTTACTCAGCAATGGAAGGGCTATTTCCTGATCCTGTGTAATCAGAGTCATTACATTAGTATCTCCCTGAAATCCAGCACCTTCAACTTTTACATTATTAGCTGCTATCATATCAAGGTTCTTCTTCTGTAATTTCGCTCTGGAATTACCTATCATATTCTCCGTTTCCATAGAAAAACCACATAAAAACTGATCTTTCTTCTTGTGCGCTCCAAGATAAGCCAAAATGTCTTTGGTTCTTTCTAATTCGATTGACATCTGCCCATCCTGCTTTTTTACTTTATTCTCATAAACTGTTTTCGGTCTATAATCTGCTACCGCAGCTGCTTTAATAATAATGTCCTGCTCATCACTTCTTTCAGTAACTGCCTGGTACATTTCTTCAGCTGTAGTAATTTGAACATAATCTACAAACATCGGTGGTATCAGTGCTGTCTGTCCACTGACTAACGTAACTTCTGCTCCTCGAAGCATCGCTGCTCTCGCCACTGCATACCCCATCTTGCCTGATGAATGATTGGTAATATAGCGAACAGGATCTATGTTTTCCTGCGTAGGTCCTGCAGTAACCAGAATCTTTTTTCCTGTCAGATCTTTCGGTTCTGCCAAAGTTCTTTCTATATATTGGAAAAGCACCTCTGGTTCCGGCATTTTTCCTGCACCTGTATCGCCGCATGCCAGATAACCACTGGCTGGTGAAATCACTTCATAATCATACTTCTCTAATATTTTTAAATTATCCTGTACGATCGAATTCTCATACATCGCAGTATTCATTGCCGGTGATATCAGCTTCGGACATTTACACGCTAAAATAGTTGTTGTAAGCATATCGTCTGCTATTCCATGTGCCAATTTTCCGATCACATTAGCACTAGCTGGTGCGACCATGATCATATCAGCCTGCTTTGCAAGGGACACATGTTCCACCTGAAATTCAAAATTCCGATCAAAAGTCTCAATAAGACACTTGTGACCTGTAAGAGTCTCGAAGGTGATTGGATTAATAAAATTCGTTGCATTTTTTGTCATAATAACATGAACATTTGCTTGCTTTTTTACTAGCATACTTGCTAATGAGGCAATCTTATATGCTGCAATACTTCCTGTTACCCCTAACAGAATTGTCTTTCCTTTCATTTTTCCATTCCCCCATCTTTCTCTAATTCAAGTCGAACGTCCGTGAGACTTGGCGCGTGATTCTGGTCAGCGAAGCTGACATATTCTTTTCAGAATCACTGCGCATCCTCGCGGAGCGTTTATCTCAGACTGAGATAAACCATCTTGCCAATTATAGAACATCACTGTTACAAATTCAACTTATTTTTAAAAAGAATACAAAAACAATGTTTTATTTTATAATAAAATATTATAAAACAAAAAAAGCAGTGGATTTCCACTACTTTAAAGCTGGGCTACAAGGATTCGAACCTTGAAATGACGGAGTCAGAGTCCGTTGCC
>CAKRON010000061.1 GCA_934373455.1 uncultured Marvinbryantia sp.
GCACATACATTCTTGTTTCTTTTTCTGTCTCATATCCACATTCTTTCAGCAGTTCACCGATTTCCACAAATTTAGCCGGCAGAATCTTCTGCGTATTTTCCCTTGCCTGACAGAAAAGTTCTTCTTCCGTCACACCCCAGGATCTGCAGTGACTCTTACGAACCAGAATTGTCGCATTTCCTATCACTTCGTCTTCTACTTTATAGTAAACCACTATAGCAAGATTCAAAAATTTCTGATATGGAACATCTGTCAGCATTCTTCTGTTCTTTTTATAATTAATCAATTTACATGCCAGATGCCCTTTGACCTTTTGAAAATCCAGGTACTCCTCCGGCTTAAATTCTTCTGCAATCATAGTCTGCCGGTAAAGTTCCAGCACATACTCTACAATTTGAGGGATCGTTTTTCCTTCTTCATACTCCCTGTATAACTCGTTTAAATAAATTGTCGGTGCGATATGGTTTTTCTTATTGTAAAAAGATAAACCATCCAGCACAATATCATTATTCTTTGTAACCTGTTGAAGTTCTGCCCGCACCTCCTCTCCAAGTTTTTCCTGCATTTTCATCTGCATACAGCAGACAAATTCCTCATACTTCAATTCTTTGTCCTCTTTTCTTATTTATTTTATAAAACTGCTTGGAAAAATTGTGCGAATGCACCAGAATTATTCAGAAGTTTTACATCACATATAATATCATATTTAAATCACAAATGCAATCAGTATATTTTGTTATTGTTTGTAGTTATTTGTCGAAGAACAAAGAATGTACCATGCTACATAAAAAGAGGCAGTGATTTCATGATTACATAAAATCACTGCCTCAATGAGTTGTTGTTTTGTAACAGCTTCTTTTTATACTCTGGACAGATATTCGCCTGTACGTGTATCAATCTTGATTACATCGCCCTGTTCTACGAACAGTGGTACGTATACAACTGCACCTGTCTCAACGGTAGCTGGCTTTGTTGCGCCTGTAGCTGTGTCACCTTTGAAACCTGGTTCTGTCTCTGTGATAGCCAGTTCTACGAACAGAGGTGGTTCTACCGCAAATACGTTTCCGTTGTGTGAACACATCTTAACCATTTCATTCTCTTTTACAAATTTCAGTGCATCACCGATGTCGTCGCTACTCAGTGCGATCTGATCGTATGTCTCTACATTCATGAAGTGGAACAGATCTCCATCTGAATATAAGTACTGCATATCTACACGGTCAATACGTGCTGCCGGGAACTTTTCAGTTGGTCTGAAAGTTTTTTCGATTACACCACCATTGATGATGTTTTTTAATTTAGTTCTAACGAAAGCAGCTCCTTTTCCAGGTTTTACATGCTGGAATTCCAGAATCTGGTAAATATTTCCCTCGATCTCCAGTGTTACGCCATTTCTAAAATCTCCTGCTGATATCATTCAAATATTCCTCCTTAGATTACGAATATGGGTCGCGTTCTCTTCCCATAGATATTATTGATTGTATAATATAATATCGCTCATTTCAAGTTTTTTTTCTATAATTCAATCAATTCTTTCGGAGAATGAGCCAAATTCCGATGTCCGTCTTCTGTCACTACAACCATATCCTCAATTCTGACACCACCAAAGCCCGGAACATAGATTCCAGGTTCTACGGTCTGAATCATATTTGGCAGAATGATTTCCTTGCAAAGCATGGAAAGACGTGGTTCTTCATGAATAAATAAACCTACACTGTGTCCCAGTCCGTGTCCGAAATTTTCTCCATATCCGGCTTTTGTAATAATATCTCTTGCTACTTTATCTACATCACATCCACGCATACCGCCCTTTAAGGCATCCAAAGCTGCCAGCTGTGCTTCCAGCACAACGCTGTAAATCTCTTTCTGTTTGTCATTTGCCTTTCCCATCACAATGGTTCTGGTCATATCAGAACAGTATCCCTGATACAGACATCCGAAGTCCATGGTAACAAAATCACCTTTTTCCAGTTTACGGTTGGATGGCATAGCATGAGGCATGGCAGAATTTGGACCGGATGCAACAATCGTTTCGAAGCTTACGTTCTCAGCTCCATGCATCTTCATAAAATATTCCAGTTCTGCTGCCACTTCCAGTTCTGTGATACCCGGCTTCAATACGTCCAGCATATGTGTAAAAGCCTGATCTCCAATAGATTCTGCTTTCGCCAGATATTCCAGTTCCCAGTCTGCTTTCACGGAGCGCAGAAGATCCAGAGATTCGTCCAATGGAATATCAATTTTTCCACCACATGCCTCCTGAAGTTCCTGGTATGTCTTACAAAGCATATAAGCATCTTCATAAGCCACATGCTGTGCACCTTCTTCTACGATCAGTGCATTCACCATCTGTCCATAGGTCTGTCCTGTGACGATCTGCTGCACTTCAAAGTCCGGTGCCTCCTCTTTTGCCATCGTTGTATAACGGGAGTCTGTCAGCAATACCTGTCTTTTCTTTGAAATATACAGATATCCGGTTGCGCCTCGAAATCCGCTTAAATAACGCATATTGTATCCGTCAGATACAAGTATGGCATCTGCTTTTTTTTCATCCAGTACGGCATACGCCTTTGTATAATAGCCCTTCATTGTTCCTTATATCCCTTTCTTAGTTTTTCGCTTGTAAAAGAAAAGCACTATTTTTTCCAGATAACGTTTTAATACGATCTGAATTTCTTCTTTTGGATGAATCGGCTTCACCAGAATACTGGTTATGCCGGTTCTTCTTGCTCCATACACGTCCGTAAAGAGCTGATCCCCTACAAACAGGGTGTCCTGCGTTGTGGTTCCCATCTTCTTCATGGCAAGCTGGTATCCCTTTCTGGAAGGTTTATGGGCGTCTTCCAGAAACAGTGCACCTACCGCATCTGCAAAGGGCTTTACTCTTGGCAGCTGATTGTTGGAAATCAGACAGCACTGAAACCCTATCTTTCGCAGTCTGTCAAATAATGCTTTTGCCCGCGCATCTGCCGGTGCTCCGTGGGGCACCAGCGTATTATCAATATCAAATAAGATTCCTCTGTAACCTTTCTGATACAGATCTTCAAAATCTATACTATAGGTGGAGTCCAGATACTCATCCGGATAAAACATCTCTAACATTCCAAAACCGCCTATTTCTGTCTGTATTTGCTCAGGAAAATTTCAAGTTTATTCATGGTCTCTTCCAAAACTTCTTTTCTTGGAAGATATACTACACGGAAATGATCCGGATCCGGCCAGTTAAATGCACGTCCATGTGTGACAAGCACCTTCTGTTCTTTTAAGAAATCAAAGGCAAACTTTTCATCATCTGTGATATTAAACCGCTCTGCATCTAACTTCGGGAAAATATAAAATGCAGCTTTCGGTTTTACCGCCGTTATGCCCGGAATATTATTCAGTGCTTTATAAATAAACTCTCTCTGCTCATACACACGTCCTCCCGGTACCAAAAGCTCCTGAGAACTCTGATATCCACCAAGCGCTGTCTGCACTACAGACTGTGCCGGAACATTGGAACACAGACGCATATTAGAAAGCATGTTAATTCCTTCCAGATAGCCTTTCACATGGGACTTATCTCCGCTCAGGCACATCCAGCCCACACGGTATCCTGCAATCCTGTGAGACTTGGATAATCCATTCATCGTTACGCAAAACAGATCCGGGCACAGGGATGCAATGGAAATATGCTCTACTCCATCCATCACCAGACGGTCGTAAATCTCATCCGCAAAAATTATCAACTGATGCTCTCTGGCCACCTGCACAATTTCTTCCAGAATTTCTCTGCTGTACACTGCACCTGTCGGATTGTTTGGATTGATAATGACAATACCTTTTGTACGGTTTGTGATCTTACTCTTAATATCTTCAATATCCGGATTCCAGTCAGCCTGTTCATCACACATATAATGGATCGGTGTACCACCGCCCAGAGACACAGATGCCGTCCACAGCGGATAATCCGGTGCCGGAACCAGAATCTCATCTCCATTATTCAGAAGCGCCTGCATGGACATTGTAATCATCTCACTGACGCCATTTCCTGTATAGATGTCATTCATTCCCACATTTGGAATTCCTTTGATCTGACAGTACTGCATGATTGCCTTTCTTGCTGAAAACAATCCTCTGGAATCAGAATACCCCTGCGTACTGGTCAGGTTCATCATCATATCTTTTACTACTTCATCCGGTGCACGAAATCCAAAAGGTGCCGGATTACCAATGTTCAGCTTCAGAATGGTCTCTCCATTTTCTTCCATTCGATTTGCTTCATCCAGAACCGGTCCCCGGATATCGTAACATACGTTATCAAGTTTTGTTGATTTATTAAATGTTCTCATAATTTTCCACTCCTTTGTCACCTGAAGAGCACCTTCCGACAGGAAACGCTTTGATCGGCATTTTTTAACAGTATATCACTGCACTCAGGAAAAATCAAACAAAGATAACTGATTTGACTCCGGAAGATCTCCAAGAATTCCAAGATCATCCATCACATCAATTACGCTCTTGCTGACCTTTGTTCTCTGCCAGAAATCATCCTTCGATAGAAACGGTCCATCTTTTACTGCTTCCACCACTGCCTCTGCCGCTTTATCTCCCATTCCGTCTATTGTAGACAGGGACGGCATCAGTTTGCCGTCGATAATCTGAAAACGGCTGGCATTTGCTTTTTCCAGTTCTATCGGAAGAAATTCAAATCCTCTTGCGTAAAATTCCTGCACACTTCGCATATCTTTATAAGTATCCTGTTCCTTTTTGGATAGTGTATCACTGCGCTTTTTATAATCTCTCATATGCATCTTCAGCCGGTCTTCCCCCTGACACATCAGCTCATAATTAAAATCATCGGCACGGATACTGAAATAAGCCGCATAATAAGCAAGTGGATAATACACTTTACAGTAAGCAATTCTCCAGGCCATCATGACATAGGCTGCCGCATGAGCTTTCGGGAACATATACTTGATTTTTTTACAGGACCAGATATACCAGTCCGGTACATCATGCTTCCTCATCTCTTCTTCCCATTCCGGCTTCAGACCCTTTCCTTTTCGCACACTTTCCATAATTGTAAAAGACTGTTCACTGTCCAGTCCTTTCTGGATCAGATAGATCATAATATCATCTCTGGTACAAATCGCCGTGGAAATCGTTGCCTTTCCCTCCTGAATCAACACCTGAGCATTTCCAAGCCATACGTCTGTACCATGAGCCAGTCCCGCAATTCGAACCAGATCTGAAAATTCCTTTGGCTGAGTATCAATCAACATCTGCATAGCAAAATCGGTACCAAATTCCGGAATTCCCAGTGATCCCAGCGGACATTCTACCAGTTGATCCGGTGTAATTCCAAGAGCTTCTGTACTGCTGAACAGAGACATAACCGCTTTGTCATCCAGTGGAATATTTCTGGCATTTAATCCGGTCAGATCTTCCAGCATACGGATCATCGTCGGATCATCATGTCCCAGAATGTCCAGTTTTAACAAGTTATGGTCAATGGAATGATAATCAAAATGCGTCGTAATGATATCGGTTTCTGTATCATTCGCCGGATGCTGCACGGGAGTAAATGAATAGATTTCCTCTCCGTGAGGCAGTACTACAATTCCTCCCGGGTGCTGTCCCGTCGTTCGGCGCACTCCAACGCATCCTTCCACGATACGGTTGATCTCACAGACACGCTTACGCTGTCCACGTTCTTCATAGTAATTTTTCACATAACCAAATGCTGTCTTATCGGCCAGCGTACCAATTGTTCCTGCCTTAAATGTATGCCCTGTTCCAAAAATGACTTCTGTGTAACGATGCGCATTTCCCTGGTATTCACCGGAGAAATTCAAGTCAATATCAGGTTCCTTGTTTCCTTTAAATCCAAGGAATGTTTCAAATGGGATATCGAATCCTTCTTTTCGAAGCGCTGTTCCGCATACCGGACATTTTTTATCCGGCATATCACAGCCTGCCCGTCCTGAAAATGCTTTCACTTCTTCTGAGTCAAAATCATAATAATGGCATACTTCGCAGTAATAATGAGGGCTTAAGGGATTCACCTCTGTAATTCCGGCCATCGTCGCAACAAAAGAGGAACCTACTGATCCACGGGAACCTACCAGATATCCGTCGTCATTGGATTTCCATACCAGTTTCTGTGCAATGATATACATAACGGCAAATCCGTTGGATATGATAGAATTCAATTCTCTTTCCAGACGCTCCGATACAATCGGCGGCAAATCCTCTCCATAAATTTCATGTGCTTTGTTATAGCAGATTTCCCTGAGAGTTTTGTCTGAATTTTCGATAACCGGCGGACATTTATCCGGCCGTACCGGTGCAATATGTTCACACATATCTGCAATCTTATTTGGATTATCAATGACTACTTCTTCTGCTTTTTCCTGTCCCAGATAGGCAAATTCTTTCAGCATCTCTTCCGTTGTATGCAAAAACAACGGTGCCTGCTGATCTGCATCTTTGAACCCCTTTCCCGCCATGATAATACGACGGTAAATCTCATCTTCCGGATTCAGGAAATGTACGTCGCAGGTTGCCATAACCGGTTTATGGAGCTGTTCTCCTAATTTTACAATCTTTCGATTCAGATCCTGCAGATCTTTTTCGGTCTTAATATCTTCCCGGTCCTCTTCCCGGATCATGAACGCATTATTACCAATCGGCTGAATCTCCAGATAATCATAAAAGTTGGCAATGCGAATCACTTCCTGTTCTGGTTTTCCTTCCAGAATTGCCTGAAACAGCTCTCCGGCTTCGCAGGCAGATCCTAAAATCAGCCCTTCTCTGTACTGGTTAATCGCACTTTTCGGAATACGGGGTCTCCGATTATAATACTGAAGATGGGACCAGGAAACCAGACGATACAGATTGATTCGTCCTATTTCGTTTTTTGCCAGAATAATCGCATGGTACGTTGGAAGTTTCTTGATCTTCTCCAGAGAAGTGCTTCCCAGCTCATTAATCCCATCCAGATCAAATACATCCTGTTTTGCCAGCATCTCCACAAATTTCAGAAAAATCTCTGCCGTACATTCCGCATCATCGACAGCACGATGGTGATGATGAAGATTGATATGCAGCGCTTTTGCCACCGTATCCAGCTTAAAACGATTCAGCTGAGGCAGCAAAATACGCGCCAGTGCTACGGTATCCAAATAGGTAACTGTCTGCTCCATTCCCAGTCTGCGGCAGTTTTCTTCTATGAAACTGACGTCAAACCCTGCATTATGTGCCACCAGCACTGCATCACCGACAAATTCCAGAAACTGTGGCAAAATTTCTTCAATGACCGGTGAATCCATTACCATGTTATCATTGATACTGGTTAATTCTTCAATTCGAAACGGAATAGGGATCTGTGGATTTACAAATGTAGAAAAACGATCTGTTATTTCTCCATTTTCTACTTTTACAGCACCGATCTCAATGATCCGGTTATTGACCGGACTAAAACCTGTTGTCTCCAGGTCGAATACAACAAACGTTCCCTGAAGATCCTGCCCTTTCGCATTTACAACAATTTCTTTCGAGTCATCTACCAAGTAAGCTTCTACTCCATAGATTACCTTGAAGGGATCATGAATCAGTTTTAATTCCTCTTTTGTCACGTCAGGGTGTTCTTCTTTGTATTTGCTGCGATATGCCCTGTCAATGTCTTCAATAAAATGATTGGCATCTGGAAAAGACTGCAGCGCCCCATGATCTGTAATGGCAATTGCAGAATGTCCCCATTTATAAGCCTGTTTGACAATATCTTTTACCTCAGATACGCCGTCCATATCGCTCATCTTCGTATGACAATGAAGTTCGACTCGTTTCTGCGGCCAGGTATCCATACGTCCTGCACGGAAATCACTGATTTTCTTAATCCCGACTACAGATCCTATCGTCAACTGACTGTCAAAACGGTCAATCGTCGTCACACCTTTCATTTTCACAAAAGCACCTTTTTTCAGATCCTGTGTCAATTCCGGTACCTGCTCCGTTGCCAGAAAAATCTTTACCGTAATCGTATCCGTAAAATCTGTAATATCCATCATGATAATCGTCTTTTCATTTCGGATATCTCTTGTCTCCAGAGCACGCACACATCCACGAATCACGACCTCCCCCATCTCACCTTCGATTGTGCGGATCTCGATCGCATCCTCTTCAATATCCCTTCCGTAGATCACATCCGGGTTATCCGAACGCTTCAGACCACGGCGATAATCGCCGCCTCCCTTTCTGAATGTACCGCCGCCCCCAAAGGACTTTCGCTGATCTGAATGTGCTGCCTTTGCTTCCACAGGAGCTTTCTTTGTTTCCTCTTTTTTATCCCCGGCGGCTGCCTTCTTCTGTTCTTTTTTCTCTGGCTTTTCTGTGTTTTGAAGCATCAGTTCTTCACTGCCGGACGCTTCTTCTCCTGCGTTATTCTCTCGATTCTTTCGAAGTCTTTCCGCTATAGCTGCTACTTCTTGTTCAATAAGCAGATCACTGTTTTTCCGTGCTTTGCTCATCCTGGCAGCCTTCTGCTTTAATGTAATTTTCAGGTGAAGGCCACAGCGTTCACAGAATATTTTCTCCATAATCCGGATCAATTCTTCTGCTTTTCCTTCCAATACCACAGATTCCTCGATCGTCAGCGTCATTTCATCAGATGCAGTAAACTCATACTCTGCCTGTCGCAACAGATTGTATTCAAAAATACTGTAATCCCGCAGTTCCATCAAAATACTGTCCCGGTAATCCGGGAAAAGATTCTCTGCCGTATACTGCCCGGACAAATGAAACTTTTCAATAATTCTCACGTGAATCTCTGTGTCTGAAAAACACTGGTCTTTGATTGCTTTTTCCACTGCCCTGATATATTTTTTATGAATCCAGGTTTCACTGATGATATAAACGCGCAGAAGCTCTCTGGTCGAAGTAACAGCAACCTTTGTCACTGCCACTTTTTCAAAGAGCTTTTTCACTGAATCACTGATCTGCAGTTCCGGAAATACTTCCAGAAAATGTTTCTCCATATTTATTTCTCCCAGTTTAACAGTTCTTCTCTGAGCACTTCAAGAAGCTGATCTTCCGGAATTTTTCGTATAATTTCTCCTTTTTTAATTAAAAGACCTTCGCCTTTTCCTCCGGCAATTCCGATATCTGCTTCTTTTGCCTCTCCAGGACCGTTTACCACGCATCCCATCACTGCTACTTTGATATCCAGCGGAATATCCTGCACCATATTTTCAACAGCATTGGCCAGCCCTATCAAATCAATACTGGTTCTTCCACAGGTAGGACATGATACCACTTCTATTCCACCCTTACGCAGTCCTAATGTTCTCAAAATCAGTTTCGCTGACTTAATTTCTTCTACCGGGTCTCCTGTAAGTGATACACGGATCGTATCTCCAATGCCCTGATTTAAAATAAGTCCCAGCCCGATTGCGGACTTGATATTACCGGATAACAAAGTTCCGGCTTCTGTGATGCCCACATGAAGCGGATAATCCAGTTCTTTTGCAATCAATTCATGGGCTTTGACACACATCATTACATCGGATGATTTTATACTTACCACCAAATTATTGTATCCAAGGTCTTCGATACTGTGCACCTTATCCAGCGCACTTTCTACGATGCCTTCTGCCGTTACGCCATGATATTTTTTCACCAGTTCTTTTTCCAGTGATCCGCTGTTTACACCCACACGAATCGGAATATTCCGTTCTTTTGCAGCATCTACCACGGCTTTTACTCGCTTTACATCCCCGATATTTCCAGGATTAATTCGAATCTTATCTGCACCGTTTTCAATCGCAGCCAGTGCCATACGGTAATCGAAATGAATATCTGCAACTACCGGTATACGGATTTCTTTTTTGATTTCCTTCAAAGCTTTTGCTGCTTCTATTGTCGGTACGGTACAACGGATTATTTCGCATCCGGCTGCTTCCAGACGCTTTATCTGTTCGACTGTCGCTTTTACATCCTCAGTTTTTGTATTTGTCATGGACTGTATCAGAATTGGATTTCCTCCTCCAATGACTTTTTCTCCGATCCGAACCGTTCTTGTATGATCTCGATACATGTTTCTTCCTCCCTTACCGCTCTGATTTATTTCTTTCTCTTATACATCAGAAACTGGTATTCCAGATCAAAGTACGTCTGCTCCTCACTGTCTGCTGCGATATACCAGTCATCCATTTCATCCAGATTTGGGAAATACGCATCTGCCTCATAGGCATGGTCAATCTTTGTTATATGTGCTGTGTCACAATATGGAAGCATCTGACGGTACACACTGTCTCCGCCAATTACATAAATCTGCTCACTGTTATAGTTTTTCAGTTCTTCCAGCAGTTCTTCTATAGAGTGTACTATAATTGCTCCTTTCACCTGATAGTTCTGATTTCCGGTGAGAACAATATTGGTACGATTCTTTAACGGCAATCCATTCGGAAAACTCTCCAGCGTCTTTCTTCCCATTACCACCACGTTACCGGTAGTTGTCTCCCGGAAAAACTTCATATCAGAAGGAATACTGACAAGTAATTTGTTATTGCATCCGATTGCCCAGTTTTTATCTACAGCTACAATGATATTCATAAACTTCCATCCTCCGTTTTTATACTGCTACCGGAATATTCTTAATCTGTGGTCCGGTTACATAATCTTCTATCATCAGATCTTCTACTTTAAACTGATAAAAATCCTTCACCTCAGGATTCAGACTTACTTTTGGTGCCGGATATTCTTCTCTGGTCATAAGTTCCTGAATCATCGGTACATGCCTGTCATAAATATGTGCATCTGCTATGATATGCAGCAATTCTCCAGGTACCATATCATTTACCTGTGCCACCATCATCAGCAATATTGCATACTGGCAGACATTCCATCCATTTGCCGCCAACATATCCTGACTTCGCTGATTCAACACTGCGTTTAACACCAGCCGTTGATCTGTATCTTCCGGCCGTGGCGCCGTTACATTATATGTCATACTGTAACAGCATGGATCCAGTCCGCCGGAGTGCAGATATTCAAACTGATACATATTGGTCATAATCCGTCGGCTAAATGGATTTTCTTTCAACTGGCGAAGTACATAATCCATCTGATCCGTCTCTTCCCCTTTATAAATAAACTTTCTTCGAATTACATCACCATAACAGGTTCCGATACTTCCCGTTTCATCAGCCCAGCTGTCCCAGATATGACTGTTCAGATCATGGATATTATTAGATTTCTTCTGATAAATCCATAAAATCTCATCCATCGCACTTTTCATGCCGATTTTTCTTAATGTAATAGCAGGAAATTCCTTTCGCAGGTCATATCGATTTACCACTCCAAACTTCTTTATTGTATAAGCCGGTGTACCGTCTTCCCAATGAGGACGTACCAGTTCTCCTCTGGTATCTGTTCCATTTTCCAGAATCTCCCTGCAGGTATCCTTAAATAATTTATCCGCGTAGCTCATTCTCTTCCTCCATTTAAGTTTCACTTGCCAGTGCCAGCTTTGCTACGCTGGCATCTTCTGCAAATCCTGATGCATTATACAATACACAAATATCTGTATACTGCTTTTCTTTTATGTAATCTCCGAGATTTTCATTAAAATAGCGTAAATCTACAATATCAATCTGTGAAAAATCCTGCATGGCAAAGCTGAGAAAACAATTTGCATAGGAATCCTTGATAATCAGAAGCTTACGATCTGATTTCGCTTCTGTTTTCGCTTCGATCAGAGGCTGGTTTCCACCAAAAAAGACTGCATATTTATCCCTTCCGTCCAGATAAGACATATCATACAGGCTGCTTTTTTCCTCAGAATGATTATACGTCAATGTATACGGAACCTCTGTCAACGGCAGATATCTTTCTATACTGTCTCCCGGAACACTGATATTTACTTTTGCGTCAATCGTACCATGAAAATCACTGGTAAGTGTCTCTTCCTGATATCCGGATAAAGGAACAATCGGAAGATCAATACTTTTCGCCCATTCCTCATATACATATCTGGCAGCCAGCGTTTTCCAGTGATGATCCGTCTTATAATAGAGTGGTTCTTCTTTATGAGCTTCCAGCACCGGCTGTGGATCGAAGAATAATTCTTCCGGTATCTGCTCTCTGATTCGGTTCAAATACGCTTCTTCTTCATTTGCCACTGCATACGCAGGAAGCTTTTCTTTTAAGATCTCAACTGCGTTGGGCACAATCATCGCTTTCACATGTCCTTTGCCCACATTCTTTTCCTGGGTTTCCAGAAACTTCTTCAGATACGTGATATTATTCTCTGCCGTATCCGTATCAAAAGATCCGGAATGTTTCTCTATTAAATATCCGTCTTTTGCAAAATAGACGTCATTTATCTCAGTCTTTCCTTCTGCCAGTTCTGCCTGAGTCTTCACACCAATCCATCCATCTCTCCAAAAAAACTGATCCGACAGATAAGACTCATAATTCTTCTCGAATGTACCATTGATGATGTCACTGATCTTTACATCCGGCATTTGCGCCAATACACGGTTCTCTTTTTCAGAAAAAGAGGTATCCGGTTTTAACAGACTGGCACCGGTGCACCCAAACACCATTACCAGAAATACTCCTGTGAGCACTCTGTTCTGTATCTTTGTCATGTATTTTCTCCTCTTAAAAACGGAAGTACAAAAATGGATTATACGTTGCATCTACAAGATATGCTACGCCCAGGAAAAAGATCCCTGCATAACAGATCATTCTTGCTATCATAATCACCCAATTATCCTCTCCCAGTTTTCGTATTATCGCTGATGCAAGCTTCTTTGGTCCTTCTGTGGATGCCAAAGCTAATACCACAAGCAGTACAGCATAATTATAAAGCAGATAAATGGTAGTACTGTCAAACAGTCCATGTCCTGAACCACCAAACATCGCACCAATATACTGTACTCCAACGCTGATTTTGTCAAATGCAAATATCACCCAGCCAATTAAAACAAAAAACAGGGCATATATATGTCTGACAAATCCAGGTAATTTTTTTAATACATCTTTTAAAACAAACTTTTCAATTATTAATAGAGCTCCATAATAAACTCCCCATAACACAAAATTCCAGCTGGCTCCATGCCAGATACCGGTCAGCATCCAGACTACTGCAATATTGCGGATCTGCTTCTTCATTCCATCACGGTTTCCGCCAAGGGGAATATAGACATATTCCCGAAACCAGGAACTAAGTGATATGTGCCATCTGCGCCAGAATTCTGTAATACTGGTGGATACGTATGGATAATTAAAATTCTCCAGAAAATGAAAACCAAACATCTTTCCAAGTCCAATTGCCATATCTGAATACCCGGAAAAATCAAAATATATCTGGAATGCATAAGCTGCCGCACCCAGCCAGGCAGTCGCTGCCGGAAGACTTCCGGCCCCCATACCGGATATGGTATCCCACAAGATACCAATATTATTCGCCAGGAGTACTTTTTTTCCAAATCCGATCATGAACCGGTGAATTCCTTCAGAAAAATCAGAAAAATTCTCTCGTCTGGTCTCCATCTGCTGCGCAATCGTCTTGTATTGTACAATCGGTCCTGCAATCAACTGTGGAAACATGGATACGTATGTGCCATATTTGATCCAGCTGGTCTGCACTTCCGTTGCCCCTAAATAAACATCAATCGTATAAGACATCGTCTGGAACGTAAAAAAAGAAATACCGATCGGAAGCGGTATTCCGGTAAGTGGAATGGTTGTTCCGAAAATAGCGTTGACCGTTCCAATCAGGAAATCCAGATATTTAAAAAAACATAATACTGAGATATTATAAATCAGAGACAAACTCAGCCACTCTCTTGCCGATGCAATCCGTCCCCTGCTCTTACACCAGGCCACTCTCTTTCCTATGAAAAAGTCCACCGTAATAGAACAAAGCATTAATAACACATATTTCGGTTCGCCCCATGCATAAAAAAACAGACTGAATATTAATAAAATCACATTTCGGAATCTTCTCGGGGCAATATAATATAGAAGCAATACTGCCGGAAGGAATCGAAACAGAAATAATAAACTGCTAAATACCATAATTTCTCCTGTTCAGCTTAAATAAATGCGTGTTTAATTTTTTCTAAATTTCTTCAAAATCTATTTACAATAATTTAAATTATTATATAATAGAGTATGGTAAAAAACAACGTTTTTATCATTTCTTATTTATAAAGGGGAAAGTATTGTTTCTGCTTCTAAGCAGACAATCATAAATTATTTTATCACGAGGGGATTATATGGCTCAGGAAAAAAGAAGGCCTACACCGCAGGAAAAGCGGCGCGGGCTTATTATAAATGTACTCACGCTAATCGTTCTGATCCTTCTGGTATTTGAAGGAAAAAGTCTGATTAGCTTATTTTCATCGCAGACCATTCAGGATCGAATCCGGCAGGAAGAATCCGAAGTGTTTGCCGGTGCTAATTTAACAGAAAAGCAGACAGAAAAAGTCTCTGAGGCTTCTACAGAAACCTCTTCCGAAAAGACTACAGAATCCAAATCTGAAGATTCTTCTGAATCGGAAACTACTGCTCCTGCTACAGATCGCTTTACCGGACTTCCGGACGGAGGCGATGCCTATATGGATATCGTAGTCCCACAGCAAGCCGTTGCTCTGGATGACAGCTATTTTGAAGATGCCGTATTCATCGGTGATTCCCGCATGCAAGGATTCCGTAATCTTTCCGGTATCACAAAGGGTAGTTTCGTAACTGCTGTCGGTATGGAACTTGAGAATTTTTATACAGATGCCCAGATTGCTACTGCTGCCGGCAATGTTAAAGTTCTGGATGCACTGAAGAATCTTAATTATTCCAAAATCTATATGATGCTTGGAACAAATGAACTGGGCGCATACGATATGACGCAGGTAGGCGAATCTTACCGCAAAGTTCTTGCAGATATTAAGAAACTTTCATCTTCTGCAGATCCGATTGTCTATGTTTATTCTGTTATTTATGTGGATGAACCACTGGTAACTACCGGTGATTATGTAAATAACACAAATGTAGATGCAGTCAATACTGAAATTCTGAAGATGTGTCAGGAAGAAGGCTATCATTACATTAATTTAAACGAAGTATTCTCCAATGGTCAGCACGGGCTGATTTCAGGAGCAGCTGAGGACGGTATTCATCTGAACACCGACTACTGTAAAAAATGGCTTGAATATACAAAAACACACTATATACCAAGTGTTTAAGAAAAGGAGAACCCATATGAAAAACTTAAAGAAGACATTAATTTTCACAGTTCTTTGCACATTCACTGTACTGCTCTTTACTGCCTGCGGCGGTAAATCTTCTTCTGACAGTGCAGATGTATCTGTTGATGTAAAACAGTTGTGTACAGATCTGGAAGGCACCATTGACAGTGAAGTCAGCGAAGTAAGCAACGATATTATCGCATCTACTTATTTTGTAGATATGGAAAAAATCGACGAAGCTGCAGCCGCTCTGAATTCCGGAAGCAATGCCTGCGAAGTACTGGTTCTGAAATGTAAAGACGCATCTTATGTTGCTGAAGTGGAAGATTTATTAAAGAAACGTGTCGAATCACAATCCGCACTGTTCGCAAGTTACAATGCACCGGAAGTTGCAAAGCTGGATGCGGCACTCATCAAAAGCAAAGGAAATTACGTAGTCTTCTGTGTTACAGATCACAACGACAAAGCAGAAGAAATTTTAAAAGAAGCCGGATTATAATCCGACTTCTTTTTCTTTTACCCTATGCTTTGTTTAAAGGTGGAAAATATCATCCACATATTCTTACGATCGCATCTGCAAAGATCTTTGCACTCATAATCAGCATATCGATCATCATAAATTCATCATCTCCATGCATGTGATTGTCCACTTCCGGAACCATGCATCCAAATGCTACTCCACGTTCCAGGTCATGTACATAAGTACCGCCGCCGGTAGACTGTGCTTCCCCTTTTACTCCACTGTATACTTCATAGCTGGCAAGAAGTTTCTGAACCAGTTCAGAATCAGCCGGAACATAATGCGGTGCAATCATTTTTCCTTTTTCAATAGAAAATCCTTTTGCTTCAAATGTCTCTTCCAACACTTTCGTTACATTTTCATCCGATCCACATACCGG
>CAKRON010000062.1 GCA_934373455.1 uncultured Marvinbryantia sp.
GGATTCGAACCCACGCGCCCTTGCGGACAAACGGTTTTCAAGACCGCCTCGTTATGACCACTTCGATATCTCTCCATTTATTTCTTGCCTCTTGTTTTCTGCACTTCAAAAGGCAAGAATTATTCTAACACCGGTTTTTCTATTTGTCAACTATAATTTTACATTTTTTTCAACTTTTTTCAAAAGTTTTTTATAGCTTTTGCTGCCACGTATTTTCACGTTTTTTCTATACTTTAACGCTCTCCAAGTTTCAGATTTGGCACTGCATTCAAATCCAATCCATGTCTTGTTCCAGCCAAATATTCATAATATGCCGCTGCCCCGATCATTGCCGCATTATCAGTACAAAGGATTGGAGACGGATGATAAAACTTTATCTGATTCTTTTCACACGCAAGTTCCATTTCTTTTCTAAGTGTAGAATTTGAAGCCACTCCTCCCGCAATTGCCAGTTTATCGAAACCATACTCTTTTACTGCCATCATTGCATGCTCTACCAATACATCCGTTACTGCTTTCTGAAAAGAAGCCGCCACATCTGCTACAACAATTTCTTCTCCCTTCATCCTGGCACCATTTAGATAATTCAATACAGCTGATTTTAATCCACTGAAACTAAAATCATACACAGACTCCGCTATATGTGCACGTGGAAAACTAATAGCATCCGGATTTCCTTCTTTTGAAATTTTATCAATCTTAGGTCCCCCAGGATATCCAAGCCCGATTGCTCTTGCCACTTTATCAAATGCTTCTCCGGCAGCATCATCTCTGGTTCGTCCCAAAATACGATATTTTCCATAATCTTCCACAACAACAAGATGTGTATGACCTCCAGATACAACCAGACATGCAAATGGTGGTTCAAGATCTTTATTTTCAATATAATTTGCCGAAATATGCCCTTCTATATGATGCACTCCTATTAATGGTTTTTTTGCTGCATAACTGATTGCTTTTGCTTCTGCAACGCCTACCAGTAATGCCCCAACCAGTCCAGGGCCATAGGTTACGCCAATCGCATCGATATCATCCAGTGTTACATTCGCCTGCTTCAGTGCTTCTTCTATTACCTGATTTATTTTCTCAATATGTTTTCTAGATGCAATTTCAGGCACAACACCGCCATATAATGTATGAAGTGCAATCTGGGAAGATATAATATTCGACAGTACTTCTCTTCCGTTTTTTACAACTGCAGCCGCAGTTTCATCACACGAACTTTCTATTGCCAGTATCAATACATCTTTTTCACTTTTCATATCTATCTTTCGCTTCCCCTTCAAACATTAATTCTGTAGATTTCCCATCTTTTCCTGCATATGCGTTTGGAAATATATCCGTAACACTCTTCATATATTCTTCCGGATGATTCAGGGAAGGACTGTAATGTGTTAACCACAATTCTCCAACTTCTGCCTTTTTAGCCACTTCCGCCGCCTCAGTAAATGTCATATGCTTATGTTCTATCGCTTTTTCTTCTTTTCCAGGTTCCCCGTACATTCCTTCACAAATTAACAGATCCGAATGCTCTGCATATTCTATCAAGGATTGTGTAGGTCTTGTATCTGTGCAATACGTCAGTTTTATTCCCTTCCGTGGTGCACCAAGCACCATTTCAGGCGTATAACAAAATTCGCCATCTTCAATCGTTTCTCCTTTTTGCAGACGGCTCCAATATTGCAGCGGAATCTCCTGCTCCCTGGCTCTGTTCGCATCAAACTTTCCAGCTCTGTCTATTTCAATCGAATATCCATAACAGAGTACATTATGATTTACTCTATATGCAATCAACCGATATCCTTCCATTTCAAACACCTGATTTGCCCCCTGTATCTCCATAAATCGGATTTCAAAAGGCAGTTCAGGTGCGATCACACGCAATGCATTTACTACTCGTTCAAGGCCCTTAGGGCCAATCAGTGTAAGCGGTTCTGTCCTCATCGCATTTCCCATAGTAAGCAATAATCCCGGAAGACCGCTGATATGATCCCCATGATAATGAGTAAAGCAAATCACATCAATCG
Organism: uncultured Marvinbryantia sp.; assembly: GCA_934373455.1. Lineage (GTDB taxonomy): Bacteria > Bacillota > Clostridia > Lachnospirales > Lachnospiraceae > Marvinbryantia. Next base: position 2,028 of record CAKRON010000062.1, read on the forward strand.
GCTTAAAACTCCATCCTTTTTCTTTTATCGCAATCTGTGTTCCTTCTCCGCAGTCTATCAAAATACTGCTGCCATTGTAACGCATCATTAAAGAAGTCAGCCAGCGATATGGAAGCGGCATCATTCCACCGCATCCAAGCAAACATACATCTAACATATCACACCATTACTTTCTTTATTTACAACAATTCTGTCTGTTTATCCATTTCTGCAGGAATTGCAAAACGATTTATCAAATGATGAAAACAGGCTTCACATATATGAAACCTGTATATCGCCTGATCATTTTGAGAAAAATATCCCCATTCTTTCTCAACGTGCAGATACTCTTCTTGTTTTTCCCTAAATTCTTTTCCACACATATTGCAGTATCTCATTGTCTTCATGCTTTTTCCTCCACCGATAATTTAAATCGATTATACATGAAGTTCCTCTCTTATCCCAGTGGAAATCTCTGATCATATTTCCACATAATAACTGCATTTTCCTTTGGAAAATCATAAAAATTTTTCCGGATTCCAGCACTCTCAAATCCCAGTGTCTGATATAATTTTAAAGCAGCCACATTACTTTCACGCACTTCAAGAGTAAACGCTGTTACCCCTCTTTTTTCCCCTTCTTTTATTAGAACCTCCAAAAGAGACCTGCCAGCGCCCAGTCTGCGATATTTTTCTTTTATTGCCACATTTGTAATATCTGCTTCATCCAATACCTGCAAAAAACCACAATACCCTACTATTTCTCCATTCATATCTGCTACCAGATAACACGTATTTTCCTGAGATAATGAATTTGCAAAACCCTGTTCTGACCAGGGCTGTGAAAATATTTCCTGTTCTATCTGCGCAACTGCAGACAGATCTTTTTCACACATTTGTCTTATTTCAAATCTTGTTTTCCGGTCAGGCATCTTGTTTTCCCGCCTGTTTTTCAGCTCTTTCTCTTTCCGCCTGAGATAATCTGAGATAATCCGGCTGATGTTCCATTGCCGTCTCTGTCTTTCCTTCTTTTGCATACTGCATACCAAGCACTGCAACAGCACCTGCACGCTGTCTGTTCAAATGAGCCGGCGCAACAAGATAAGGCACTTTCAGATACTTCTCGATCTGTTCCATATACACCGGCACACCATCGCCAGCTAAAACCACTTCTTTTCCGATGGTGTTTAATTTTTCCAGAATTTCTTCTACAGGAACAGCCATCTGATCTTCCACTTTTCTCAGAGTATTTCCATCAAATTCATAAATTCCTGTATAGACCTGACTGCGTCTTGCATCCATCATCGGGCAGATCACTTTATCACTTCCGCAAAAATTAAAAGCAATTCCCTCCAAAGTTGGCACCGATACCAGCGGCTTTTTTAATGCCAGTCCCAGCCCTTTTGCTGTTGCTGATCCAATACGAAGCCCTGTAAAAGATCCCGGCCCCGCTGCCACAGCAATGACATCGATATCAGCCAAATCCAGCTCTATCATTTTAGCTACTTCATCCAACATAGGCAGCAACGTCTGTGAATGTGTTTTTTTATAATTTATCGTATATTCTCCCAGCATCTGCATATCTTCCACAACAGCTATGGAAGCTACCATTCCCGAACTGTCAATTCCAAGGACTTTCACTCCTGTTTCACCTCTATTCTGCGATAATCAAATCCTTTTTCCAAGTCTTTTTCGATTGTAATCCAGATTGTCTCTTCCGGCATAATTTCTTCGATCAGATTCGCCCATTCTACCAGACACACACCTTCTCCAAAAAAGCAATCCTCATATCCGATTTCATCCATTTCTTCTATATCTCCAATACGATATACATCGAAATGGTAAAATGGCATTCTGCCTTCCTCATAAACCTGTACAATTGTAAAAGTAGGGCTGCTTACCGGTTCTGTAATTCCAAGACCTTCGGCAAATCCCTTTGTCAATATTGTCTTTCCTACACCAAGATCTCCCAGAAGCGCGTAAACCTGCCCAGGCTTTGCTTCTGTTCCAAGTTTTTTTCCTAATTCATATGTTTCTTTTTCGCTATATGTCTCTATCTTCATCGCATTTCAAAAAATAAAACGGATCCGGACTGGCAACAAAATGCATCAGCATATATGCACACATCATTGCTACATTTTCTTCTTTCAAAATCCGTTTTGCTTCCTTCCTGTCTGCTAAGACCACTTCTATTTCTTCACTGTCTTCTTCGCCTTCTGTGCTAACTGTACCGGATGCATAACCATACACCATAGAACAGCATTCATCTGTCATTCCAATCGTAGTATACGTCGGTTTTTCCAGATATTCCGGTACCTTTAAAGGTTCCAGGTTCAGACCTGTTTCTTCTCTCAGTTCTCTGATCGCTGCACTGCAATAATCTTCACTTTTCTCAACAAGCCCTGCCGGAAACTCATAAATATAATCATCAATCGCATAACGATACTGGCGAACTAATACGATCCGATCTCTTTTCTCACCATACAAACTGTAAATCGCAACCCCATCCGGTCTGTGATCTTTTTTTACCAGTTTCATTTCTTCTACCGAAGAGGCACGAGATGCGACATAATAATTCACATCTCCGCCCAGACGGTTCTCGGCATTCAGATAATACATATTCAGAAAAGGATTCTCAGTCATCTTCGTAACACTTCTGATCTTGCTCATCTTTTAATGCCCTTTCTAAATTCCCTTCATAGTCAGCTGGATTCGCTTTTTATTCAAATCCACACTCATAACTTTTACTTCTACAACATCTCCCACACTTACAACTTCCAAAGGATGTTTTATATATTTTTTGTCTGTAATCTGGGAAATATGTACCAGTCCATCCTGATGCACACCAATATCCACAAATACTCCAAAATCAATGACATTTCTGACTGTTCCTTTTAATACCATGCCCGGCGTTAAATCTTTCATTTCCAGTACATCGGTACGCAAAATTGGCTTTGGCATCTCATCTCGTGGGTCACGAGCCGGTTTTTCCAGTTCTTTTACAATATCACGAAGTGTGATTTCTCCCACACCCAGTTCTTCTGCCAGCTTTTTATAATCCTTGATTTTTCCGGAAAGACCATCCAGTTTTTTCTCTGCAATATCAGCAGTAGTAAATCCAAGTTTCTCAAGCAGTTCTTCTGCTGCATGATAACTTTCCGGATGTACACTCGTCTGATCCAACGGATTTGCTCCACCTTGGATTCTCATGAAACCTGCACACTGTTCGTATGCCTTTGGACCAAGTTTTGATACTTTCAATAACTGTTTTCTGTCAGCAAATCTTCCGTTTTCTTCACGATAAACTACAATATTTTTAGCAATCGCTTTGCTGACACCGGAAATATATTCTAAAAGTGAGGCGGATGCTGTATTTAAATCAACCCCAACTTTATTTACACAGTCTTCCACTACGCCGCTTAATGTTTCTCCCAGTTTTTTCTGATTCATATCGTGCTGATACTGACCGACACCAATTGATTTTGGATCAATTTTTACCAGTTCTGCCAGCGGATCCTGCACTCTTCGTGCAATCGATGCAGCACTTCTCTGACCTACATCAAAATTTGGAAATTCTTCCGTTGCCAGTTTGCTTGCAGAATATACAGATGCGCCCGCTTCGTTTGTAATCACGTACTGCACTGGTGCAGAAATTTCTTTCAGTAATTCTACAATCACCTGTTCAGATTCTCTGGACGCAGTTCCGTTTCCTACAGAAATCAGTGTAATATGATATTTATCAATAAACTCTTTTACTTTATCTTTTGCAGCGCGGATTTTCTTTTCATTTGTCGGTGCAGTCGGATAAACAACCGTCGTATCCAATACTTTTCCGGTAGGATCTACAACAGCAAGCTTGCATCCTGTACGAAATGCCGGATCCCAGCCAAGCACCACCTGTCCTGCAATCGGCGGCTGCATCAGAAGCTGCTGAAGATTCTTTCCAAATACAGTAATTGCTCCTTCTTCTGCTTTTTCTGTCTGTGCATTACGGATTTCTCTTTCTATTGCAGGTGCAATAAGACGCTTGTAACTATCTTCTATAACTGCTTTCAGTACCTCTGTCGTATTTGGGTTGTCTTTTTTTATAATCTGTTTTTCCAGATATCTCAGAATGCGTTCTTCCGGCGCCTCTACTTTTACAGTCAGAAATTTTTCTTTTTCTCCACGGTTTAACGCGAGTACTCGATGACCTGCAAGTTTGGATACCGGTTCCTGAAAATGATAGTACATTTCATATACTGACTCTGCTTTTTCGTCCTTCGCTTCTGCAGTCAGAATACCTTCCTTCTCTGTCATCTCACGAATTCTGGTGCGGTACGCTGCTTCATCAGAAATACTTTCCGCAATAATATCTTTTGCACCGTTTATGGCATCCTGTACTGTCAATACATCTTTTTCTTCACTGAGATATACGCTTGCTTCTTCCTCCAGGGTCTTTCGTGTCATCTGCAGTAAAATAATATTTGCCAGACCTTCCAGTCCCTTTTCTTTTGCAATTGTTGCACGAGTTCTTCTCTTCGGTCTGTAAGGGCGATACAAGTCTTCTACTAATACCTGTGTCTGAGCTTCCAGAATCTGTTTTCTCAGTTCTTCTGTCAGTTTTCCCTGTTCTTCGATACTAGCCAGTACCTGCTGTTTTTTATCTTCCAGATTGCGCAGGTAAACCAGTCTTTCATATAATTTACGCAGCTGTTCATCATCCAGTGTTCCTGTTGCTTCCTTACGGTATCTGGCAATAAAAGGTATTGTATTTCCCTCATCGATTAATTTTACTGCTGCCTCTGCCTGCCATGTCTGTACTTCCAGTTCGGAAGCAATTTTCTTTATAATGTCCATATTTTTGATTTCCACCTGTTTCTTTTATTTCTAATTTTATTCACTTGCCAGAATCTTCATATAATGTACACCTTTCAGGTTCTCTATATCTGTGAATAAAGACATAGAATTCCCTGTTGTCGGCAAAATATCTATACAAAGGGTCATCGACGCCACACCGTTTACCGGTATCGTCTGATGAATTGTCAAAACATTCGCATGATATTCTGCTATCACTTTCAGAACATCAGATAACAATCCTGGCTGATCATCCATCTGTATCACAAATGTGATCTTTTTTCCTTTTGTATTTTCATGGAAAAGTGAAATATCATCTTTGTATTTGTAAAATGAACTTCGGCTGATGCCGGTCATATCAGCAGCTTCCTGAACAGTTGCTGCGCGTCCGGTTTCCAGGAGTTTCTTTGCTTCAACAACCTTTAAAAGCACCTCTGGAACTGCTTTTTCTTTCACAACATAAAATTGTTCTTTCCCCTTCATATTCGCTCCTCTTTAAAGACGCCAGGCATTCTTAAAATCCCCGGCCATGGCCACCCCCATATGTATTTCCCCCGGAAGACTGATGGGTGGATGTTCTTCCGCTGTCTCCCCCCGATGACGGAGGATCATTTTCAATCTTTCTGTGTGTTACAAACTGATTGATCAGTCTGTCCTGCTGTCCTGTAATCTGTATGTTAGCATTCTTCTGTGTAGAATACTTATATTTTTTTACCACTGTATAATTTCTGTATAAAATAAAAACAGTAATTCCTGACAAAAGCATCGCTGCCGCAAATGCCAGCAACACATCCGAGGTTGTCAGGCTTCTATAACGAACGATTTTTCCGGTTTCCGTATCATAGGTATACTGATTTTCCGGGATACCTGCCTCCAGATCATCTATAACAGTATCCAGCATTGCAAGCATTGCTTCTCCGTATTCTCCATCTGTCACATATTCCCATCCGGCATCATAGATTTCTTCTTCCCGGTAATCGGTAATATAATACATCATATCCCTCTCTGTTACCAGGTTCAATTCCCTGTTATCCATATCTATGATCAGTGCAATGCCACCTCTTGCATCATTCTCTTCCAGTCCATAAGATTCATAAGTATCTTCCAGCACTTCCCTGGATTCTTTCCCTTTTGCATCCTCACAGGTCATAACGAACACATTCATCTGATGCTGTTCATCAATTTCTTCTGCCTTGTTTTCTATCTGTTGTACTTCCGCAGTCGTGAATAACTGAGCATCATCCTGAATCTGATATTGTGCCGAAACACTGACACCAGAAAAAATAAACAGTGCACCAAGCACGCCCAGCGTACCTGCCAGTCTGGATTTTTGTATTTTTTTCTTTACCATAAGAAATATCCTCCCAGCAGCAAAATAAGGAATACCGATACAAATACTGACAGAAAGAGTCCCAGCATTCTCTTTTTATCCACCGGAAGTTCCCCACTCACTTTACGTGTCTGCCCGTTCATTGCATAATAATAAGTCTTCTGATTAGCTCCTCGATAAGTCAAAACCCACACAGGAACCAGAAGATATTTCCAGCTTTCTCCAGTGATATCAAACTGCTTTGATATGGTTGTGACGGTATCATATCCCTGCACTTTGCTTTTTACCATATCTGCAGAATGACGGCATACTTCCTCATGAAGTTCCTCCGTCAAATCCTTTTTTTCTATATCTCTTTTTTCTGCCTGAAAGCCTGACAGATATTCCATCTGAAACGCTTTCGTTTCATTTAGTCGAAACGGCTGCACCGCTTCCACCAATTGCCGGTTTTCCTTATTTAGTGCATTTCTTGTCAGATCCTCAAAATTCAACTGTGCTTCTCGTTCCACACGATATACTTTTGTTTCTGTATGTTCTATATCTCCGGTTCGATACACACGTATTCTGCGGCCTTCACCCTGCCAGTTTCCTTCTGTCTTACAATCATATTCCCAAAACGGAAAGTACACTCCGCTAATTTTTTCAATCTGCTCTTTACAGAAAAAGTCTCTCGGAATAAATTTCTTCTTCCGAACATACTTCATAAATTCATCAATTGCTTCTTTCTTGCTTACTGCAAAAGGAATGATCTTATCAGGTCTGTATTCTCCTGACAATTTTCCCTGCAAGATAATCGGATTATGACAATAGAAACAAAATGTTGCCGCCGTTGTTGCATCTGTCACAATTTCAGCGCCACAACTTGGGCAGGAGTAGAGTACTGCCTCTTCCCCCGCCCCCTGCTGTGCTGTATCACTTTTTAATGATTCTTCTGACTGCGCAGTCTGCGTACCTGGTGCATCTGCCTCTACCTGATCAAATTCCGAAAAGCAGTATTCGCATTTAAATTTCTGTGATTCCGGATCAAAGCGTAGATCTCCACCACAGTTTGGACATTTATAGCTGACTGCTGACATAACTCACCTCTTATGCTCTTGGTTTTCCGCAATTACAGCAGAAATTGCCGGTATTTACCGTTCCACAGGAACAAGTCCAGTCTGCAGCCGGCTTTGGTTTGCCACAATTGCAACAGAAATTACCTGTATTCACGGTTCCACAGGAACAAGTCCAGCCCGCCTGCTGTGGTGCAGTCTGCTGCGCCATTTGCTGTTGAGCCATCTGCTGCTGTGCCATCTGTTGCTGTGCCATCTGGTTCATCTGCATTTGCTGCATATTGGTCTGGGAAGCCTGACCCATAAATCCTCCAGCTGCTCCCATACCCATTCCCATGCCCATAAATCCGGCTGCTGCACCGTTGGCATTTGAACCTGCTGCTTCCATTCCCCGTGCAATAGAAGACTGCACAAAACCTTCTCTGACAGAAGGATCTGACATCATTGCTCCCTGATTTCTCATATTGATCAATCTCTGAGACTCTTCGTCATAGGAGATGCTTGCAATTCCTACTGACTGGATTTCCATACCACGTGTCTGCGTCCACTGAGCATCCAATACGTCTGCCATATATCTTCCCAACTCCATTGCCTTCGAAGTAACAAAGGAGATTCGCATTCCTTCTGCTGACATACGGTTAATTGCTGACTGTAATGCTTCCAGGAACTCACTGCGGTACTGATCATTGATCTCTTCAATCTCTACACGCTGCGCATTTTTCGGTACAACTTCTGCGTAGAATTTCAGAGGATCTGTAATTTTAATTGAATATGTTCCATGCGCACGTAAAAACAGCTCTGCATTGTAAAAGTTATCAAAATAATTCACTGCATTGCGGGTGCCAAATTTAATACCTTTGATTTCCTGAAGATTAATGTAAAATACTTTCTGAGACATCGGTGTAGTTCCACCAAATTTGAATCTGGAAAATGTCTCTTTTAATGCTTCATCAAACTGTCCGTTAAACATGGAAGGTGCAGAAGAATTACTTACCTTAAAATATCCAGGCTCTGCTGTATAATCAATAATCTTGCCTCCATCTACCAAAATCATAAACTGATTCTCATATACATGGATCACGGAACCATCTGATATTATGTCAGATGTAGATTTATTTGATCCTTTTCTGACCAATACTCCTCTGGTAAATACGGTCTGACCATCCATTTCTTCCGGCTCAATTGCCTCTAAAAACTGATCCTGAAATCCTGATCTGATACTTCCTGTGGCTGCTCCAATTGTTGTTCTGATAATTCCCATCTTTATCCTCCTTTATTGCTGCTCCTCTTCTTCGCTTCCGAGGGCAATCCATTTTAAATAAGCATTGATAAATAAATCGATATTACCATCCAGAACGCTGTCCACATTTCCAGTCTCTGCATTTGTTCTGTGATCTTTCACCATAGTATACGGATGCATAACATAAGATCTGATCTGGTTTCCCCAGCCCATATCTTTCTTTTCTCCGCGGATGCCAGAGGCCTTTTCTGCATTTTCCTGCTGCTTCAGCAAATACAGCTTCGCCTTCAACATCTGCATTGCCTTGTCCTTATTCTGGAACTGAGACCGTTCATTCTGACACTGCACCACAATTCCTGTCGGTATGTGTGTGATACGGATAGCCGACGATGTTTTATTGATGTGCTGACCACCGGCTCCGCTGGAACGATATGTATCGATACGCAGATCATCATCTTTAATTTCAACATCCACATCTTCTTCAATATCCGGCATAACATCACACTGTACAAAAGATGTCTGGCGCTTTCCGGCAGCATTAAACGGTGAAATACGAACCAGTCGGTGTACACCTTTTTCTGCTTTCAGATATCCATAAGCATTCTCGCCCCTGACTTCAAATGTCACTGACTTAATTCCCGCCTCATCTCCATCCAGATAATCAATAACTTCAACTTCATAACCCTTTTTATCAGCCCATCTGGTATACATACGATACAGCATACCTGCCCAGTCACAGGATTCTGTTCCTCCTGCTCCTGCATGAAGAGATACTATGGCATTGGAATTGTCATATTCACCAGACAATAATGTTTTGATTCGAATACTGTCAAATGCATTGATAAACTCATCCAAAGTTTCTTTTATCTCATCTACCAAAGATGCATCATTTTCTTCTTCTGCCATCTCGATCAAAGTTTCAATCTCTTCATACTGTTCCTGAAGACCATGATAAGTCGCAATATCATCCTTCATGGATTTTAGCTTTTTCATTAACTCCTGAGACTGTTCCGGATCATCCCAAAAGCCTGGTTCTTCCATCTTTCGTTCTAATTCTTCAATTCGCTTTTCCTTGTTCGCCAAGTCAAAGTGAATCCCTCACTTCCAGTAATGGTTTTTCGTATGTGCCAAGCATATACTTGAACTGATCTAATTCGACCACTCTGTCACCTTCTTTCTTTATTTTGCTTCTTTACTGCTATAACAAAATGCAGACTGCAACAGGCAGTTTCTGTCTGCGGCAGTCTGCATCACTTTTACTTTTTACGTCCGCAGCACTGTTTATATTTCTTTCCGCTTCCACATGGACACGGATCATTCGGATATACTTTTTCCTCGGTACGTTTCTTCGGTGCATTGGCAACTGTCTCATCTTTGTTCGTTCCTGTTACCTTTGCCACTTCCTCACGTTCCACTTTTTCTTCCACACGAACATGGAAGATGAGTCTCAAAGTATCTTCCTGTATGCCGGAGAGCATCTCATCGAACATTTCAAATCCACTCATCTTATATTCTACCAGTGGATCTTTCTGTCCATATGCCTGAAGACCGATTCCCTGACGAAGCTGATCCATATCATCGATATGATCCATCCATTTACGGTCAATCACCTTCAGGATAACCACACGTTCAAATTCACGCATTTCATCCAGTGTAGGGAAGATCTTTTCTTTTTCTTCGTATAGAGCGATTGCTTCTTTCGCCAGTTTCTCTTTTAATTCTGATACAGAAAGCTTTCCGTCTTCTTCTGTCAGCGGAGTTATAGGAATGATCGGAATCAGAATTCGATTCAGTTCCTGAATGTTCATTCCATTTTCCACTTCATTACACATATCCACATATTTTTCTGTTACATCGTGGATCATCTTCAATACGGAATCTCTCATGCTTTCGCCATCCAGCACGCGGCGTCTTTCCTTGTAAATGATCTCACGCTGTTCATTATTTACCTGGTCATATTCTAACAGATTCTTGCGGATTCCATAGTTATTCGTCTCAATCTTTTCCTGCGCTTTTTCAATTGCAGAAGAAAGCATCTTATGTTCAATCTGCTCATTCTCTGCTACTCCCAGTGAACGGAACATATTCATCAGACGTTCGGAACCAAACAGTCTCATCAGATCATCTTCCAGGGAAATATAGAATCTGGATTCACCCGGGTCTCCCTGTCGTCCGGAACGTCCGCGCAGCTGATTGTCAATACGTCTGGACTCATGACGTTCTGTACCGATAATCTTCAATCCACCCAGCTCTTTAGACACATCATCCAGTTTAATATCGGTACCACGACCAGCCATATTGGTTGCAATTGTAACAGCTCCATGTACACCTGCATCTGCTACAATCTCAGCTTCCAGTTCATGGAACTTGGCATTCAGAACTTTGTGAGGTATTCCTCTCTTTCTCAGCATACCACTTAACAATTCTGAGATATCAATCGTAATTGTACCAACCAGTACCGGCTGACCCTTTTCATGTGCTTTCTCAATTTCATCTACGACTGCACGATATTTTTCTTTCTTTGTCATGTAAACCGCATCATCCCGGTCAATTCTGGCAACCGGGCGGTTCGTTGGAATCACAACAACGTCCATTCCGTAAATATCACGGAATTCTTTTTCTTCTGTAAGTGCTGTACCTGTCATACCGGATTTCTTTGTATATTTATTAAAGAAGTTCTGGAATGTAATCGTAGCCAGTGTCTTACTTTCGCGCTTTACTTTTACATGTTCTTTTGCTTCAATCGCCTGATGAAGTCCATCTGAGTAACGTCTTCCCGGCATAATACGTCCTGTAAATTCATCTACGATCATAACCTGATCATCTTTTACCACATAATCCTGATCACGGAACATTAGATAATTGGCACGCAGCGCAAGATCCACATTGTGCTGAATCTCCAGATTCTCTGCGTCTGCCAGGTTCTCGATATTGAAGAACTTCTCTACTTTTTCCACACCTTCCTGGGTCAAAGTAACTACTTTATCTTTTTCATTTACAATGAAATCGCCTGTCTCTGTAATCTCTTCACCCATGATAGCTGTCATTTTGGTAACTTCACCGCTGGCTTCACCTTTTTGAAGCTGACGCGCCAGAATATCAGCCACTTCATATAATCTTGTAGACTTTCCACTCTGTCCTGAAATAATCAGAGGCGTTCTTGCTTCATCAATCAATACAGAGTCCACCTCATCGATGATGGCATAATGAAGATCTCTCTGCACCAGCTGTTCTTTATATATTACCATGTTATCACGCAGGTAATCAAATCCCAGTTCATTATTCGTAATATATGTGATGTCACAGGCATACTGCTTACGACGCTCATCATTGTCCATATCATTCAGTACCACTCCGACTGTCAGACCAAGGAACTCATGAACCTTTCCCATCCACTCAGCATCTCGCTTAGCCAGATAATCGTTGACTGTAACGATATGCACACCTTTTCCTTCCAGTGCATTTAAATATGCAGGAAGTGTGGAAACAAGTGTCTTACCTTCACCTGTTCTCATCTCGGCAATACGTCCCTGATGAAGAATAATACCACCGATAATCTGTACACGGTAATGTTCCATTCCGATTGCACGCTTTGCACCTTCGCGAACAGTTGCATATGCCTCTGGAAGAAGATCGTCAAGGGTCTCGCCCTTTGCCAGTCTTTCCTTATATTCCTGTGTCTTTGCCCGAAGCTGTTCGTCTGTCAGCGCCTGCATGGTAGGACGAAGTGCTTCTACTTTGTCAACCAGCGGCATGATTCTTTTCAGTTCACGGTCGCTGTGTGTACCAAACACTTTTTCAATAAAATTCATTCTTAACTCTCCTAAGTCATTTCTGTTACTTGCAGAATCATTCTTCTGCAGATACTATTCATTATCTTAACACTTTTCTGGTTTTTGCACAATAAATATTTTCATAAGATTGCGGCAAACCAAAAAATATGTTACACTATATCTACCAGAAAACCTGCGTTTTCTAAATCATTCTTGATACAGTTATCTGTATCTGATTAAAAGGGGGCTGAACATATGAAGTTTATCATCAGCGGAAGAAATCTGGAAGTTTCAGAAGGATTAAAAAACAGCGTTATTGACAAGCTGGGAAAACTGGAGCGGTATTTTACACCGGACACAGAAGTGAATGTGACTATGAGCATAGAAAAGGAACGGCAGAAAATTGAAGTAACTATCCCGGTAAAAGGTCATATCATCCGTTCCGAGCAGGTCAGCAACGATATGTATGTATCAATTGATCTTGTAGAAGAAGTGATCGAGCGTCAGCTTCGCAAATATAAAAACAAACTGGTTGCCAAACAACAGGATGGCGGTAATTTCCGAAAAGAATTTTTGGAAAAAGAAGAAAATGTAGAACAGGAAGAAATTAAAATTATCCGCACAAAGGAAATCGAAATGAAGCCAATGTACCCGGAAGATGCCTGCATTCAGATGGAACTCCTTGGTCACAATTTTTATATGTTCCACAATGCCGAGACAGATGAAGTCAATGTTGTTTATAAACGCAAAGGCGGCACATACGGCATGATTATTCCTGAACATTAGATGTTTGATTAAGTCAAGACCACCCGCTTAGCGGGTGGCTTGTTCTGCCCCTATAAGGGGCTATTA
>CAKRON010000063.1 GCA_934373455.1 uncultured Marvinbryantia sp.
AAGGTCAGTTCCTTGAATTAACTTTTTAGAATCTTTCAAGGTTGTTTCACTGTTCAATTATCAAGGTTCTTGCTGTTCTCTCATGAATCAGCTTTATTATTTTATCAAAGCTTTTTTCATTTGTCAAGAACTTTTTTCATTTTTTTGATTTTCTTTTTCAGAACATCAAACATGATTTTGTTCTTTAGAAGTTGTTGTTCTCTCGAACAGCTTGTTTATAATATCATTCTATTTTTGTTTTGTCAACAGTTTTTTTCATTTTTTTATTTTTATTTTTTAACCTGTTTTTTATCCTCGCATTTGTAGTATATTCAATAACACATTCCATTTATAAAGCTGATCCAATACCGCGCTTTTTTCTATCATTTTTAATAATTCTTTTCCTATTTCCGTACCACCAAAAATTGTAATCACCAGAAATATAATCCAGACAATTACAAGAGCCTGTCCCGCACCCAGACCAAGTCCAAGAATCTGATTGATTCCATGTATTACCGGCAGATTGGCAATCACATCCAGCGTCATAACCGCCAGCCAGATAAAACTTGCCACAATCAGCCATGTAATCACAAATGAGATAATATTCATAATCAAATTAGCCATAAACTTTGGCACATAATCATTAAAACTATTTACCGCCAGTTCTTTATATGTTTTTTCCGTATTATTACTGATCAAAAGATTCTTCAGCATATCCGGAACCTGTAATTCTTCTATTGCCTGCTCCTGCGCTGTCTTTGTAACGCTTTCTTCTTTTTCTTTCGGTGACACTGTAAAAGATTTCTGGCATTTTTCCATTACGTAAGTGTACACCGGTGTCTGCTCCTGCAAAAACTGAGATACATATGGCGTTACAAAAGATACCAGTACCACAGAAGCTGCAAGAGATATCACAGATGCCAGACTCTTTATCAACCCTCTGCGATAACCTCTTATCATAAATAATAAAAATATTATGATAATAATTCCTGTCAAAATATTCATATGCTGTCCTTTATCCAATCTTTATAATATCTATACTGTCCGGTGTGATGATCATGTATTTTCCAAGACCTTCTGCCGGAATTACATCTGAAATTTGTTTTTCGTAACTGGCTGAATACTTTAATTTTCCGGTTGTAGTGTAAATAGTCAGTTCTGAACTGCTGTATAAGAAAATCTCATCCCCACACAATTTAATATCTGAATACTCCATATCAAAATATGTCTGGAAACATTTGCTGCCACTTTCACGGTACAATTCCATTTTATATTTATGCTTTCCATCTTCTTCATCGCTTTCTGTAACGATTCCAAAATAATCACGATCATAGAAAGTACTCACAATCTCTTTTTCTGTCACAATTTCTTTCTTTTCTTCCGGTACATGTTTTCCGTAAAACACAGAAGCTCCGTCATCACGAAAAGCTACTGCATAGTCCCCTCCGAGAAACTGCACCTGTGGCACTACTTTTCCTTCATATTCCACTTCTTTCACCAGATTATTTTCTTTATCTTTTCCGACTGATGAAAAATCGTAAAAATCAATCTCAGAATCCAGCACCTGATTCTGAATCCCAATAAAAGAAATCACCATTTTCAGTCCATCTGAAGACAAATCCATATCCAGTGGATATCCGGCTTTTCCCATTGTAGTCTTATTCTTTACAATAATATTTCCCTGTGAATCATATACATTGACCCAGGTGATATCACCATTTTCCAATACCGCAGCTACTACTCCCTGTTTCGCAACACTTATTTTCGTAAGTGTGTATTCTACTTTAAAGTTTCCCATCAGCCCCTTTTCATTAAATATATAAACATCATTTCCGCGCTGATCTGCAACTGCTACCGTTGTACCACATACATCAATTACCGGATTTTGCATTGTAAATGTAGTATTCCACTGCACATTTCCTTTTCCATTTACACATGTTACTCCATTAGGATTACATTTTAGCGTACAACCCTTTTTCAAAAATATATATTGTGTCGCATTATCATCTGTCCGTTCTTCACCTGAAACTATTGTATAATGCCGATATACTTTTACATTATAATAAACGCTGCACCCGACCACAGCTCCCAGCAAAACAGTCAGGATCACTGCAGTACGGATCCTGACTTTATTCTTGTGTATGCGAAGTCTGGATGACAGATCCAGCATATCATCGCTCTGAATATTCTGTTCTGCTTTATTTTCAAAATTTTCTTTCTTACGATCTGCTATTCCAAGCAGCGCTGATTTCATTGTGCCAGCTGCATCTTTAAAAGAAAATTTCTTCTCTTCTGTCATCGCATCCTTTTGTTCTGTTCTTTCTTCTTTTTTTAATCGAAATTTATCCTTTAAATTCATCCTGTGTTCCCCATTCAGACATCATTATTTTACATCATAACATGCTCTAAAATATTATGGAAGAAGAATTTTCTGACCAGGCAGAATGGTATCCTCATCTGATATACCATTCAGATCGCAGATATCCTGTACTCGTTCCGAATTTCCATAATACCTTTCGCTGATTCCCGCCAGCGTATCCCCCACTTTCACTGTATACGATGCCCTTGCCTTCGTATTGTTCATTGTTCTGACTGCATCTTCCGGTTCTGTTCTGCTTTCACTTTCACTTTCTGTATTTTTCTCCGAAAATATTTCGCTTTCTGTTTCAACGGTATCAATTATAGCTGTTTCCGACGTTTCTGGCTGATCTGTCACATATTCTATCTGGCTGTCAACATGACTGGTCAGCGTTGCCAGGCTTTTTTCCACTTGCTTCATTCTGTCATAATTATAAATAATTGTCACTCCCAATGCCAATATTGTCATTGTCAAAAATCCACTGGCTATGTAAGTCAGCCATCCATTTTTCTTTTCTGTTTCCTGTTCTTTTTCTTTCTTTTTTATCCTTACTATTTCACGAAATTTGTGGATTGCACCATCCTCTACTTTTTCCTCATCCTCCGATGATACCTCGTTTTTCTTCTCAATCAACATGTTTTGCATCGGAATATTTTTTTCATAATAAATCATATATCCGGACTGTTCTGCAAGCACTTCATCTTCCATAAAAAAAGCTGTCAGCTCATCTTCCATTGGATCCGCTGTCAGCAAAACCTGATTTTCTCCTGTGAATACCTGTTTATAAATATCCAGTATATCTTGATTGTACTGGATCGGTGCTTCTTTGGATGACACAAACCATCCAACAATCTCTTTTATTCCAAATTTTGTCTCTATCTCTTTTCGAATCTTTTCTTTTTGTGTATCCTCCATCCGAAACTCTTCTATCTCAATCGCTGCATCTATTATGATATATGGATACAGATTCTCTTCCCTGACCACTCCCAGTAAAAGTGCCCTGGCACATTCTTTCTGACTGGACAGCCGGTTTAAATATGTCACAACGTAATCTTCTATATATAATTTCTTTTCTCCACAGCCCTCTCCCACTTGTCTCGTATTCTTCGGCAGTCTCCATTCTTTCTTTGCTTCTGACATATCTGTACTCACTCCTTTTTGGATTCAGAGTAACATTTCTTTTCTGCAAATTTTATCAAAACACTTTCCCAAATCACCTGTTTCCGTCGACAAAATATTTTCAGATATCAACGCTGTCAGCGTATATTTTACTGTTTTTAGGATAAACTGTAACAAAACAGAACCATATATTTTCAGGAAAGGATTTTATTATGAATTTATCCCGCTCTTCCAGGATTCAATATATCAATGGTCATTCTGATTCTGCGCCCTTTCTCCTGGCCGGTCATCTGGACTTACTGCTGCAAAATTATGTAACGTCATCAGTTTCCCCGGTCTTTGTATGCATTGGAACAGATCTGGTCACTGGAGACAGTCTCGGACCGCTGGTAGGCACCGTCCTGCAAAACTGTCCGTCTTTTCCATATTCCGTCTATGGAACACTTTCCCATCCCGTTCATGCTTTAAATCTCCGGGATACTATGGAAGAAATTTCTACTCGACATCCTAAAAGCCCTGTCATAGCAATTGATGCTTCTTTGGGCACAAAAAAGCATCTTCATTATATAACAATAGCCCCGGGAGCATTATCTCCCGGGGCCGGTGTAAACAAAGTTCTTGAACGGGTTGGTGATATCTCCATTACAGGAATTATTAATCTCTCCGGAGAATATGCGCACATGCTTCTCCAGTCCACCCATCCCTCTACTGTTACGTTCATGGCAGAATGCATCGCAAGAGGCATTCTGCTTGCATTTAACAATTCAAAAATGCCTATGCAAATTCTTTGATTTTGTTGTAGATACCTTCTGCATCTAAACCATACTTATGAAGAAGTGCAACTGCTGTTCCTGATTCACCAAACACATCATTGATACCGATTCTGAGCATCTTTGTCGGTGCTTTTTCAGACAGACATTCTGCTACTGCTCCGCCAAGTCCACCAATTACAGAATGTTCTTCTACTGTTACAACCTTACCTGTCTTCTTAGCAGAAGCTATAATCAGTTCTTCATCCAGTGGCTTGATGGTATGGATGTTGATAACTTCAGCGTCAATACCATCTTTTGCCAGCATCTCTGCTGCTGCCAGACATTCTGCTACCGGAAGACCTGTTGCCACAATGGTAAGATCTTTACCTTCTTTTAAGGTAACACCTTTTCCAATCTCAAACTTATAATCTGGTTTATCATTAATTACAGGCACTGCCAGACGTCCAAAACGAAGGTAAACCGGTCCTTCATATTCAACTGCTGCTTTTACTGCTGCTTTTGCTTCTACATCATCTGCAGGGCAAATTACTACCATACCCGGGATTGTTCTCATAAGTGCGATATCTTCGTTGCACTGATGAGTTGCTCCGTCTTCTCCAACAGAGATACCAGCATGTGTCGCACCAATTTTTACATTCAGATGTGGATATCCGATAGAATTACGAACCTGTTCAAAGTTACGTCCTGCTGCGAACATTGCAAAGGAACTGATAAACGGAATCTTTCCAGTCGTAGCCATACCTGCTGCGATTCCTGTCATATTACATTCTGCGATACCACAGTCGATATGACGTTCCGGAAATGCTTTTTTGAATACACCTGTCTTAGTAGCTGCTGCAAGGTCTGCATCCAGTACTACTACATTTGGGTTCTCTTTTCCAACTTCTACGAGAGCATTACCGTAGCTGTCTCTGGTTGCGATCTTCTTTACTTCTGACATAATGCTTCACCTGCTTTCTCTAAATCTGCCATAGCGATTGCGTATTCTTCATCGTTTGGAGCCTTTCCATGCCATCCTACCTGACCTTCCATAAAGGAAACTCCTTTTCCTTTCAGTGTCTTGGCAATAATAGCTGTCGGCATTCCTTTTGTAGCCTTAGCTTCATCAAATGCTGCTTTCAGCTGATCAAAATCATTACCGTCTGCCACATTAATTACGTGGAAATTGAATGCTTCAAACTTTTTATCAATTGGATACGGGCTATTTACTTCATCAATCGGTCCGTCAATCTGTAAACCATTATTATCAACAATGACAACCAGATTATCCAGCTTTCTTGCTCCTGCAAACATAGCAGCTTCCCAAACCTGTCCTTCCTGGATTTCACCATCTCCAAGAAGAGTATAAGTTCTGTAACTGTCCCCACTCATCTTTGCAGATAAAGCCATACCTACCGCTGCAGAAATACCCTGTCCGAGAGATCCGCTGGACATATCAATACCAGGAGTATGCTGCATACAAGGATGACCCTGAAGATAGGAACCTAATTTACGCAGAGTCTTCAGATCTTCTACCGGGAAAAATCCTCTCTGTGCCAGAGTAGAATAAAGTCCTGGTGCAGTGTGTCCCTTGGATAATACAAATCTGTCTCTGTCTGCCTTCTTTGGATCTTTTGGATCGATATTCATTTCTTCAAAATATAAGTATGTAAATATCTCTGTTGCAGACAGTGATCCACCTGGATGACCTGCTTTTGCACTGTGAACTGCTGTGACAATACCCTTGCGGATTTCATTAGCAGTTTTTTGTAACTCTAACTTTTTCATAATGCCCTCCATAGTTCTTTATTTTGCTATTAAGTATACCACACTTTATAACAATTTCTCAATACAGGATTCATTTTCATGTATATTTTTTACAATTCTACCCTTCCCTCCAGGGCACGCAATAGTGTAACCTGATCGATGTACTCCAAATCGCCTCCCACCGGTACTCCACTGGCTATCCTGCTTACTTTGATACCGGTAGGCTTGATCAGCTTACTGATATACATGGCCGTCGTTTCTCCTTCAAGGCTGGAATTCGTAGCAATGATCACCTCTTTTACATCACCCTGAAGACGCTGTATCAGTTCTTTCAGTTTAATGTCATTTGGTCCTATTCCGAGCATTGGTGAGATTGCACCGTGAAGCACATGATATACTCCTTCATATTTTCCGGTTTTCTCATATGCTGCCAGATCTCTGGTATTTTCCACAACCATGATAGTGGACGCATCTCTCTGGGGATTACTGCAAATAGGACATAGTTCACTGTCTGTCAGTGTATAACACTGCTTACAGTATCTCACATGTTCCTTCGCCTCTATGATGGCGTCCGACAAACTTTTTACTTCTTCAATCGGACGGTTAATAATGTGAAATGCCAGCCTCTGAGCTGATTTTGGTCCAATTCCGGGAAGCTTTGAAAATTCTTCAATCAATCTGCTGATTTGACTGCTATAGTAATCCATTAGAACGGAAATCCTCCGCCAAGTCCGCCTGTCAGTTTAGACATAACTGCACTGGACTCTTCTTCCACTTTACGAAGTGCTTCATTGGTAGCTGCTACAATCAGGTCTTCCAGCATTTCGATATCATCCGGATCTACTACTTCTTCTTTCAGTGTTACCTTTGTCACTTCTCTTTTTCCGCTGACCGTTACCTCAACAGCTCCGCCTCCGGCTGCTGCTGTAAATTCCTTCTCTTCCAGCTGTTTCTGATTCTCTTCCATCTGTTTCTGCATTCTCTGAGCCTGCTTCATCAGATTATTCATGTTGCCTGGCATTCCCCCAGGAAATCCACCTCTTTTTGCCATACTTTTATCCTCCTCTAATCTTCTATCTCTATATTGTCAAAATGTACCTGCTGTCGGATTTTTTCTTCTACCGAAACATTCACCAGCTTCGCCTGGGCTACGTTGGCATCCTGCTGCAGCATCATTTTCACTTCAACCTTTTTTCCGATCTGATCGGCTATTACCTTTTCCAGAAGTTCTCTGGTTGACGGATCATTTACATAACGTTCTCCAAGGAAATCCTGAAATACAATATACAATCTATTATCTTCGCCAGATGCATTATACTGAACTCTCGCACTGACAAGAACACTTTTTAGTCTTCCACTGGTTGCATTTACAATATTACGCCATCTGGCCACCACCTGTTTCAGATCTTCCGGAGCTGCATTTGTCTCTGGTATCTGAGCATGATTCTCCGGCACAGCGCTCTCTTCTTCATTCTGTGAGAAAGATGGGATGCTGTTCATTTCCCCGCTGTTCTCTCTTTTTTCTGTATAGACCACGCCATTTTGCAGCATCTGCTCGAGACGGCGTATTCTGTCAAGAAGTGATGTTTCATCCTGCTCCATTTCCGGTCTGCAAAGCTTTATCAGAGCCACTTCGATCGCAATTCTTTTAGACGACTCATATTTGATCTGACCTGACAGTTCTGAGAAAATCCGGATATAACGTATCAAAGTATCTTCCCTCACCATTCCGGCTTCTTCCTGCAAAAGCTTTAAGTTGTCCGTGGACACATCCAGCACATCTTCCAAATCATCTGATGCTTTCAGGAGCAGAAGATTTCGCATATACCAGGTGAAATCAGTCACAAACTGTCCCAGCTCTCTTCCCTGCATTACCAGTTCTTCCAACATCTTCAAGAGTTCTGTCACTTTGTTTTCCAGAATCAATCGAAGCATCTTACTGAAAATCTCAGTATCCACTGCGCCAAGTACATCCAGTACATTATCATACGTCAGCTTTTTTCCAAGATAAAATGCAATGCATTGATCCATCAGACTCAAGGCATCTCGCATAGATCCGTCTGCTTTTCGTGCAATATAGCGAATTGCTTTTTCTTCCACATCCACCTGTTCTTCTTTCATAAGCTGACTCAGGCGGTCTGCAATGGTCAAAATAGAAATTCTCTTAAAATCATATCTCTGGCAGCGTGATAAAATTGTGATCGGAATCTTATGAGCCTCCGTTGTCGCCAGAATAAATATTACATAAGACGGAGGTTCCTCCAGTGTCTTTAACAGTGCATTAAACGCTCCAATAGAAAGCATATGCACCTCATCTATAATATAAACTTTATATTTGCCTTCTGTAGGGGAATATGCCGTCTCTTCCCGGATCTCTCTGATATTATCCACACCATTATTGGATGCCGCATCAATTTCTATTACATTCATAGAGCTGCCGGAAGAAATCGCTTTGCAGGTTGCGCACTCATTGCAGGGATTTCCATCCACAGGATGTTCACAGTTCACTGCCTTTGCCAGAATCTTTGCCACCGTTGTCTTACCGGTTCCTCTCGTTCCACAAAACAGATAAGCATGACCGATTCTATCTGCATTAATCTGATTTTTTAATGTCTGTACTATCGCATCCTGTCCTTTTACATCTGAAAATGTATCGGGACGGAATTTTCGATACAGCGCGGTATATCCCATTTTTCAATCTCCTGTCTGTTTCGTAAAAGATGCGGCCGGATCTGTAACCAGACTCTGCCGCATATCTTTTTATTCAAGAATGCTTAATCTCCAAAACTGATACCTATCAGTTTTGCTTCTTTAATAATTTGATCATCCGGTGACACAGCTTTCAGCTTACCGGCAACTTCTTCCAAAGGTACTTTCTTTGTCTTACCATTCACAATACCGATCATATAACCAAATTCTCCGTTCAGAATTGCGTTGGCACCTGCTGCTCCAAGTCTGGTGGAAAGAACACGGTCATATGGGCATGGGCTTCCGCCTCGCTGTGTATGTCCAGGCACTGTTACACGCACCTCTGTACCGCTCTTTTCCTGGATTGCAGCCGCCAGTTCATATGATACAGAAGGATGCTTCTTGTTTTCCATATACTTCTTCTGTTCTTTCTTACTCATGGCCGCTACTTTTTTGGACATTGCGCCTTCCGCCACTGCAAGTACCGTAAAGCCTTTTCCCTGCTTGGTACGCTTATCAATGGCTTCAATTACCTTATCAATGTCATATGGGATCTCAGGAATCAGGATAATATCGGCACCACCTGCAATTCCTGCATACAGACAAAGCTGTCCTACTTTATGCCCCATAATTTCCACTATGAAGACTCTGTTATGTGAGGATGCTGTAGTATGAATACAGTCAATCGCTTCTGTTGCAATGTTCACCGCACTGTAAAAGCCAAAGGTCATATCTGTTCCATAAATATCATTATCAATTGTCTTTGGCAAGTGAATGATATTTAATCCTTCTTCCCGAAGCAGATTGGCTGTCTTTTGCGTTCCGTTACCACCGAGAATCACAAGGCAGTCCAGACGAAGCTTATAATAGTTCTGCTTCATTGCTTCTACCTTATCCAGTCCATTCTCATCCGGCACACGCATCATCTTAAACGGCTGTCTTGATGAACCAATAATCGTTCCGCCTTTCGTCAGAATACCGGAAAAGTCTTTTGCTGTCAGCAAGCGGTAATCACCATAAATAAGACCTCTGTAACCATTTATAAAACCATA
This sequence comes from uncultured Marvinbryantia sp., assembly GCA_934373455.1. Classification (GTDB taxonomy): domain Bacteria; phylum Bacillota; class Clostridia; order Lachnospirales; family Lachnospiraceae; genus Marvinbryantia. Next base: position 9,717 of record CAKRON010000063.1, read on the forward strand.
AACTTCTAATTCGTCCACATTAGATGACAGTGCTTTTACTACGCCTCGCATAGTTGCATTCAAAGCCTGACAGTCTCCGCCACTGGTAAGCATGCCCACTCTTAACATATTCTATACCTTCTTTCATCATTCTCGCAGAACAGAAACGTCTGATATCATCTCCATATTCTGCACGTATGTTTTTACTATACTACATTTTAAAAAGTATCACAAGAAAAAAGAATCCGTGAAATTTGCGGATTCTTTTCCCATCTTGTACTCTATACTATATTCTGGCTACACCGGTCTTTCTTGCAGCATCTGCTACTGCCTTTGCCACTGCCGGTCCAACACGTTTATCAAATGCCTTTGGAATAATATAATCCGGTGACAGTTCTTCTTCTGAAATCAGGCTTGCCAGTGCTTCTGATGCCGCAATCTTCATTTCATCATTAATATCTTTTGCTCTGACATCAAATGCACCACGAAATACTCCCGGAAATGCCAGCACATTATTGATCTGGTTCGGGAAATCACTTCTTCCGGTTGCAATTACTTTTGCTCCACCTGCTTTCGCATCATCCGGGAAAATTTCAGGAGTCGGATTTGCGCAGGCAAATATAACTGCATCTTTTGCCATCGTCTTTACCATGTCTGTTGTAACTGCTCCCGGTGCAGAAACACCGATGAACACATCTGCGCCAACCAGCATATCTGCCAGTGAGCCAGCCTTTTTATCCAGATTTGTGATCTTGCTCATCTCATCCTTGATTGGATTCATGCCTTCTTTACGACCTTCGTAAATAGCACCTTTACGGTCACACAGAGTGATATTTTTAATTCCTGCTTTTAATAAAAGTCTTGCAATGGAAATAGCCGCAGCACCTGCTCCGTTCATAACCACGCGTACTTCTTCTTTTTTCTTTCCTACGACTTTCAGCGCATTGGTCAGACCTGCCAATGTAATAATCGCTGTTCCATGCTGGTCATCATGGAAAATAGGAATATCACATTTCTCTTTTAACTTCTTCTCTATTTCAAAACATCTCGGTGCGGAGATATCTTCCAGATTGACTCCGCCGAAAGATCCGGAAATCATATAAATAGTATTTACAATTTCATCTACATCATGGCTTTTAATGCAAAGCGGAAATGCATCCACATCACCAAATGCTTTAAAAAGCACGCATTTTCCTTCCATAACCGGCATTCCGGCTTCTGGTCCGATATCACCAAGTCCCAGCACTGCAGATCCGTCTGTTACTACCAGACACATATTCCATCTTCTGGTCAGGTCATAGGATTTATTCACATCTTTCTGTATTTCCAGACAAGGCTGTGCAACACCTGGTGTATATGCCAGAGAAAGATCATCCTTATTCTCTACCGGCACTCTGGTAACTACTTCTATTTTTCCTTTCCATTCTCCATGTAACTTTAATGATTCTTTTGCGTAATCCATCCTGTTCTCCTCTCTGTGTTCTTCTTTTCATCTGTTATGCATTTTATCACTATATCAACAGAACTGTCAAAATCTTTGTTTAATAATTTCCTGTAAAGAATTTGCTGTCTTTTGGCAGTTCATAACCTTCAAAATATTTGTGGAAATCAAGTTTCAGATAGCTGCACAAATTTCCAAGTTCCACCATAGTATTATCATTGACTGGAATACCATGTTCCATTCTGTCTTTTTCTGCCAGAACTTCTTTTTCTCCATGGGTGTAAATACGTTCCTTTCCTTCGGCTTTCGGGCTTTCCCGAAGTGCTTCCAGATATTCAGAAAAATGCTTACGGATTTCAGCCGGATCGCCAAAGGCTGCCGGATTGATCGCGATAAATCCGTGACAGATTCCCGTTTTGTCTGGGAATGTACAGCAATGATCTGATGTAACACCCATGGATAAAATTGAGCTGAATAATTCACACAGCATACCGTAACCATATCCTTTGTGACTTCCGGTTACTTCTTCACTTCCACCAAGTGGCATAATTCCGCCACCTTTCTTGGCAACAATATTAGCCAGAACATCCGGTGCATTGGTGCTGGCATGTCCATCCTTGTCCAGTGCCCAGCCTTCCGGAAGTGGTTTTTCCATTTTATTGTACATTTCCAGTTTTCCTCGGGTAACTACTGTGGTAGAACAATCGAAGAAAAAAGGATATGGGTCTGCCGGCATCGCTACTGCAATTGGATTGGAGCCGAGCATTGCTTTGCGTCCAAAAGTCGGAACCATGATGGCTTCTGAATTTGTGCAAGCCATTCCAAGAAGTCCTTCTTCACTTGCCATCTTGGCATAATATCCTGCAATTCCAAAATGGTTGGATTCCCTTACACTTACTATGCCTACACCAGTCTGTTTTGCCTTTTCAATTGCTTTTCTCATTGCAAAGATACTGATCAGCTGTCCCATTCCATTATGTCCGTCTATCACCGCCGATATCGGTGTCTCAAATACAACCTCCGGCACTGCATGCGGATGAATGGTTCCCTTTTCAATTCCTTTATGATAGCGTACCATTCTCTGCATTCCATGACTCTCGATGCCATACAGATCAGCTGTCAGGAGCACATCTTTAATCTCACTGCTCTCTTCTTCTGAGAAACCAAATGCCTGAAATACATCTTTACAAAAATTATTTAAGGTATCATAAGACCAGGTTACATATCCCATTGTAAAAGTCTCCTCTCTTTCTGGTATTCCAATTATATATTCCGGTATTACCAATTACATATCCGATTATACCACTGGTCTTACCAGTTTTCAAGAGGTCTTTTACGTTAAATTATTATCGTTTTGCGGTGCGCTCTGACTCGGTTTCTTTTTGCATCTCTTCCATATATTTCTCAATTGTCTCCATATGTTCAGACATGCATTTCTGTGCTTCTGCCGCATCTCCATTTGCAATTGCTTCCACAAGTCGCTGATGCTGCTCATCCACATCACTGGCTGATTGTCTTTTCTTCATGATATAACTGCGTGTACCGGATATAATGCTTTCCGTCAGCTGATCTGCCGCAGCCAGGACGCTGTACAACATTGGATTATCAGCTATCTTGGCGATTTTCTGATGAAGTTGTTTATCCAATTCTCCCTTGTCCCCTTCTGTTGCAGCTACATCCATTCTGGCCAGAATCATACGAAGTTCTGCTGCATCCAGAGGTGTACAATTCTTCGCTGCCAGAATCGCTGTTTCTCGTTCCAGTGCTGCACGAAGCTGCTGATTTTGTTTTAAATATCCGTTATTCAGGCGAAACATAATTGATAAAGGTCCTATCAACCATGTATCCAGCTTATCTGTAATATAATTTCCTCCTCCCGGTACTGACTTCACAATTCCAAGAAGTTCCAGAGCACGGAGCACTTCTCTTACCGCAGGTCTTGACACTCCCATGTTCTCTGCCATGGTTCGTTCTGCCGGAAGTCCATCTCCTGCTTTTAATTTTCCGTTCTGAATATTTTCTATGATCTGACCAAGGATCGCATCAAATGCCCGTTCCTCTCCGATTTTTGTAAACATTTCTTTTCCTCCACATTTTGCTATAACTCTGCTTTTCATACTATCATTTCCAAAACAGTTCATCAATGGGCTTTTTCACGGTTTTTCTTTGACAGATTCCTGTAAATCTGTTATACTGATCTACGCAATCTGGGGAGAGTTGTCCGAGTGGTTTAAGGTGCGGCTCTCGAAAAGCCGTGTGGCTAATACCCACCGAGGGTTCGAATCCCTTGCTCTCCGTTTTTGCCGCCGGTTGGAATTTTCTTATTTCAACCGGCTTTTTTTCATATAGACGGTATTTATTAGGAGGTTTTTATGATTTCGAAGACAGATAGCATCATCTTTGACGTAGACGGAACCCTTTGGGATTCCACAGAAATTGTTGCCATTGGCTACAACAGAGCATTGGAAACCTATACGGATCTTCCAATCCGTGTGGATGGTGCAAGACTTATGACCTTATTCGGAAAGCCGATGGATCAGATATTTGCAGAACTTCTGCCGGATTTATCGAAAGAGCAACAGCATTTTATATCCGAAAAATGCGTCGTCCTGGAAGAAGAGGAATTAGAAAAGGCTGATCCAAAACCTTTGTTATATCCTGGTGTAGAAGAAATGTTCCAGATGCTTTCACAGAAATTTCCGCTCTTTATTGTCAGCAACTGCCAGTGTGGATACATTGAACAATTCCTTAGAAAAAACCAGTTTGAATCCTATATTACGGATCATCTTTGTTTTGGACAGACCGGTACTTCCAAAGGACAGACTATTCTGCGCCTGATAAAAGAAAATCATCTGAAAAACCCGATCTATGTTGGCGATACGCAGGGCGATGCCAATGCATGTACAGAAGCGGGCATTCCATTTATCTTCGCAGAATATGGCTTTGGAAAGGTAGATACTCCGGATTATCGCATAAAAAGACCGATGGATCTGGTAAGATTATTCGCAAACGAATAATCTTTCAGAACAAAATTCCTGTTGCTTCTATTACAATACCCCAGAACACACCCAGTGCATATAAAGTTCCCACAATGCACAGGTTCTTTTTCCAGTGGCGGTTCAGACGGAAGAGAATCAGCAGCCCCACTCCTGCATTTACCAGCAAACCGCTCATCAATGCGCCTGCACCGATGATATGCTGCAGATAGAGCTGGGTGATTACCACTGAGGATGCACAGTTTGGAATCAGTCCCACCAAAGCTGCCACTGCCTCACCTACCATCGGAGTATTCTGAAATATCGCGGCAATACTATTGGCTCCCACAAATTCAATCAGCAAATTCAATCCTGCAGAAATCAAAAAAATAAAAACAAAGATTTTCACTGTGTGTTTTATCGCTGACTGCAGTGCTCCATCTTCACAGCTGCAGTGTTCTTCTTCACATACTGTATGAA
>CAKRON010000064.1 GCA_934373455.1 uncultured Marvinbryantia sp.
CTTTTCGACTTTCTGTCTGGTCTCCTCACTGATCTGTGCACTTCCATTTAACACATAGGAAACGGTCGCAATAGACACGCCTGCCCGTTCCGCAATTTCTTTCAGGGTCATGATTCTTACCGCCTTTTCATTTGTTCAAGAATTCTTACACGATTCCTCTTTTCTCAGCCCTTCAAACCAGATGTCTTAATACCGCCAACGAGGAACTGATTTCCACAAAAATATAATATCATAGGTGGTACAATCATTAAAGTAGCTGCCGCCATAATGGACGGCCAGTTTATAACAAATGCATTTCCGGATGTGTACATATAACTGGTCATCAAAGCAATGGTCAGTGTACGCCACCTGTCACTGTTGATATAGAATACCGGCTGTGTCAGTTCATTCCACCAGAATACACAGGAAAGCACAGCAATCGTTGCGTAAGTTGGTTTGGAAAGAGGTGCCAGTACTTTGAAAAAAATCTGCATTTTGTTGCATCCGTCGATGGTTGCCGATTCATCCAGTTCCTTTGGAATTGAACGGAAATACTGTCTGAATAAAAATACGTTGTAAGGATAGGCAAAAAATGCCGGAATGATCATTGGGAACAGGGAGTCCAACCATCCCAGTTTTCCAAACATGATATACTGTGGAATGATCAGGGCAATATTCGGAATCATCATCGTCGCTATAATAATAGAAAAAATCAGATTTTTCCCTTTGAATTCCATACGTGCCAGTGGATATGCCACAAGGGATGAGGAAATCAGGGTTCCGGCTGTGGTTCCCAGCATCAGCAGGAATGTGTTTCTTGTATACAGCCAGATATTTGAATTTTTAAATATGTAAGTGAAATTTTCTAATGTTATTTTTTTCGGTATGATATTGGATGATGTGGTAAATTCTGTCAAAGTCTTAAATCCACCGGTAATGATCCAGATAATCGGAAGAAACATAATCACTGCCACCAGAATCTTCACAACATACAATATGATATTTTTCCATAACTGTTTTGTCTTTGCTGATTTCATGTGCTCTTCCTCCTAGTTCTCGTAATATACCAGTTTCTTAGATATCAGAAACAGAAGACCGCCGAACATAGCTGCAATCAGAAACAATACTACTGACAGCGCACAGGAATATCCTACTTTCATATTACTGAATGCTTCTTTGTAGATCAGAAGACTGAGTACCTGTGTCATTGCATCCGGATCTCCACTTTCACCAGTCAGCGGATATAACAGAGCAAAGGAACCGTTTAATGCGCTGACACATCCATTCACTGCATTAAATAATACCAGCGGAGAAATCATTGGCAATGTGATTTTGAAAAACTTTGTAAAGGCTCCTGCCCCATCCAGTTCACATGCTTCGTATAATTCTGCCGGCACATCACTCAAACCGGAACGGAAAATCAACATCATCTGACCGGTATTATAGGTAAACAGTGTGATAAAAAATACTGCCAAATAAACGGTCGAATGGTTGTACAGCCAGTTTATCGCCACATTTTTTCCTGCAAACACTGATAACAGTCCATTTAAAAGTCCTGCTTCCTTTCCAAAAATAGTACGAAATGCATAAGCAAGTGCAATGGATGGAATAACGGATGGAAGGAAATAACAGAACTGAAAAATTCCATTTAACTTTTGCTTACAATTCAGCAGCATCGCCATGAATACTGCCCAAATGGCAGTGACAACTACCATAATTACTGTAAAAAATAAAGTAACTTTTACTGAATTCCAGAAAGTACTGCTGTTGAACATATTTATATAATTCTTCAAACCGATAAACTTGGATACACCATTTAATTTACGGTTTGTCAGGCTGACTGCCAGCATGAAGCCGATCGGAAACAGGGTAAAACACACAAATCCGATAAACCATGGCGCACAGAATGCATAGGCTGTCAGATTATCTTTTCTTTTGACACCAGACTTTTTCTTTTTCATATCGGACTCCTCCTTTTATTATTCAGTAATGCCCCCGGCAAATTGCCGAGGGCTACTGTTTATCCAAGACTTTTATATTGGAAGGTCTCTTTTAGTATCCGATTGTCTCGGCTGCATAATCGGATGCATCTTTCACTGCATCTGCAGGTGTTTCTGTTCCAAGTGCTGCGGAGTTAAATACGCTGACTGCATTATTTGTCACACCAGATGGAAGGCATGTATAACCAAAGATACCAGCTGCCAGAGAGTCTGTCATTGCTTCCCAGTTGTCAATTGTTGTTGCAGATTCCACTTTCCATGCACCTTCTTCTGCAATAGATTTCAGTGCTGACATATTACCGCTTGCTTTGGAGTTGATCGTCTGTCCTTCTTCTCCCATTAAGTATTCAATCACTTTCCATGCAGCTTCTTTGTTCTCGCTGTTTGCGTTGATGGTGTAGAAACCAGTATGCAGTGTATTGTATTTTACTTTATTTGTCGGAATGGTTGCGATATCCCAGTTGAATCCAAGACTATCACCATATGTTGCAATGTTCCAGCTTCCTGCCCATGCCATTGCTGCTTTTCCTGCTCCGAACAGATCTGCTGTATCAGATGAAGGTTCTGGCATAACACCATTTGCTACCATATCTGCTACATCTGTGATGAAGCTTTCTGCACCTTCTCCAATTACTAATTCTCCTGATTCCGGATCATATACCTGATCACCGGCTCCACCGATTCCTGCCCACCAGGTCTGGGTGTTCGGAAGTGTGCATCCGTATACGCCGTCTTTTGTCAGTGCCTGTGCTGCTGCTTTGAAGTCATCGTAAGACCAGTCATTAGTCGGATAATCCAAACCTGCTTCATCAAACATATCCTGATTGTAGAACAGCAATTCTGTTGCTGCGCACCATGGGAGTCCATATGTACCGCCAAGTCCATCAGATAATGTGGCTACCGCATCGATAAAATCTGAAGTATCAATTGTGGAATTTGCAAGATAATCATCCAGAGCATCGATTCCGCCTGCTTCTGCAAAGTTCTTGATATCATTTTCCCAGATAATATATATGTCAATTGAGTTATCTCCGGTTGCTACCATCTGATTTAATTTAGATGAATAATCACTCTCTGGAATGACTGTAACATTTACATCTACACCTGTTGCTTTTTCGCACTGCAGATACATATTCAGATCGTCGTTCTGGTTCGGTTCATTCCATGTACAAATATTTACGGTTTCTCCATCTGCACTTGCTCCTGCTGCCATTGCACAGGTTGCTGCTGCTGTCATTAATGCACACATTACTTTTCTTGCTTTCACGATATTACCCTCCTTATAACTTGTGTAAATTTTTATTGAAACGTTTAAGTAAACCTTTAAAAAATATTCACAGATAACATATCCTGCTTTTCATGAATTATCTGTGATATCTTTTATTGAAACGTTTAAATAAATTTTTACAATACAACATGTTTTTTGTAAGTACACTATACATCTTTTTCTCGGGCTTGTCAATATGTCTTGTAAATTTTTATTTTATTCTCTTTTTTTGTTGCTTTTTCACTCCCAGTACCATGGAATCTCTCCCTGATCTTCTTTTTTTATCATATATTTGCGAAATACTCTTTCCAAACCATAAGAATTAACAAAAGCCAGCACTGCCGGAAGCACAAACAGTAATATGTAAAATCGGTACATCAGGTACACTGCCACTGCACTTATCAGGCACAAAACCAGAGATGTCACCGTATGACGTACTGCCATGAACAGACTGTTTTTGAGAAAATCGAGTGTAGTATATTCAAATCTGGAAAATACTGCCGGCAGATATATACTGAGAAATGCATATAAAAGACCGAGCCATAAACTGATTACAATATAAATATGATATATGGTATCAGACGGATTCATCCTGAACACAGAATAAATATTTAATCCAACCAGTCCCCCAAGTATCAGATATAAGAAACTAATACCGATGCCCTGCTTCCAGTTCTTTGCAAAAAAAGATTTAAATTCTGCCACTGGTGTACCATGCTCTTTTCTCAGTGATTTTACGCAGGCATAATAAAGCGCTGCAGTGGAAGGTATGATTGTTATCAGCGGTATAGATGCCACCAGCCAAAGAGCACTGAGCAGCACAAAATCTGCCAGCCTGGACATCATTTCTGTGAAACTTCCTTCTATGCCAAACAATTTTTTTAACATCTTTCAATCTCCAGTCTTAATTATTCAAGAATACATCTGCATTATGCTGTAGTCTGATTCACTTGTCAAGAGTCTAAAAAAAGGACCTTCTGATAACTGAATCATTACCCTGAAGATCCTCTTGTTAAAATTTATCTCACCAGATTTTTATGCAATCTGGCTTCATTCGCACGATATGCCGCCCCCATCATTCCTGCGCTGTTCCCCAGCTCTGCCGGCACCAATTGTATATCTTTGAAGTTATTTTCTACTCTTTCTGTTGTTTTTCTTCGCACTTCTTCATAGACATATTTTTGAGCCATGATGCCACCACCCAATGCTATTTTATCTGGATCAAAGATGTGAATCAGGCTGATCAGCCCATATGTAATCTCATCGATCCAGTGATCGACAGTCTCTTTTATTTCCGGGCGTTCTATCGCTTCAAATATCTTGCGCCCATTATCCAGCTGTGGATCCACCTTGGTAACGCTTCGCACCAATGCTGTTGTGGATGCATATGTCTCATAGCATCCGGACAGCTGTACCCCGGGAATCCGCTTCTCCGGATGGATCAGAATTCCCCCAAAGTTGGCTGCTGCCCAGTTCTTTCCTTCCAGAACTTCTCCGTTAATGACAATTCCTCCGCCAATTCCGGTTCCATATGTAAGGCACAGAAAGCAATTCGTTCCTTTTCCGGCGCCTTCCATATATTCACCCAGCGCCGCTGCGTTTACATCATTTTCCACCGCCACCGGTACTTTAAATTCCTCTTCCAGAACTTTTCCAATCTCCGTCCCCATATAACCCGGAATATTCTGATTGGCATAATGGATCGTCCCTGTATCTGCATTCACATCACCTGCGGTACTGATTCCGATAGCATCTGCTTCTTCGGCGTGAAGTCGGTGCAGAATCTCTTTCATACATTGCAGAACACCTTCTCCGCCTTTTTTAGTCTCCGTCTTATCTTCACCGCAAAAAGTAAGCTTTCTGCCATCCCAGATTCCGGATTTAATCGCCGTGCCTCCTACATCTAAAACAGCAATCTTCATTACTTTTCTCCTTTTGCGTCATCAATTGCTTTCATAAAACGCTGAGCAATTTCCAGCGGTCTTGTAATCGCGCCGCCAACTACAATTGCCCATACTCCTGTGGATAAAGCTTTTACAGCTTCCTGTGGACTGTGGATTTTGCCTTCTCCGATTACCGGAATATCAAGATCTGCGGCCAGTCTGCTCATCAGTTCATAATCCGGTCCGTCTTTTGGTTCGGTATACGGTGTATATCCACTCATCGTAGTTCCCACAATATCCACGCCACATTTCCATGCAATTATGCCCTCTTCATAATTTGAAATATCTGCCATCAGGATAATGTCCGGATATTTCTCTTTGATCTGTGCGATGAATTCATTAATCGTTGTACCATCGCCTCTTTTTCGATTGGTACAATCAAGGGCTACAATATCAGATCCTGCGTTTACCAGATCATCTACTTCTTTCATTGTCGGTGTTATATAAGCATCATATCCCTCATACTGCACCTTGACAAGACCGATCACCGGAAGACCTGTTTCTTCTTTTATCGCAATAACGTCGCGTATGCTGCTGGTTCGGATCATGGTCGCACCAGCCTGCTTCGCAGCTCTTGCCATTAAGTACATTACTGATTTTTCTTCTACATATAAGGGTTCCCCCTTAACCGCCTGACAGGATATAATCATCCGTCCATGGATAGAATCCAACAGTTCTTTTTTCGTCATCACACTGTCCTCCTGTTATTTGATACAGCTCATTGCCGCCTCATCAGCTACTACCGTCAAGTCTTTGTGTAATTGAAGTACAGAGGCCGGAACCTGTGGTGTCACCGGACCAAACAATGATTTCTTTAAGATTTCCGCTTTATCTTCGCCACTGACGATCAGCAGTACTTTTTTAGCCTGCATGATGGTATTGATTCCCATGGTATAAGCATAGCGCGGCACCTCATCAATCGATGCAAAAAAGCGTTTATTTGCTTCAATTGTACTCTCTGTCAGCTGTACGCAGTGTGTGCTCTTCACAAATTCTTCTGCCGGCTCATTAAAACCAATATGACCATTATGTCCCAGTCCCAGTAGCTGAAGATCTGCACCGCCACACTGCTGTATTACTTTTTCATAACGTGCACATTCAGCTTCCCCATCTTCTTTTGTTCCATCAGGAATATTCACATGTTCCATATTGATATTGATATCTTTAAACAGATGATGATACATAAAATAATAGTAACTCTGATCGTTGTCTTTTGTCAGTCCTTTGTATTCATCCAGATTTACCGTAGTGATTTCTGAAAAATCCAGATCCTTATTCTGATATCCCTTAATCAGATATTCATATGTTCCAATTGGAGTAGAACCTGTCGCAAGTCCCAGTACACTGTCTGGTTTTAATACCACTTGTGCACCGATGACCGCAGCTGCCTTTCTGCTCATTTCCTGATAGTCTTTTGTACGATATATCCTCATTTCCTTCTCCAGTCCTTATCTGCTTCTGTCAGATTATTTTTGCAGTTCTTCCCAGATCATTTCTGCCAGCTGTCTGTGTCCCTTTGCAGAAAGATGCATGTAATCAATGGTATTCATATCCATATCTGCTGCATCCAGGAAACGTACCTTTTCCAGTTTTGCCATCTCACTGTATTCTTTTGCCAGCTGATAAGATTTATCAGAACTGATGCCCATTTCTCCGGCCACCCAGCTGCTTTCGCATTCTTTCATAATCGGTGCCGGCGCAATCACAATGATATCCGGTACACTATTCCATACCGGCATGCCTTTTGCCTTTTCCACCAGACGCTTCATGCCGTCTGCGATATTCTTTGGTGTTGCGGAAAATCTTTCTTTGCAGTCATTTGTTCCCAGCATGATAATCAGTGTATCAAATGGACCATGACTCATCAGACATGGATAGATATAATCTATTCCGGCCATGCCCTCATTAATCGGATCGCGATAGCAAGTTGTTCTGCCGCTTAATCCTTCTTCTATAATTGTATAATCCGGACCTGCTAATTTTTGTAGAAGACAGGTCCATCTTGTATTTTCGTCGAATCTTCCATTTGTGACTGCATCATATCCATAGGTATTTGAATCACCAAAACATACTACTCTTTTCATATTCTGTGCTCTCCTTCCAGATCTCCTTTATCCTTTTACGGCACCCATAGCAAGTCCCTGTACAAACTGCTTCTGTGCAATCAGTACCAGAATCAGTACCGGAATCAGTGTAATTACAGACGTCGCTGCCATCGGTCCCCATTCCAGACCACGGTCTGTGATGAATCCTGCGATAACAACCGGAAGGGTCTTGGACTTGTTGATACTTAAGATAACTGCAAACAGGAACTCGTTCCATGCACCGATAAATGCCAGAATACCTGCAGCTACCAGTCCCGGTTTGGTTACCGGAAATACTACTTTAAAAAACTTCTGAAGGAATGTCGCACCGTCAATTTTTGCTGACTCCTCCATCTCCAGTGGCACCTGTTCGAAGAATCCCATCATCAGCCAGATAACCAGTGGAAGGTTAAAACTTGTGTTCATAATAATCAATGCTGTTCTGCTGTCAATGAGATGTAAATTTCTCATAACCAGATAAATCGGAATTGCTGTCGCAATCGCCGGATACATTTTCTGAACCATGAACCACAGACCGAATGCCCCGCGCACTGCTTTATGAAAACGTCCTCTGGCAACAGAATAGGCTGCCATAGAACCAAATACCAGTGAAATAGCAGTCGAAACTGCCGCTACAATAAATGAGTTGATAAATTGATTTAACAACCCGTTCATCTGCAATACCTGTTGAAAACTTTCCATTGTAAAACGGTGTGGAAAGATCACAGGTGGATTTGCCAGATAATCTGCTTTTACTTTAAATGAACTTGTTACCAGCCAGTATAACGGAAAGATAATGGCAATCATAGTGATGGCAACAATGATGACACGAACCGGACGTCCCGCGAAATTTCCAATAACGTCATCCATAACGGAAACTTCTTTTGTTTTTTTCTTCCTCATGCTACCTTCTCCTCCACGTATTTTCTCAGTTTCAGGAATAATAATGTAACAACTGTCATAATCAATACGAACATAACGGCCAGTGCTGCAGTATAACCTGCGTCAAAGAATTTCAATCCCTGTTTATAAATATAGTTTGGAAGCATCTCTGTTGCTGTTCCAGGTCCACCGTTTGTCATAGTATAAACTGTATCAAATACCTTAAATGCATCTACAAATCGAAGCATGGTAATGATAACTAAAAGCGGACTGATCATCGGAAGTACGATCTTTGCAAAAATCTGTGAATTCTTTGCTCCATCGATACGCGCTGCTTCAAAGCAGTCTGCCGGAAGCGCTTTCAGACCGGCCGCTCCAATGATAGCTACCCATGGTACCAGCTGCCATACATTGACAAAGATGACTGCCGGCATGGCATATTTCGGATTACTCAGCCAGTTGATGCTCGGTATGCCAAGAAAACCCAGAAGATAATTGATAATACCTGTCGTTCCGTCCAGCATCATTCTCCAGGTAGTACCAATCGCAACCGGAGCCATGATCATTGGAATCAGAAGAATTGTGGTGCAGATCTTTGCCCAGAGCCTGTCTGAACAGAGTACCATTGCTACAACTATACCGATTACCAGTTCCAGCACTACTGAAATCACTGCGAAAAGAACGGTATTTCCCGTGCTGACTGCCAGGGTTTTATCGGTAAACATTTTGATGTAATTTCCCAGACCATTGAACGTTGGGACAGCATTCGGTAAGTTAATCTTATACTTGAAAAAACTTAAATATACAGAATATAACAGCGGCAATAATGCTGTCACACCTAAAAATATCATGGTCGGCAGCATAAACAGCCATGACCATACCGTTTCATTACGGTGCCTCATTTTAGGCGCACCATTTACTTTATTTTGTGCTTTCATGTTTATGGCTCACTTTCTAAACAGAGTATTTCTTTTTGTTCTTTCTTTAATTAGGGCCTACTCATGGGATCATGAGTAAGCCCTGTTTCAAGACATTCTACTTTATTATCTATTGTAGTTCTTTACGCCTTCTTCAGGTGGTGCTGCTTCCAGAGCTTCTTCGATACCGGCTTTCATATCTGCTACTGTTGTTTCCAGATCAGTCTGACCTGACAGATAAGAACCGATTACGGTATTCAGCATACTGTCAACCTGTGTAGATGCAGGAATTCTCCACCACATATTTGCGGTATCAAGAGCTTCACGTACTTTGTCCATATAAGTACCTTTGATTCCATCCTGTTCCCAGAATGCTTTTCTTGGGGAAAGGATACCGTTTTCTTCGTAGAACTGGTTCTGTTTTTCCATGCTTGTGTACATCTTGATCCACTCCCATGCCAGCTCCTGGTTCTTAGAAAATGCTGGAATAGAGCAATCCCATGCGCTCAGCAATGTAGTTCCTGTCTTGTCATATGGAATGGTATCCAGTGCCCAGTTTCCAACTACTTTTGACTGTTCCGGATCATCTGCTGCCTGTACCAGACCAAGTGTTGGCCATGTCTCACATACTGCTGCGCTGCCATCTAAGAATGCCTGAATAGACTGGTCAGTTCCCCAGTTCAACCAGTTCGGATCACAGTATTCCTGAACTGCCATCAGGTGTTCCAGTGCATTTCTTGTCTCTTCGGAATCAATTGCTACATTCCAGTCTTCATCTGCCCAGGCACCACCCATGGACCAGAGCACGTAATCAAATACGCCGCCCAGCTGTCCGGTAATACCGGAAATGGAATCACCATAAAATCCGTTATCCGGATCATTTACAGTTGCAAGCTGTTCTCTGAATTCTTCCCATGTATCTGCAAGTCCGTCTGGAAATAAGTCTGTTCTGTATGCAAAAAGCTGTGGTGTGCTTGCATTTGGAATACCATAATAATGACCCTGCCACTCACCGCAGTTTGCAAGTACATTTTCAATATACTCTGTCATGTCAAATCCGTCTTTGTCAATGTACTCCTGAAGATCTGTCAGATATGGTGCAAATTCACCATCCCACTGGCTGGCTACATCGATTACGTCGTATGTACCTGCCTGGCTGGTCAGATCCAGCAAAATCTTTTCGTGAAGTTCTGAATATGGCATATCAATTACTTCAACTTTTGCTCCTGTTGCTTCTTCGAATTCATCTACCATGGAATTCGCAGCATCCGCATATACTCCTGACATATATAATACGGTAAGTTTCTGGCCTTCATATGGTTTCTCCGCAGATGCGTCATCCGCAAGTGCAAAGGTGCCAAGTGAAGCGATCATACTTGTGCAAAGAACTGCACTGACAAGTTTCTTTTTCATACCCTTTTCCTCCTTGTATGGAAAAAATTTTTTTCGTTACTTGGATCATGCCACAGACTCTCGATATTGTCAATACCATTTTGTGCATTTCTTATCATTTTTGATAGATTTTCACAATTAAACCGATTTGTTTTGTGCATATATCACATCTGTTTTTCTGGAAATTATTTTTATTTTTCCTTTCATTTCTTTTTTTAGAACATTTTTTCTTTTTATTGGCTTATATGAAAAAAATTTCTTTTTTTATTGTTTTTTCTTAGTGGAACAGGTAGAATAAAAGAAAATGATTTTTATTTGAACTGATTTAAGGAGATTTTATTATGAGCACACCAAATCTGACTGCGGTCATCACTTCGAAATATGCCAATATGACAAATGCGGAAAAAAAGGTTGCGGATTTTGTTCTGAGTTCTCCCCAGATCGCTCTGAACTCTACAATCACAGATATGGCAAAGCTGTGCGGCGTAGGTGAGACCAGTGTTTTCCGCTTCTGTAAGACCCTGAATTTCAATGGCTATCAGGAATTCCGCATTTCACTGGCTCTGAATAATACTACTTCCATTGGGACGGATGTATCCAATCTTCCACATAATGAAGAAGATCTCGCCCATCAGGTTATGTCTATTTACAGCGCAGCGATTCAAAAGACATACGCCTCTCTTGATTATGCCGCCATTGATAAAGCTGTCAAACTTCTGTTACATGCTGATTTTATTTATTTTTTTGGCGCCGGCGGTTCTGCACTTTCCGCAGAAGAAACTCATCTGAAGTTTTCTAAGATTATACCGAACGTGGGCTTTGATGCCGATCTGCACCAGCAGCTTACCAAAGCCAGTCTCGTAAAAGAAGGTTATGTTTCTGTCATTTACAGCAATTCCGGCATCACAAAAGATGCCATCGTCATTGCAAAGCTTTCCCATGAGCGAGGCGCAAAAGTTATATTTATTACTGAATTTTCAGATACCCCGGCCGCTGAATACAGCGATGTGGTTCTGCTCAGCGGCGCAGCGGAAGGTCCTTTTGCCGGCGGTTCGATCACAGCTCTTGAGAGCCAAAAAACTCCGTCCCCATTGGTTTCATCTCCACAAGCCCCTGCGTTTACGTATCGTGTAGTACATGCTGTTTTCCATTGCCATCACTTTCTGTATCGGTACACTCTTGAATACCGGAATGTTCATCTTGATACGGATCCAGAAGTATGAATAAATGCCAAGCACCAGAAAAGTGATGCCGGTGACCAGCCAGATCATCATGCGTTCTGTCGGATCACTGGAGATGTTCAGGATCATGTATACTGTACCTACGATGCCGATGTACGGAAACAGTGGTCCGCACGGCACTTTAAAAGAGCGCGGAGCCTTAGGCAGTCGGTGACGCAGGATCAGTACATCCAGGTGCGCCAGGATATAAGAAATCATCCAGAATACGGAACCTACCAGAATCAGGAATGATATTGCTTCGGATGATCCATCACTCAGTGCTGCAAATACGAAAATAAAAACGCTGACAAAGATTACTCCGAAGAATGGTACGCCATGCTTATTGGTCTTTGCAAAGATTCTCGGCATCATATTCATTTTTGCCATGCCCTGACAGATCCCAGCCAATCCATTAACTGTGGAATTCTGAGTGCTGACGACTGCCAGTGCCGCTACAAAAGTCATCCAGATTTTGCCTGCTGAACCTAACAGATTTTCTCCGTACAGCAAATGTGGTGCTGCGGAAGCTTCCAGTTCACCCCATGGTGTGTAATTATGAAAGCCAAGCACCATGACAGACTGTACCAGACAGATCAATGCCAAACCAATCATCATACCCAGCGGTACATTGCGTTTTGCATTCTTAACATTTTTTGACACAGGAATCACATATTCCGCCCCGATAAATAACCAGAATGCCACTGCCACTGTGGATACCACTTCTTTCCAGTCCGATGCCATACTGTATGGCTGCTGCACCATCTCTCCTGTTCCAAGTCCCAGCATACCAATCGTTCCCAGAATCAGCATAGAACCGACCAACAGAAAGGCTACCAGATCTTGTATCTTGGCAAACATGTCCACACCGTAGAGATTCGCTATCATTACTACGATCGTCATTACAAGTGTATACAAAATACTTGGTATCGGAAGGTGAATCGTTGATGCCATGGCATAGGAGAAAATAGATGCTTCCACACCGGATGACATAATATTGCAGATCAAATATCCACCTACCATAGAAATTAATGTAGGGAATGGTCCCATACAGGCCAGCGTGTACTGAGCCAGACCGCCTGTGGTATTTGGCATCAGTGCATTTAATTCTGACAGGGATGCCACTGTGGTCATATTCAGGAGACATGCAATAACCATAGCTCCGATAAATACTACACCGATACTTCCAGCGCCCTGCCCCAGTGACACCAGACAACTGGTGGCAATGACCAGACCTACGGAAATTGAGACAACGCTTCGCAGTCCCAGAGTTCTGTCTTTTTCTTCCATATGTACTTCCTCCTTGCTACAGGGCATCAATTCCTTCATCTCCGGTACGCACCCGGATTACATTGGTGATATCGTATACAAAAATCTTACCGTCACCAATATGTCCTGTATAGAGTTCCTGTTTGATTAATTCCACGATGGCCGGAACCTTGGATTTTTCCACTACAACTGCAATCTGCTGTTTCGGAAGGAGTTCCATTTCATAGTTTTCTTCTACTTCATATTCTTTGGTACCTTTTTCGATCCCGCATCCCAGCACCTGTGTCACAGTCATACCACGAACACCGGCTTTACTCAAAGCTGATTTCAGCCCATTGAATTTTGACATTCCTGTGATAATTTCAATTCTTGATAATTCCATGTGTATTCTCCTTCTGCTCTTTTTATTTTCTAAATTTATTGCAAATTCTTTTTTTATACTTCTCCGGTGTGGTTCCTGCAAACACTCGGAAGTCTTTTAACATATGAGACTGATCATAATATCCACAGTTCAGCGCAGTCTCTTCGCTGGTCACTTCTCCGGATGAAGCTGTGATCTCATTTAAAAATGCCTGAAACCGGATGAACCGTTCAAATTCTTTCGGTGAGATTCCATGAATCTGTTTGAAAATTCTACGAATATAGCACTCTGAATATCCGGTTTCTCTGCTGAGCATTCCGATCGTAATATTACCTTTTGTAGCATAAATCCGTTGTCTCATATATTCTTCCAGTGTATGGATTCCGTCCCGATAACTGCCTTTTCGATTCTCAGACAAATAGGACATCAAGATCTCTGCCCGCTGTACCACATCTGCTGCCTCCGCGATTTGGTCAGTCAGTCCTGTTCCGTAATCGTTCTGGTCTATCTCCACATCTGCATTGACCACATCCTCAATGGAAAGATCTTTTGGAAGAATACATCTTCCCGGCAGGAATCTGGCTCCGAAATAATACCTTCCATCCTCAAAGTCCCAGTCCTTGGCTTTCAGAACCGTGCCGCCGATTGATACTTTCACATCTTTTTCTCCAATTCCAAAGATCAGATCTGTGCTTCCATCCGGCACAGCCTTAAAGCTGTTCTGTGCCTGATCTTTTACCTGAAATTCATAAAAACTGGCAATCCCCATCCGTTTGTTGAGAATCTCTTTATAATCTTTTGCATCCAGCCTGAGATACGGCTGAACCGGAGTGACAATTTTCTTTTCATCCATAAGCCTTTCTCCTCTACCTGTTTTGTATCATAATCTGAGATTCATCATAGCACTTTTCACCGGAGATCGTTATTTTTTTAAGAATTTTTTATGCCATCTCTGGTTTTTCCCATAATGGCAGCTGTATTCCGATTCCCATTTTTACTGCATTCCGATATACTGTGCCGCCCCATGCAATATCTTCTACCGGCATACCGCCTACAGAGTATACAATGATCTCGTCATCACTTTCTCGTCCAGGATGTCTTTTTTCAATAATATCTGTAATATCTATGATATCGTCTGCCTTGATTTTTCCGTCATGTTTTAAATCTGTAAATTTTGTTCCGATGATCTGTACCTGTGGATAAGTCGGGTATGGATATTCTTCTTCCCACGCCTCATATA
>CAKRON010000065.1 GCA_934373455.1 uncultured Marvinbryantia sp.
TTCATTCGCTTCCCTCCTGTACACCATGCATACTACGGATATAAAATGCCATCTGATAGGGCAGTCTCTCCTCCGGCGTTTTCAATTCATTCCCCAGCACCTTCCGTATATTGCCAAGCCGGTATAACACGGTATTGCGGTGTGTGTAAAGTTCCTCCGCCACTGCCTGGATGCTCCCGTTATGCTTCAGATAAGACTGAAGCGTTTCCACATAACCGGCATTGTATTTGCGATCATATTCTTCCAGCGCGGCCAGACATTCCGTTTCGATCTCCTGCAATACGCCGGTGTCTTCTACCATATACAGCAGCCGGTACAATCCGCAGTCATCAAATTTTACCACCTGCTTTTTCTGCGTCATCGCCATCTGCACCGCTGCCTTCGCCCGCCGATAGCTGACTGAAAGCCGCGAAATATCCATGCATTTACTTCCGATCCCCACATGCAGCTTCCGCTCCGGCATACGCTTTTCCCCTCTCTTTATCGCCCCTTCAATCAGCTGATACAGGGTCTCTTCCGGAACCGCATTGGCAACGAGCACAAAATCAGAATTGTAATAGAAGAAGCTGGCATTGTGCGTAATGTCCTCCAGATACACCTGAATGCGGTAAGACAGTTTTCTCCGCTCCACCATATCCATAGCATCCAGTCCCTCACAGGTCAGCAGCAGCACCTGAAAGCTTCCGTCCACATCAAAATATTGCCATAATTCCCTTCTGTATGCGGTCTGATTGTCCGGTGTCTCTATCGCCGCAATCAACGCTGCCGCAATCTGCTCATCCGTATTGTCCTGCACAAAGACACGGATACTGAAATCCTTTATCATGTCGGACAGGCGCACCTCCCACGGCACAGTCAGCAGCGGAAGGTCATTCTCATCACAGTATGCCATCAGCTCTTCCGGAATCTCCCGGATGTACTGTCCCACATTGATAATCAGCCCGGATGCATGATGACGATTTAATTGTATGGCAAGATTCATCCAGTCTTCTTCTCCCGGGAAACCAAGGCCAGTAGTCACTGCCAGTTCTTTTCCCCAGAAGTTCTGTATAATCGTGGTACCTTCCAGTAAATGAACCCAGCTAATAGAATTTGACCATCCATTTTTTCCTGCAATGAACTTCATTTCATATCTTTTTTCAGAAATGAGTATCATATCTTCTATCGTAAAACTCATCTTTATCTCCCATTTTCATTTTTTCTTATTTTTTATTTATTATATCATACTTTGTGCTGACAGCACATATTTTGTTCCTCAGATTTAGAATATACACCCATAGTATTTCTGTCTTTTTGTGCTAGAATATAAGTAGATCAAATAAGAAAAACAAATTAAAGGGGGCGTGGTTATGAGATTCGTAACTTATACAAATTCAATGGATACACTTCAGGTACCTGCATGGATGAAAACAGAACGTTATATGTATTGTGATAATTTTGTAAATGACTATATGAGATCTGACCGATTTAGTCTTCTTTCTTTTGTAAGACATTTATTTGGCAGATAGTATACACTCTCTTTCCCAAAAAGAGCATCCAGCTACAGGATGCTCTTTTTCTTTTCCTTTTTCTCAATTTTGAAGACTTTTCGTTACAGGAATATATATTTCATTACAAATAAAATTGCAAGAATATACATCAGAGGTGTGATATCTTTTGCTTTTCCTGTAGCTGCTTTTAATACAACATAAGAAATAACTCCAAGACAAATTCCTTCTGAAATACTGTAAAATAATGGCATTGCAATAATACACAAATATGCGGGTATCGCTTCTGCCAGATTTTCTGTTGAAAACTTGATATCCCCTACTGTCTCAAACATCAGAAATCCCACAAATATCAGCGCCGGCGCTGTAGCAAAAGATGGAATGGATGTGAATAACGGTGAGAACAGGGTTGCTAACAAGAATAATACTGCCGTTGTCAATGCAGTCAAACCTGTACGACCTCCAACTGCCACTCCTGCAGATGACTCTACGAACGTAGTTGTGGTAGAAGTTCCCAGAACCGCCCCTGCGGATGTTGCGATCGCATCTGAAAGTAATGCAGGTTTAATTCTCGGCAGGCGTCCGTCTTCATCCAGCATATCTGCTTTCGTCGCAACACCGATTAATGTTCCCAGTGTATCAAACAAATCTACAAACAGAAATGCAAAGATTACTGCAATAAAGTTAAAAATTCCAACACCATGAAAATCAATGTGGAAACACTGTCCGAATGTTTTTCCCAACGCCGAAAAATCTACACTGATAATACCTGACGGAAACAGGCTATATGCTCCAAGCTCCGGATTCGGCACATAGATTCCAACCGCCTGGCAAATCATACCCAATCCCCAGGTTACAACAATACCGATTAATACAGCACCCTTCACTCCTCTTATATAAAGGATCGCGGTTATAAACAAGCCAATTACTGCCAGCAACGCACAAATTCCTGTTGTGTGAAAGTTCTCTGTGAAACTGGTCAGTGATACCAATGTAGCAGAATCTACAGATAATCCTGCATTCTGCAGTCCAATAAATGCAATAAAAAGTCCGATACCTACTGATACGCCTTTTTTAAGTGTCAGCGGAATTGCATTAAAAATAGCTTCTCGTACATTTGTCAGGGAAAGTACAATAAAAATAATTCCTTCTACAAATACTGCAAACAATGCCAACTGCCAGGAAACTCCCATTCCCAGAACAACGGTATAAGCCAGATAGGCATTTAATCCCATTCCTGCTGATAAGGCAAATGGCATATTTGCAATAAACGCCATACAGGCAGTACCGATAAATGAAGCCAGACAAGTTGCAATTAATACGGCATTGGCATCCATTCCTGCTGCACTTAAAATACTTGGATTGACAGCTAAAATATACGCCATTGTCATGAATGTTGTAATACCTGCCGCAATCTCTGTCTTAACATCGGTGCGATTTTCCCTTAATTTAAATAGTTTCTCTAACATCTTTCTCCTCTTTCTTTGTTTTTTTGTGAATAAAATTTCACACTGTCGCTCCATTATACTTAACTTTTCTATAGATGTCCGCCGACATTTTAGCAGGCTTTGAGAGCTGCCAAATCACTGCTTTCTCCTGACACCCACGAATACCGCAGCAGATCTCGGATGAAGCCGATATTCTGTAATCGCTGCTTTGCGCTCTTCTTCTCTGATTTCCTCCAACGCAGTATCCGCGAAGCACCTCCATTCATAAGTATCAGGAAGTTTCGGAAGTTCAAACTTCTGTTCCTCCCAGTAAACATTTAATGCCATATATACCAAATCTTCTCCCTGATCTGTCTTTCCGGCATAGCAGAGCGCAAGTGCCTTTGTATTCTGATCAATATATCTCTCCCATGGCCGGTCTGTATGAATACTGACTGCCGGAAATCCGGTCTCAGAAGGTGCCTGATCGCTTCGAATCACCGGATGTTCTCTTCGAAACCAGATCATCTTTTTGAAAAACTGATAAAGTTCTCGGTTTGTATCAAGGCGTTTCCAGTCCAGCCAGGAAATCTCATTATCCTGGCAGTAAGGATTATTATTTCCAAAACGAGTGTCCCCAAATTCATCTCCTGCCAGAAACATCGGTGTTCCACGACTGCACATCAAGACCATACAAGCATTCTTCATCATCCTGAGACGAAGCTGACGAATTTGGGGATCTGTCGTTTCTCCTTCTTCTCCACAATTCCAGCTTCGATTATCATCACTTCCATCCGAATTGTTCCAGCCATTATCCTCGTTGTGTTTTCCATTGTATGAATATAGATCCCAGAGAGAAAATCCATCGTGACAAGTGATAAAATTAATGGATGAATTATAACCTCTATACTGATCGGTATAGATATCCAGGGAACCTGTTAATCTGCTTGCTGCTGCTTCAGCAAACCAGTAATCCCCTTTCAGAAAACTTCTCATGTCATCCCGGTATTTTCCATTCCATTCTGCCCAGCGGGTAAAAGCCGGAAAACTGCCCACCTGATACAATCCACCGGCATCCCAGGCCTCTGCAATGAGTTTCACATTACGAAGAATCGGATCCTCTGCCAGATTCTTCAAAAGTGGCGGCTGGTTCATTGGAGAACCATCTTCATTTCTACCCAGAATACTGGCCAGATCAAACCGAAATCCATCTACATGATATTCAATAGTCCAGTACCTCAGACACTCTATGATCATTTGCTGTACTACCGGATGATTGCAATTCAACGTGTTACCACATCCACTGAAGTTATAATACCAGCCTCCCGGCGTCAGCATATAATAAACCCTGTTATCAAATCCTTTAAACGAAAAGAATGGTCCTTTTTCATTTCCTTCTGCCGTATGATTAAAGACTACATCCAGAATCACCTCAATGCCATTGGCATTCAATTCCCGAATCAGTGACTTAAGTCCATCACCTTCCCGATTGAACTCTTTTTGTGCCGTATAACTGGTGTTCGGTGCAAAAAAACTCACCGGATTATATCCCCAGTAATCCAGAAGCATCCTGCCGTTCACCTCGCGCCGCCCCATAGTCTCATCAAATTCAAAAACCGGCATCAATTCTACAGCTGTAATTCCAAGTTCTTTCAAATAAGGAATTTTTTCTCGAATTCCTGCAAATGTTCCCGGATGTGCAACACCGGAAGAAGGATCTTTCGTAAATCCCCGAACATGAAGTTCATAAATAATCAGATCCTGTATCGGTCTGACTGGATCTACATGGTCTCCCCAGTCAAAGTCATTGACTACTACTCTTGCCCGATATCCGTAATCCTGATTCGGCTGTTCTCCCCATACACTTTGACCGGTAACGGCTCTGGCGTAAGGATCCAGAAGTGGCCTCGTTTTGTCAAAAATAAGACCTTTTTGAGGATCATAAGGACCGTCTACCCGGTAAGCATACTCAAAATCACAGATATCCAGTCCGAAGACGATCATGGAATACACACATCCAATCCGATAATGTTTGGGAAAAGGTAATACTGCATATGGTTCTTTCTCCCCTCTATGGTACAAAAGAAGTTCTACACTTGTTGCTTCCAGAGAACAGACTGTAAAATTCACCCCTTCTCTTAGCACGGTTGCTCCGTTGATTCCATAAAATCCCGGTCTTACATCATATCCACTGACTTTGTCTAACGGTATCAGATGTTTTTCTTCTGCTGCGAACATCTTTTTTCCATCCATTGTTCAGAGTTCTCCTTTTCCTTTATTTTCTTTTTTTAGATGTCGTCAAGTCAAAACTCAACGCAAGCAAACTCTTGATGGCATCGTCCAGTTCCGGCTTATCTAACTGTATACTGAGCCACTTTTCTTTATTCATATGGTATGCCGCAAAATACCCTGCCTGACTACGAAGCGAGCCAATGAGCATCGGATCACACTTCACATTAAGGATATGAATAATATCCATATCCTTAATCCCCAGCTTCGTACCAGCAACTTCCATCACTACGCCGTACCATTTTCTATTGTCTTTATGCCGCAGCACTGCATTACAATCATGCCAGGGATATTCCGGCTCCGTGCCATATTGCTGCTGTACCCATGTAAATATTTCTTCTCTTGTCATTTTTCTTTATATCCCTTAATATCTGGTGGATTTCTATAAATATTACTAGTGTTTACGATCTCCACGTTTTTTATAATCTTCATCGATACGCTTTTTCCAATCTGCATGCAAAGGTGCGTTACATCGCACTGAGCAGATGGCCTCGCTAATCACTTCGTAATTTAACGCAGTTCCTTCACTGTCACACTGGTAGTTAACCGCTCTGTCTGCGCCAATTCCAAACTGGCTTGCAGTCTCCACTGCATCAATATTAGCTCCAAGAAACAAAAATTCCCAACCGTATTTTGCTTTCTGCCGTTCAATCATCTGCTTCACTTTTTCGCTATTATAACGGCGACTGGTATTTTCCATACCATCGGTTGTAATCACAAACATCGTATGCTCTGGAACATCCTCTGATCTTGCATACTTATGAACGTTGCCAATGTGATGGATAGCTCCACCAATAGCATCAAATAGTGCCGTACACCCACGGACTGTGTAATCTCGATCAGTCATCGGCTGAATGTCTTTTACATTCACACGATCATGTAACACTTCACTCACGTTGTCAAACAGCACTGTTGAGATCAGTGCTTCTCCCTCTGCTTTTTTCTGCTGCTCAATCATAGAATTGAATCCGCCGATGGTGTCCCGTTCCAGTCCACTCATCGATCCACTGCGATCAAGGATAAAAACGATTTCTGTTAAATTCTTTCTCATATGCCTGTCCTCCCAAACTTCTCACCCGCCGTACTCCTGCAACAGCATTTGTGTAAAATTGTTATTTGTTTTCTTACTTTGTAATCATAGTATAGCGATTATCCGGTTGAGAATGGTCGCATGGAAAGCGACATTGAGCAAATTTATCTATTATCTGATATGTATTCCTTCTGTCTAAGCACCTATCAAACTCTGATCGAAAGCAAACAGAGCCTCATTGATTTCATGCACATTATAATTTCCCCTTTCAATAAAATATTCTACGATGATATCAAATTTGCTCGAATGAGAAAGGGTAAATCCTGCCTTGCCGAGCATCTCCTGCATCTGGGCAAGTGGCAGTTCCAAGGCGAGAGCAAATGCCAACACTGTAGGTTTGGATGGCTTATAGAATTTATCCGAGCGAATCTTCGAGAAGAGCTTCCGGTCAATGTTTGCTTTCTTGTAGCACTGTGCGTCTGTCATGCCACTTTCGTCTATTTTCCGAAGGAGCATTTCCGAAAAACTCTCATCCATCTGTCCTAACGCCTCTTCCAGAGATTGACTGCTGCAAGATTTGCAGATTGTTTCGGGCGGCAGCGAGGCAAGTGCAGCTTCAAAGCAAGATTCCTCTGACAGTGCTTCGAATCGCCGTCTCTGTTCTGCCCGGCTGTCGGTATGTTCCTCCACATACCGATCATCTATGTACGCCGCAATATCGGCAAACAGTTTTCCGCCAATCTGATATGTCTGCCGGTCAAAGATTACAAGATACACAATCATATCGTTTTCCAACAGGAACGTACCAATGGTATCCACCGCAACTTTTAATGCCTGATCTTTTGGATATCCGTAAATACCGGAAGAAATCAGTGGAAATGCGACCGATTCACATTCATGTTTCTTGGCCAAATCCAATGATGTCCGGTAACAAGATTCTAAAAGTTCTCTCTCCTTATGCTTCCCATCCCGCCAGCGAGGTCCCACTGCATGAATCACATATTTGCATGGAAGCTTGTATCCTTTTGTAATCTTTGCAGATCCTGTCTCACATCCACACAGAGTACGACATTCTGCCAACAGCTCCGGACCTGCCGCACGATGGATACAGCCATCCACACCGCCTCCTCCTAAAAGGGATGTATTGGCTGCATTGACTATCGCATCAACATTCATTTTTGTAATATCATTTCTGACAATCTGTAATGGCATATGCACCACCTCCTGCTCATTCAAACTTCTCTCTTGACGACCTTGAATTAATCTCATTCTACCACATTTCTGTTTGACAGAAAAGCCAGAGTACATCATCTCCCCGGCTACTTCAAATCAGCCTCACGTAGAAAAGCTATATTAATTTTACAGATATCTCTCCACCAGACTTTCGAACACATTCTGATTTAATATGCTTTGTTCCGTCTCAAAAGTCAGGATCAAACGTTCTCCCGGATAGATGCCATTTCTTTGATAGGATTCAATTTTTCGTACAGCACTTCTTGCATATTCTTGTTTATCCATCATCCCCTCATGCTCCCAATATATTTCTTTCTCTGTTTTTGAAGACAAAAATGTAAAATCCGGATATACGGTTCCATATCCTGATAAATATATTGGCTTTTCATACTTGTATAAGATATGTTTTCTATAAAAATAATCCGCCAGTATCTTTTCTGACTTCGACCTTACTCGCTCTCCTCTTTCAGTCAATATCACTGGGGTTCCCTCTTGAAACTCTTTCCCCTTATATGGTATGTTATACCATTGCTGAAGTTTTCGCTCCCAATCCTCCAACGGAACTATTAATTTTTTCTATCTGGATGTAAAGATTCATATAGTTCTTTCATAGTCGCATCTGTATCTGATTCCAACATTTTATTAATTTGACTAAGTTGCTCTTTCGCTTTACTTATGACTGATTTGTTATATGTTTTCTGTGCAAGCTGTTTACTTAATTGGATATTTCTTTTAGGAATATAAATGCCATTTCTATCTTCGATGCAATGATAGTAGCGACATCTGTTTTTATTCTTAGATATTCTAAGATATCCATCCGGAAAATGTTCATTCTCCTTTTCTGCCTTAGCTATGATGTCTTCTAATCTTCGCTGTTCCTCCAGTAACGCTTCTTTGAATTTGTTCATACTGATCTACCCCTTTCAGAATTATACTTTAAATACTTTTTTACGATACTTTACCGTCGATGTATCTGCACAAAGCTTCCAGACGCATTCGCAGATACGTTTCTGACCACTGATGTATCTACATGAGACTTCCAGGCATGTTTGCAGATACATTTCTGATCACTTATGTATCTGCATGAGGCTTCCAGGCATGTTTGCAGATACATTTCTGACCACTTATGTATCTGCATGAGGCTTCCAGACATGTTTGCAGATACATTTCTGACCACTGACGTATCTGCATAAGGCTTCCAGACATGTTTGCAGATACATTTCTGACCACTGACGTATCTGCATGAGGCTCCCAGACATGTTTGCAGATACATTTCTGACCACTGACGTATCTGCATGAGACCTCCAGACATGTTCGCAGATACTTCTACCTCGCCGAGTACATGACAAAGCATCCTCACCTTCACTTTTCTTGATAATGCAGATACACTTCCTCATATAAATGCATCCTCACCTTAGCTTTCCTTAATGATGCAGATACATTTCCCCATATAAATGCATCCTCATGTCTTATTTTCTCAATATCGCAGATACTTTTCGCCAACACACTACATACACTGCATCCTCACGCCTGGTTTTCTCAATGTCGCAGATACTTTTTTCCAGCACGCTACATAGACTGCATTCTCACGCCTGGTTTTCTCGGTGTCCAGATAGCTTTTGCCAAATAAATACACGGATTGATGTATTGAGTTCACATAAACTCACCGAAATCTCCGGTATCATCATTATTTTTATTGGAATTTAAAATTTAATTTGGAATTATAATTCGATTTGACTTTGATTTTAGATTATTGAATCTTATAGATTATTTTAGAAAAATCCCGGAAGTAATAATACTTCCGGGATGAATAATGCAATATTGAACAACAAATTAACGTTTGCTGAACTGTGGTGCTCTACGAGCTGCTTTGAGACCGTATTTCTTACGTTCTTTCATACGTGGGTCACGTGTTAAGAAGCCTGCTTTCTTCAGAACTGGTCTGTAATCAGCATCTGCCTGAAGTAATGCTCTGGAAATACCATGTCTGATAGCACCAGCCTGTCCTGTTGTACCACCACCATGAACATTTACTAATACATCAAATTTATCTGTTGTCTCTGTAGCTACCAGTGGCTGGCGAACGATAACTTTCAGTGTTTCCAGTCCGAGGTACTCATCGATATCTCTTTTATTAATTGTAATCTTACCTGTACCCGGTACAAGGTATACTCTTGCGATAGATTTTTTTCTTCTTCCGGTTCCGTAATATTTAGTAGCCAATGTCATTTACCTCCTTCTTAAAATGTTAAAACTTCTGGTTTCTGAGCTTCGTGTCCGTGCTCTGCGCCAGCGTATACGTGAAGTTTTGTCATCATCTGTCTTCCAAGAGGTCCTTTTGGAAGCATTCCCTTAACAGCGAGTTCGATGACTCTTTCCGGTTTCTTGTTTAACATTTCACGTAAGGTGGTTTCTTTCATTCCGCCTACATAATCTGAGTGATGGTAGTAAATCTTCTGATCAAGTTTCTTACCTGTAACCTGGATCTTATCAGCGTTGATAACGATTACATAATCACCTGTGTCGATATGTGGTGTAAAGATTGCTTTATTTTTTCCACGTAATACTTTAGCTACTTCTGAAGACAGACGTCCTAATGTACATCCTGTAGCATCAACTACGTACCATTTTCTGTCAATTGTTGATGGGCTAGCCATAAATGTTTTCATTGGTTTTCCTCCTTGAATAATTAACCTGGCAATGCTGGAAAGTTACATCACCTTCTCTATCGTTAAACACCGTTACCGGGGCTTTGGTTTAGGCGTTAACATTCTTGTCACACTGATCTATTATATTACGTCAATGTCTGTCTGTCAACTGCTATTTCTCGATTTTTACCTGTTTTTCGCATGTTTTTCAGTACATTTCCAGTCTTCCATCAGACTTTTGAAAGTACATAACTATAAATCTTCTTATAAGTTGCCGCTGTATAATGCAAACCATCTACTGTTTTGAATCCGGTTTTCTTCAGATATGAATTTACATCCAGATAACGATCCGGAAAAGCAGCTTTTAGCTTTTTATTAAAATTGTTAATTCTTGTATTACTGGTGTAACCAGCTGTATACTTGGAATCAATCGGATTCACTGACATAAAGTATATCTTCGCTTTCGGATACTGCTTGATCAGCTTTCTGTAACTGTTGATGTATTTCGTAATATTAACGTGATCATTCACTCCGAAATTCAGCACCACCGTCGCTGTCGGATTCTTCTTAAGTACATTCTTCAGCTTTTTCTCTGCTGTCGTAATATACCAGTCATGTCCTTCTCCAACTTTCGCAATACACTTACTGCTGATTCCATTCGCACTTCCTAAACCGATGGTTCTGGAGTCACCTACCCAATAAATTTCCTTTGATGACTGGGTATCCGAAAACGAAGTAGTTACTCTTCTTCCATTCTTATCCACTTTATATTTTCCGAGTTTTGTATTTACCGCCATCTTTCCGGTATATGGATAAAAATAATAGTAATAACTGCCAATCTTCTTCCAGCCCGTCTGCATTACGCCAGTGGATGAAAAATCATAAGTTCCGGTAGATATCTTAATTTTCCCTGTAGCGACACTGCCTGACAGATTTCCATGATTCTTCCAGATATAATATTTCTTTCCTCCGATTGTCCTCCAACCGGTAACTAATTTCCCATTTGATGCAAAGTAGTATCTTTTTCCATTATGTGTTTTCCATCCCTTTTTGGCATATCCATTTTTACAGAAATAATATATATTGCCTTTCACTTTCAGCCATTTGCTTTTCGTATATTTTCCTGTATATGTATTATAATATCTTACCCCCTTCTTTGTCGTCACCAGTCTGCCTGTTGCTGCTTTCTCTGCTTTCATCACATTCGCAGGCGCTGCAGCCTGAACGTTCACACCGACCATTATAAAACAAATGAACAGACCTGCTATCATTCCCAATACATTTCTCTTTGTCTTCTTCACAAGTTATTCCTCCGTTATATTTTCAATATGTGACACTCTACAGAAAAATTATAACATAAAAAAAGGGATGTCACAACCCTCTTTCCTGTTATGACATCCTTTGTATTCTTAATGTATTCTTAATTTTATTTATCTCTGGAAATAATATAGTAAGGTATGGCTACAAATAAAATACCTCCCACCATATTTCCAAGTGTGACAATACCAAGATTATAGAAAAATCCTCCCATAGTAATTGCTTTACCCATCGGATTCATCAGACCGATAGACAAAAACGTCATGTTGGCAATACTATGTTCAAATCCGCAGGTAACAAATGTACCAACACAGCAGAAGTTCATGAACATTTTTGCACCTTCTGATTTCATCTTTGTTCCGCACCAGATTGCGATACAAACCAGTATATTACAGAGAATTGCCTTGGCAAACAAATTGGCTGGTGTACCTGCCATCTTTCCTGCCGCAGCATTTGCAAAAAATTCACCAACTGCTTCATTGCTGCTGCATATTCCTGTCATCGTAAATATTGCAGATGCAATCACTGATCCAATCAAATTGCCGATATAACAGACAATCCATAATTTTACTGTCTGTCCCCAGCTTACCGCTTTCTGAAAACTGGCTGATGCCATTACAAAGTTATTGCCCGTGAACAATTCTGCACCTGCCATCGTAACAAAACACAGTCCTACTGAGAATACTATACCGCATACCAGTTTCTGCGCCGGCTGTCCTGCCAGGCATCCCCCTACAAATCCCATCAAAATACTTCCAAATCCGATATACAATCCGGCCAGTATTGACGCCAGTATATATGCAGGCGTATTTTTCTCAAGAAGTGCAACCTTTCCTTTTGCTACATTTCCAACTGACTGATATTCTTCTTTAAACATTCCAGAACCTCCCTCTGTTTATTGTCACTTTTTTCAAACCGAAAAGAAGGCCGATTCATCCCCTTTCCATGAAATCGGCCTCCTTCCCTATTATATCTGTTTATATTTTCTATTTAGAACAGACCTGTGATCTTTCCAGTCTCGTCTACATCAATTTTTTCTGCAGCCGGTACTTTCGGAAGACCTGGCATTGTCATAATTTCGCCTGTCAGTGCTACGATAAATCCTGCACCTGCGCTAATCTTCAGATTTCTAACTGTTACTTCAAATCCGGTTGGTGCTCCCAGTTTTGTCTGGTCATCTGTCAGACTGTACTGTGTTTTAGCTACACAGATTGGGCAGTTGCCAAATCCCATATCTTCCAGCTGTTTAGCCTGTTTCTGAGCATTTGCTGTCAGAACTACTCTGTCACCACCATAGATTTTCTGTACGATTGCATTCAGCTTATCTTCAATGCTGGTTCCTTCCAGTTCATAAGCGAATGTGAAATCATTTGGCTGTTCTACCAGTTTAATTACTTCTTCTGCAAGAGCAATTCCACCTTCGCCGCCCTTTGCCCATACTTCGGACAGTGCAACATTTACACCAAGTTCTTTACATTTCTTTTCTACCAGATCCAATTCTGCTTTCGTATCTGTAGGGAATGCATTAATTGCAACTACTGCAGGCAGTTTGTATACATTTGTAATATTGCTTACATGTTTTAACAGGTTTGGAAGTCCTTTTTCCAGTGCTTCCAGATTTTCATTGTTCAGGTCTGCCTTTGGTACTCCACCGTTGTATTTCAGTGCACGTACTGTAGCAACGATAACTACTGCATTTGGCTTCAGACCAGCCATACGGCATTTAATATCCAGGAATTTTTCTGCACCCAGGTCTGCTCCGAATCCAGCTTCTGTGATCGTATAATCAGCAAGTTTCATTGCAATCTTAGTAGCAGTTACAGAGTTACATCCATGTGCAATATTAGCAAATGGTCCACCGTGAACGATTGCAGGAACATGTTCCAGAGTCTGAACCAGGTTTGGCTTCAGAGCATCTTTCAGAAGTGCTGCCATAGCGCCCTGTGCATTCAGATCACCGGCTGTTACAGGTTTCTGCTCAGATACCTTGCCATATGTGTAACCAACGATAATTCTTGCCAGTCTGTTCTTCAGGTCTGTGATATCACTTGCCAGACACAGAACTGCCATAATCTCAGATGCTACTGTAATATCATAGCCATCTTCTCTTGGCATACCATTTGTCTTTCCACCAAGTCCGTCAACTACATTTCTCAGCTGACGGTCATTCATATCCACACATCTTCTCCATGTGATCTTTCTAGGGTCAATGTTCAGTGCATTTCCCTGGAAGATGTGATTGTCAATCATAGCTGCCAGAAGGTTATTTGCTGCACCAATTGCATGGAAGTCACCTGTGAAATGAAGGTTGATATCTTCCATTGGTACTACCTGTGCAT
Source organism: uncultured Marvinbryantia sp. (assembly GCA_934373455.1). Taxonomy (GTDB): domain Bacteria; phylum Bacillota; class Clostridia; order Lachnospirales; family Lachnospiraceae; genus Marvinbryantia. Next base: position 13,771 of record CAKRON010000065.1, read on the forward strand.
ATCCACCACCTGCTGCTCCACCTTTTACACCAAAAACAGGTCCAAGAGATGGCTCACGAAGTGCTACCATAACGTTCTTGCCAAGTTTCTGCATTCCATCAGCAAGACCTACTGTTGTTGTTGTCTTACCTTCTCCTGCTGGTGTCGGGTTAATTGCTGTAACCAGAATCAGCTTTCCGTCCGGTGCATCACTTTCTTTTAATAAATTGTAATCAATTTTTGCTTTATACTTACCATATTGTTCCAGATATTTTTCATCAATACCTGCCTTTTTTGCAATTTCTATAATTGGAGCCATCGTGGTCTCCTGCGCGATTTCGATGTCTGATTTGTATCCCATTATGATTCCTCCATCCTTATATAATATGTTAAATATTTTTAGGCAAAAAAATGCTGCGCAAAGCAACTCGTCCAGCATGCTGGATTTCATCCTTTTACGCAGTAGCGGAAGCGATGCCATAACGCGGTGTCACACACCTTCGTTCACCAGAAGTCTTCCCATCTGATGACACTTGACGTACAGTATCTACTCTACTTATGAATCATTCTTTCCTTTGAATGTTATTATACTTGTTTGTTTTCTTTTTGTCAATCCCGTTTTTCACTTTTTTCTTCTACTATTTTTTATTTTCTCATACAAAATGTACTATAGCTTTGTAATAAATAAAAAAGTGTCTTCGACACATCAACTCCCCTGCCCCTCAATCTTGAGGGGATAGGGGTTTCTTTTTATTTCTT
>CAKRON010000066.1 GCA_934373455.1 uncultured Marvinbryantia sp.
AGGTTTTGGTCATAAGATCCTGTCATTATACCTACCCCGCCATTATTTTCCAGTGTTTTCTGTACGGCCTGTGACATGGCCTGTGTCTGCCCCGTTACAGTCTCACCTAAGGAATATATTTTGTCTTCATAATTTTTCATTTTATAAAAGTCCTCTCTCCGTCTTATGCCTTCTTCATCCTGCTTTTATCTGTATACAGAAAACCTGTCCCTGCTAGTTTTGTTACCCATTTTTGCATACAAAAAGGACACTTGCCAAAATCTGCCAGTGTCCCTACTATATTTCTTTAAAATCACACATCTATATAGTATAAAAGGTATCGGAATCTCTTCTGTTCAAACATCTTTTCCATATATTATGATGATATGGAAACAGTGGCAACCGGCTGACATGGTCAAACTTTCTGACTTTAGTCCCTTCTGGCTTTGCGTCCCCGCCTTTCAACAGGTTTGCCTTTAAACAATTTCTAACAGTAACCAAAAACATACAATCCGATTTCTTTATTCCTTTTACTGTGACAGATAAACGAATCATTTTTATTCTTCAATATTATTTCCTAAAAAGATAATTTTTCCCTTCGTTATAAGTTCCCTTCATTGAAAGTCGAACAGCTAATTTCCCAGTCATTGGATCTTCAATACCTATACTGATCTTATATTTCTTTCCGGCCAGTGAGATCAGCTTTTTTACCTGCATTCTTGTTTTTGTCTGTAAAGTTTCTTCCGGCAGAAGTGATTTTAACGAAATGTCAACCGCTTCTTTTTCAAGACTATTTCCATCCTCGTCTTCTACCAGAACCCATACAGGCCAGTCTTCATAAAATGGTGCAACTCCATCATTCTTCCATTTAAGATTCAGGCTGACATAACCCGGCATCTGAATAAGGCTTGCTTCCGAAATCCACAAACGATATCCCATGCTTCCTAAAACTTTCCTATAACCGTTTTCATAAGTTTTATCTGCTATTTTCGGTCCAAGAAAAGTAGTATGTGCTTTCTTTATCAGATTTATTGTCTGATTCAGATTTGTGTCAAGCAGCTCTTTCATTGTAATTGAACTTGTAAACTCACCTCCGGAAGGAAACTTTTTCCAGAAATCTTTCATTGCGGATAAACCTTTTTTCTCATGAGTCTGGTCAAACTCACCGCCTTCATTAATCCAACGAAACCATTCCTCTGTGCTCTCTGGCTGTCCGGTCATATCGTTGTAGAGACCTGTTCCATAATGTTCTCCCTCACTAAAAGGTCTTCTCATCAGTATCATGGAATCAGGGAATGCCTCTGTCCATGGAATCATATAACGTTCTCTTACAAATTCTTCCGGCAGACTCTGTATTCCTGCGGAAATATTTACATGCCATTCTCCCCAGTGCCCCAGACTTCCAAGTTCGATATAACTGACCAGTCCATCTCTGCCAAAATGCTCTCCAAGTGCATTAACTGCCCTTTTGTGATATTGTATCATCTGTTCATTATTATAATCAGGAGCATATCCCTTTCCATACTCCATATCATACCAGGTTCCCGCATGATCAGTTTTGTCATATAGCCATTGTGGAATGTCCATATGCTCTTCCTCCCCGGGAATGTCACACACAAACCTCAATACCAGGTGTTTCCCTTCTTCTCTCCATCTGTCAGTCTGATTTTCTCTTTCGATTTTCTCCCAGTCATATTTTCCTTCCTCCGGTTCCAGTTCAGCCCAGGTAATATCCATATACAGTAAAGATATATCCTCTCCTACTGTTTCTTCCCAGGCACAAGGTGCATATCCCATTAATGGATTTCCAAAAACTTCTTCTGTTTTTTCATATATCTGAGTTTTTCTTCCAAATACCATCCATACTCCTGCTGCTATAATAACTAAAAGTCCAAAACCCACCAGAACCAGATATCGTTTCTGACATTTAGCCATGATATTCTCCATTATACTGAATCAATGTAACATCTTCCACTCCACCGATATCCCGGATTTTTTCCATGAACTCCATATCATTCTGTCTGCAATATATTTCAACTGCCATTTCTGTTTTTTCATTGCGCATAGTTTTTGATTTTACAAAATATTTTCTTTTTCCAAAACAGCGGATAATTTCATCTCCCGCCTGAGTTCCCTGATAATGAATCACTGCAATATAAATTCTGCCATTTTGTTGTTTGTGATAAAACAGGGTGATCATCAGAATGATAATCACAGCTGTCAACAGAGTTAATGCATACATACCTGCGCCGGCTGTAATCCCCGATGTGATTGCCCAGAACAGATACAGAAGATCCATCGGATCTTTAATTGCTGTACGAAAACGTACAATAGACAATGCACCAACCATACCAAGCGAAATCACAATATTGCTGCTGATCGCAAGTGTTACCATACAGGTAAGCACTGTCATTCCCACAAGTGTAACTGCAAAACTTCTGGAGAAAATAACTCCAACATAAAATTTCTGATAAACCAGATAAATCACACTTCCCAAAATCAAAGCCACTGCCAGAGCAGCCAATATCTTAGGTATATCATACTGACTGAACATTCCTGATTCCAGTACGGATTTTTTTATCATATCCTGTACACTCATCTTATCATCCTCCCCTGTGTATCATACCAATACTCAAATCCATTCATGTACCGCGTTTTTTCATAACACAGTACATATTTGGAAACTGCTGTAAATTCTTCTGCCTGCGGCGGCAGAAGATTTCTCAGAATCTGAGGCAGCAGTTCTGTAAATTTCACTTCCATGATCAGTTTTCCCGGTTCCAGTACAGATAAAGCCGGAAGCGTACTGTCGAAAATATCATAGCTTCCAACAGCAGCTCTGACATCTGTATCAAATGTGATCCTGACTGTTCCCTCATCCATAATCCATGGTTCTCTCTCATAATCTACGATTGTTCTCGGCCTCATCATATTACTCATACATTCTGTGTAAAATTCCCTGCAAAGATTATACGGACTTTTCAGAAGAAATTCATACTCGCCGGAAAGAATTTTTTGCACCTCATCTTTTGTCAGCGGAGCATCTTCTTTATAAATATAACTGCCGAACTTCTTTTTTCTTTCCAGCTTGATACTTTCAGCACTATAATTATAAATTCGTATCCTGTATTTCTTCCTCATAAGAACGCCGCTTTCCTTTTCTTCATATGCACTGTTCCAGTAATCATCAAAATACAGGCTCCGTATCAGATATCCTCCATTTTCTGCATGAGGATCCAGTTTCATAAGTGGCTTCATCCGAAGATTCAGGACTTCTTTCTCACTGGTACTGATAAGATATTTCCATTCGTTACGAAAATGTTCTTTCTTCCTGTCAGCCTTCTTCATAATCGTCTTCCTCTACCGTACTATCTTCTGTTATGTAAAAGCACTTCATACCATAATGTTTTCCTTCATCTGTTACATAATAATCAAATGCATCCTGCGTTTTTCCAGATGTATTTGTTGCTCTTATTCTCACAAAGTACTGTCCTACTTGCGGAAGGTCCATCTCAGTTTCCGGAACAGTCAGGGTTGTATTGTGATAGATCACATCCTGAAACAGATAATCTCGCGCAACCTCCACAGAATACGTAATGTCCTCTGCGTCCAGATCATAAGATACATCCCAGTTAAATTTCAACTTATTACCGTCTATTGTTGGAACACCTATATAAAATGGCATTGGTGTTTCCAGGCTTTCCAGATATAACTTATAGTTCTTCTCTATCTCATCAGGAAGTGATGCTGCAATCTGATCGTATTGTTCAGATGTAAGCGGTTCATACCCTGCATCAGGCATCGAATATAAATAGGGCTTCAGTACGTTCTTATAGCTCTCTATCTTTGATATGAGCATATCTTTGTTCAGATATTCCCTCAGTTCCAGAATGGCATCATTTAATTTTTCCCGGAAAGACCGTGACTTCAGACACCTTTGAAACAGAACATTTCCCCAGTAATTACTGATTCCCTTTTCCCAGCTGCCCTGATCCGAAAAATTCTTTAATTCATATTCCGATCTCATCAGACAGCCATCGTTATCCCAGGCAATAAAGTACCAGATATCTGAATTCAGAGGACTGTATAAATAAACATTTCTGTTCTGTGTGTCTACGTTTCCCATCAGAATCTGAAATGCCATCCAGTAAACAATATTTTCTTCATCAAAATGTTCTTTCAGTACATCTCCAATCCCTATAGAGTAATCATTCAAATCTGTCAGCATATCGATCAATTTGGTATGATCTGAATCCCCTTTTATTTCCAGCATTTTTTCAAAGGCTGTTTTATCATATCCTGCATCATCTTCTTTTTTTATAATATCTTCGTAACGATAGAATTCAAAAGAATTAATCTTATACAATTGTCCGTTTGAATCCAGTCCATGACTCTTTAATGCTGTCTTATTCAGTTGTTCAACCTGTGTATAAATTCCATAATCCTCAAATTTTCCACCTGATTCTTCTGTATTATCCTTTACATACAAATGCACAAACTGTGTACGTAAACCAACCATCTGAGGAATTCCCCTGATCAGATCATATGCCAACTTATTTCGAAAGCGCATTCCTTCTGTCATATGTTTATTCAGGTTAATGGTTCTCTGTCCTCTCCACGTTCCTTTATTCTTTTTTAACTCAATTTTATAATTTTTTTGTGCATTCTGGCTGGATGTCTGGCCTCTGATCTGAACAGTTGCATTAGGCACGCTTTCTCCATATCCGACTTCCCCTTCTATCGGTCCATTCTCATCTCCCACCTGTAAAAGTCCTGCCACCTGATATCTCTCCACTCCCATATCTTCGTAGTCATAAACAGAATAGCTGTTGATTTCCTTCCATGTATGATATGTATTTTCGGATGAATTTCCCTTAGATACAGTAAGATACATGGTAACAACACTGGTATCATCAGCATTTTCATACAAAGAATCCTTATCTCTTAAATGCATCTCATTGATTTCTGCTTTTTCTGTCTTTACCTGTTCTGTTTCGTTATCTTCCTGTACTGCCTGATCCTGCGAAGAGTTTCCCGCTTTTTCCAAAGTGCAGCCTCCACAGAGAGAAAGGCAGACTAATACTGCACTTATCAGATTTATTTTTTTAATTCCTGTCAACATTCGTTCTCCTTTCCAGTTTCTCATCCATAAAACATCCGATTCTGGTAAATACCCCCGATTTGTCTTCTGCTACCACCGGCTGTATGCTGAGAATATAATATGGCAGACGTCTGGTATAACGTTCCAGACGGATCATAACTATAAAATAAAACAGTACACATCCTGCCAGAAACCCAAAGCCATAATATACCTGCGGACAAAACAATGAAATCACAGTAAACACAGAAGTTCCCACGGCAAAAATTACAGAAGCAGCCAATGCTCCCCTGTAATCTGTAAAATATAAAAGAAGCAGAAGCATCGTATTTGCAACTGCATAAATGCCGTACCCAACACAAAGTGTCCGGAAATATCCATACATCAGATCATTAAATCCCAAAGGAAGGTACTTCAAAAGACTCTCACCCACTGAAATCGCCAGTGCAGTAGTCAGTAACTGCTTCAAAGCGGTATATTTCAATTCTCTGTTCAGTACATCCAGCATTTCTGTACCAGCCTGCATAATATCCTTAATGGTTCCCCCATCATTAAATAAACTGTAATAGTTCCTGTATTTCGGATAAAAATTAACTTCTACAGAAACCACAAAATTTACAGTGGTAATCAGAATTGTCAGAAATGCAATCAATGCCGGTACGTCATGAGACGGTGCCCCATAAAAAAGCCCTTTTACCTGTTTCCCCAGCGGTCCGGCCCACATGATCACAAGATGGGCAAACAGCCCGATATTAATGCAGAGTCCTGTAAATGCCAGAGGCAGAAACTCATCTGCCCATCTTAAAAATAAGAATGCACTGATATCACTTTGCGGAAAATACTCATACAGCAAAACAACATCCCATAAAAGCATGATCCCATATCCAATGCATACCGCAGCCATCAATGCCTCCACATGAGAAATTCCCAGAAACAGCAATAAGGCTCCCGAGAGAAAAGTAACAGCGATTGCAGCAAGAAAGGATAACATAATTCCTCTGTAATCTTTAATTGCAGTAAGATAACTCATTGCATTCCATGTAACGATCAGTTCTCCAAACAGCCCAAAACATAAAAACTTATCTATAAGCCCAACTCCGGAAAATATCAGAAAAATCCCATATAGAATTCCTCCTGCAATGAGCATTAAGCCTGTCGAACCCCAGAAAGATGACAGAACAGCCTCATTTTTTTCTTCATAAAGCATATCTGCAATAAATCTTGTTACTACCATTGATAAGAAACTGGTTACCGTCAATGATGCAAGAAGTGTATATGTGATCATACAGACCAGTAATTCTCTGCTCTGTTTCGAAGCGCCTGTCCTGTCACACAAAAACATAACCCCCAGCAGAAGTACGATACCAAGCAGCATGGGACCGGTACAGATAATCCCTGCATATCCATAGGCGCGGAAAGAAGCAAACAGCCCTCTTCTGCTGAACAGTTTTTTGAGTTCAAATCCAATCCCTGCCATATGCTTCCTCTACCTCCCTGTAAAGTTTTCTGTATTCACTGATCATGCGCTCATGCCTGTAATATTCCTTAGTTCTTGCCTGTCCGCTTTTTCCCATCCTGATCCGCCTTCTCCTGGATTCACACATTTTTTCCATAGCGGCAGCAAGTCCATCCCTGTACATGGGCGGAACACAATAACCGGCACATCCAAAATTATCTCCTTCTTTTCCATTCAGAAGTTCCCGGCAGCACCCTACATCAGTCGTTACACATGGGCGTCTGGCTGCAAATGACTCCAGCACTGATAAGGGTTGTCCTTCTGATATACTGGTAAGGATCGTAAAATCCAGTTTTCTCATATACTGTACAATATCTACCCTTCCGGTAAAGACAAGGTTCCTGATATTCAGCTGCTTCACCAGAGCATAACACTCATCTGCATATTCCTCGTCATCTACCCCTCCCAGAATATGAAGTCTCACATTCTCCATTCTGGATGAAAGTTCATAAAATGCATATATCATAGTCTTTATATCTTTGATGGGTGCGAGACGGACTACCGCACCTATATCTACCCATCCATCTTCCTCTTTCAGAGGAATCTGTGACAACCTGTGATAATCAATACCATTTTCGATTACTCTGCATTTCTCTGCATCACAGCCAATCTGTATTTGCGTAAGCATCGCATTCGTAAATAAACTGGTTACCCGAAAAGCCCTTTTATAAATTGCTTCTGATAACATATAAAAGAAAGAAATCCACTGCTTTTTAAATGATGGGATTACCCATTTTGCCCTGATGATCTCTTCCTCTCTTTCTCTTGTATATATTCCATGCTCTGTAAGTAATACCGGTCTCCTGTAAACATATCCTCCAAGGCAGGCAAGAAGTCCCCCGTATCCTGTTGAAATGGCATGATAGGTATCTGCCTGAGGAACCTCAGAACCCAGAAGATATAAAACCGGAAGCAGCATGGAACGCATTGTATGAAACGCATCCGCAAATGCAATATACGGATATTTTTCCAGACAGCTCGCTGTTAATATATTTAAAAACTGCTCACTTTTCAGAAATGACATCGGATTCATTTTCCGGTCGTGATATAAATGGAACAATACTTCCCAGTCAGGATGACTGCATTCCATCAATTCTCTTAAATTCTTTGTTTCTTCTTCCGAAAAATGATTGATTCTGTACCGCTGTCCATTTTGGTTTCCATGTTCCTTCAGTTTTAATGCATCATCCAGAAATACCTCATGGACTTCCACCACATTATCCGGCAATTCATAGACAAATTTTCCACGGTCACATGCATGTGCTCCTATCACCCACAGTACAAACTCATGCTCTTTCATAACAGTGATATACTGATGCATCCATGTAGAAACTCCACCATGCACATACGGATAACAGCCTTCTAAAACCAGACAGATTCTCAATTCTTTCACCTTATTTCTATTTTCACTGATTTCTCTTTTGCCCGAAGCAGATAGAGATTTCCGGTAATATGCGTCAGTTCTCCACCTTCTATATTACCCGGAGTCCCTTCATTCATTCTTATCATAATATAAGCTTCATCATAAAAATTATTTAATTTAAGATTAAGTTCCTGATCTGATACATCCTTATCGATCACCAGTGCCCCATACCGCTGTATTGCGCCTGATAGTTCGGAAGCAGTAAGATTTCTCAGACATGGAGCTGAAGTATACAGCCAGTCCATATATTCATCCAACCGTTTTTTCAGTTTCTCCCATCCCAGTCTGGCACCTCTGTCTTCATCCAGCAGATCATCCGGATGCATAAAATGTGTATTAACAAAATGCATATTCAGTTCAGATACAGCCGCAAGTTCCATATAATCATCAATCACAGCACCTGAAATAATACGGGGCTGTTCCACAATTCCATCTTCTGCAACTTCAAACTCCTGTGTATATGCCATATCTCCGACAAAATAATTACTTGCAATTGTACGTATCTCCGGAAATTCTTTTACGATCATTTCCCGCCCTTCATCTGACAGCACATTAGACGGCGGTACATAAACAGACAACTCTGTCCCCGGAAACATATCTTTTCCAAACCGTATCAGCTCTGTCATGGCTTTTTTCATTGCATCATAACTCTCCCATGTTTTGTATGGAAGGATATTTGCATAATCTACATTTGACAGGCTCAATGGCTGATGATTATATCCATGATATCCCAGTTCTCCTCCCTGATGAAGCAGCATATTCCCAAAATACTGAAATCTCTGCACATCTTCCTGTTCCACAACATCTCCGGACACATCATCTTCATAATTATCAATAATAACACCTGTATATTTCACGCCGTGTTCCGCTGCCAGATCCAGCATATCCGGCCACCAGATATTTGTATAAAACGCTTTGATGCTGAGACCATAATCACGTTTGATATATGTTCCGTCTCCACTCGGCACAGGAGATGGAAAATCATCCAGATAGAATACAGATCCATTAAGCACCGGGTAAACCATCACATCTGTCAGCAGACTATAGGATGCCGCAAAGAATCCTCTTGTGGCTTTTTCACATAATCCAAAATTGTCAACTACAAACTTACCTTTTCCATAACTGTTTTCCCAGATAAGCGGAACCTTATTTTCATCATCTGTCCATGCATAAACCTTCGCCGTTTCTCCAACACTTACTTCCCATGCTGAATCATATGCGTCCGGAATCTGGTAAGATCTTCCCCCTCCGATCATGAAATCATCATCAATATAGATTTTATCTACCAGAACATTTCCATAATCAGAGTCTGTAATTCCCAATTTCTGCTCAATGATCGAAACATATATATCCTTCTGAAGTGTTAATGCAAAAAGAACACGTCCTCCTTTTTCTACCCAGTTTCCAATCTTTATTACTACATCCTTCAATGGGTTCAGATCCGACATCAGCACCACTATTGTTTCATAGCCTGAGAAATCAGGAATCTCACTCTGTCTGATATCTGCCAGAACTACTCCTATTTTCATATCCATGAAAATTCTTTCAAACTGTTCCCATGCCTCCACACTGTCCGCCTGACTGCTGTCCATCAGCACAAGACAACTGCTCTCAATATTTTTGACTGCCTGTGTTTCAGTTACAACAGTATCCCTGTCCAGATATGCATTCTCCTTGATATCTGCCTGATACTGAATTCCTGAACGCTCTGTCCAAAGCACCACACTGATTGCCAGAAAAACTCCCAGAATAACAGTCATACCCTTAAATCGAAAAGACTGTAAATATTTTATCATTCCTGCCAAAAAGCCAATGCCTCCTTTCCTTTCGCCGACAGATAAATATGCTCCTGCTGAATCTGCTCTAATGTTTCCTTTAATTCTTTTCCCTGTTTCAGTTCTACGTAATATCTGATTCTGAGTATCCAGTATTCTTCATTTCTGTGCCACTTCTTATCCATTCTTTCCAGACTTTTAAGAACCTGTTCATACTCCTTCATCTGCATTTGATTCTCAATCAGACATACATATGTATGAAGATCCTCTTTAAATTTCAGTTTTTTCTTCAGGAGTTTTATATATTGATTTCTTTGCACCAGTTCCATCTGTCCTTCCAGAAGTCCCTGAGATAAATACTCCTGAAGGAAATCACAGTACTCTGAAATAAGCTGTTGATTTTCCGGTTCTTTTGCATATCTGTATTCTATCTTCTGCAGTCTGCTTTCATATTCCTTAGACAGTTCTACCATTCCTGTGATCGCATAATGCACAACCTCTACATCGTCATTCATCCTTGCCTGTTTAAGCATATCTATGTAATTCTCCGGATCATCATTCAATACATTCATAATCAGATCACGCCTCATAGCGGCTTCATCAATAAGAAGCGCTTCCTCCAGTGGCACAATATTTCTGTCACTTTCTTCTTTCGGTGCTATAATGCTCCTGTAAATTTCTTCATTAATCTTCATTTTTTCTATTCCGATTTCACGCTTTTTATTCTGGTGAAAAAATATCTGGAAATGCAGAAGCAATACACAGATCGTTCCCCATACCGGTACAAAGATCACAGGTAATATGAGATACCTCTTCACCTTCAGTAAATGGGCGTTTATTCCTGTCCATACCAGAACACAACAGATAATATGAAATATAATAAAAACAACCCCTGTTATACTCTGTATCATTCTTCGTCTACCCTGCTTTCGTTACGGGTGTCAATCACTCTGCAATGAAATCCGTTTTTTTCAATCCTTTCAATCACAACCGGTAACGTGGCATCATCCACCTGCGACAGGATCAGATAAAGTTGTCCCTCCTCCGCTATTCCCAGTATGTCATTCTCTCTGATTTTATTTCTTAATATCCTGTCTGTTTCCTCCAGTGTCATTTCCGGATTTTCAATCTGCAACAGAGCATATGATCCTATTTTCTGCTCTTTTATGGAATGAAATAATTTCAGTCTTTCCATAAAATACTCTGTTTTTAATATATGAGTTCCTTCCACATATTCCCTGTCTCTGACTACTTCCTGATATTCCAGTGCACGCAGCAGAGAGACTTCTACCAGACCACATAAAATTTTGATAAGATTCAGATAATACAATGTCATCTGATTACTGGCTGCATCCTGAATAAATACCAGCATTACAAGTTCTCCATTTCTCTTTATCCCTGCCATATATGCCGGATATCCGGCAAGCAGTTCCCTGTTCCTCCAGACCTCACCCTTTTCCAGCGTTTCTATCGCATTCTGATACTCTTCAACCCTTATAGAATTTGGCATTTTTCTGCGAATTTCAGGTGATGACATTTCCATCCTTCCAAAACGTTTCCATGAATCCAATGAATAAAGTACAATTGTATGATTTTCCAGAATATCTTCCATTACCCTTATGGTTTCCATAAACAGTTTCTGTGGCTGTATCACATCTAGCTTTCTTGTTATATCAAAAATTTTTCCAAAGCTGTCCCTGCTTCCGAGAATCTGCTTCTTATATTGTCTTTTATCCTGAAGCGTCTCCTGATACATTTCCTGCATAAAGAAAAATTTTTCCTTGATCAGGCTGTTTTCTTTTGTTACAAATTCTATATCCTCTTTATTCTTCAGCCTTATATAACCACAGACAGCACCTGCTGCAAAATAAAAAATAAATGGAATCCAGTTAGAAGCCTCATAAAACAAAGTATATATGTTTACATTCTCCTGCCTGTATGCTGCAATTAAAGAACAAGTTTCCAACACAGCTGCTGATATTCCATAATTAATTCCATAAAGACTTCCCATGAATACAATAAATACAAGTCTCAGGTCAATCATTTTAAACTGGGCATAAGTTCCTGTATATCTGTTTAAAAATTCAAATAAAATAAATCCTGAAAGCAATTCCAGAATATGAACCAGCAAAGTATTTTTCGATATCCAATTCCTGATATTTGCAAAATGTCCGGAATCTGAATCTGATAATTTTTTATACTCCTGATACATCCCGGGAATATCTTCAAAAACAGATATCTTTGGAAACCACCCATATTCATATCTTATGATCTGATCATCCGGCTGTACCTTATAAATCTGGCCGCTGTTCTGGTAGCTTACATCCAGCCTACCGGGAATTGTTTTTCTGATTTCTTTTTCCAGATCACTGAAACTCTGCCCGAAACAATCCGGAACATTCAGACAGCATTCTTTTCCCCAATTATCATATACTTTATAAAGCAGTTCTGCCAGATCATCCATACACAGGAAATAAATATTTTGTTCCGGCGATTCCTCAAAAACAATTTTTCCGCTTTGTTCTGCCGCTGTAAACAGCTTATAAAAAAAATCCTGTGTGTATACCGCTGAATATAAATGAGGAATTCTCAGAATCTTGGTGTTTATCTGATACATATTTCCATATTCTATAACTACATTTTCTGCTGCGGATACCAGAAGTGTTTTTCCACTTGTAATATTATAAATGCTCTCCTGGCCGGTCAGATACAACATTCTTATTTCCTTATTCTTTTTGCATAACTGAAGTATCTGTCTCAGTTGTTCCAGTTCTCCAATCATCCTTCCATGCATGGTCAGATAATTTGAAAAATAAACAATTCTTTCAAACTCATATGTTTCGAAAATCTCTTTCAGTTCTTTCTCATCTTTTACGAACGGATGAGATAATATATTCTTTTTTCGATTTGATTTCAGCATCTCATTTCCCAGCACAACTACATCACACTCAGGAAATGATTCTTCTATAAAAGTTTCTGTTACATATCCTGTATTTCCTGCCAACAATACTTCCATACTTATTCACCTCAATAAAGTAAAGTATAACAAAACTATTTTTTCTTTTCAATATCAGTATCTTTACAGTTACTGTTCACACGCCACTATCCCGCGAGGTGTTTTGGTATGAGAATGCCAAAATCCCGAGACATACCGCGCGAATTTATGCGAATAGCATAAATTCTGTGCATCGAGAAGCGTGTTACTGTGAACGGAGTGAACAGTAACGATATTGGAGATTTCTTCGTTAAAAATAATGAATCAGTGAAATAATCGAATTGACAACAAGTTTCTATTCCTTTAATCTTTTTACTTTTGCTTTGTTGTTCTATTCTTCTTTTCAGTTTGGATCATCTTCACTTCCCTCTAATGATTGTTTTTCAAGTTTACTGGGACGAAAACCAGTCCACACGCAATTGCAGACTGGCATCTTCATCATCCATTTTCTATTTTTCAATCCCATCCCGGTACACCACCCGGATATCATCTTTGCTATGCACCACTACATGGTCTACCATGCTGATCCACAGCTGATCGTCAAACTCTGTGACCGGGGCATCCATTTCTTCCAGTGTGTTGATAAAGTAATCAATCTGTGCAACCCGACCGATATCCTGCTCCGAAGCAAGTGCCTGTTCCTCGTATTCCTGTTTGACTTTCCTGTGTCGTTCCACCAACTCATCAAATTCTTCCTGGTACTTTTCCTGATCCATGGCAATCCGTGCGTTTTGCATGATGAGTGCCTGAATCTGTTCTTCCAGAAGCTGGCTTTCCTGCCAAAGTGCAGTCTGCTGTTGAAGCGTATTTTCACCGCCGGAGAGCAAATTTCGGATAGCTCTGAGGTTATCCAGGACTTCTTCCTTATTGGCAAATTTCTCGTTAAGATTGTTCACAAAGGCATCCTTGATCACCTCGATATCTACCGCCGGGGTACTGCATTTTTCATGTTTCTTGTTGTACTTGTCACTGCACCGCCAAACAATTCTTCGTTTGGGTGTGTTGGAATGATAGACTACCGGACCAAACCAGGCGCCGCAGTCAGCGCATTTGATCTTGGTGGAAAAAATATGGCATTGCTGTGCCTGCCGGACATTCCACTCCGGCGCAGCACCTCGCCGTGATTGATGAGCATCTTCTTTGTCAGAAAGTCCGAAGTATATTTCTTCTGAAGGAGCGCATCCCCTTTATACTTTTCGTTTGTGAGAATATTCCGCACAGTCGGTCCAATCCATTTTTCATTGCCGTATGGCGTTTTGATGCCTTTTTCCGTAAGCTCTCTGGCGATTCCATTGTAAGTACCGCCATTCAAAAATCGGTTGTAAATGAAGCGCACAAT
>CAKRON010000067.1 GCA_934373455.1 uncultured Marvinbryantia sp.
ATATTATGCATTACACAGGAACAATTTGGAGACCACCTTATGAGGCGTACAGTGCCCTGGTTCAGGTAACGGCTGGCTGCACTCATCATAAATGTAAATTCTGTACTCTTTATGAGGATGTACCATTTAAATTTCGTATGTCCCCATTATCTGAGGTAGAGGAAGATTTGAAGGAAATCAGTCGTTATCACAGGAATGCAAAAAGAGTTTTCTTTACTGGGGCAAACCCATTTGTTCTGAGCTTTGATAAGCTGAAAACTTTGGCAGAGTTGGTAAAGAAGTATTATCCCAAGGTGCAGTCGATTGGCTGTTTTGCCCGCATAACTGATATTACACCAAAAACCACAGAACAGCTTAGAGAGCTTAGACAACTTGGATATAACAGTATCACTATTGGTGCAGAAGCAGGTGATGAGGAATCACTGTCTTTTATGAACAAAGGTTTTGGGATAAAGGAGATTATTGCAGAGAGCAAAAGAATGGATGAGGTTGGTATGGACTATAATTTCTTTTATCTTGCCGGAATCTATGGCTCTGGTCGTGGAGAAATTGGAGCCCAAAATACTGCAAAAGTGTTTAATCAGGTTCATCCGAAGATTATTGTATCTTCCATGTTGACAATCTATCCGACTTCGGAATTGTATCAGGAAATTCAGAATGGAAATTGGACAGAAGAAACAGAAATCGAAAAACTGTACGAGTTAAAGACATTGATTGAAAATCTTAACATTGAAACTTATTTTGCAACAATGGGTGCGTCTAACTGTATCAATGTAGAGGGATATTTGCCGAAAGATAAGGCAAAAATGACAAAATGGTTGAATGAAGTTATTGATTCTGTAGACGAAAAGGAACTGAGAAGATATCGTGAGAATTTGCGGCATCTGTAAGGGAAAATGATAAAAGCATTACAGGTTTATGAGAAAGGAGAGCTGAAATGAATACACGTCGAAGTCGTGTGTTGTCTACATCGGGTGAATTCGTAGAAATCCTTAGATTTAGGCACTTTGCGAGGTATATGAGTTTCACACCCACAGGTAAACAGGGCAAGAAAAAGCAGATTATGAACGGCATTGAAGTGTCAGTAGTATTGCATCTGGTATGAGGAAACACATTCGGATGGAATTAACATTTTTTATTCAATAGCATAGAAAAGAACCGAAAGGGCGCTTGTTTTCAGAGTTTCTGAAAGATGAGTGTCCTTTTCTTTTACTCAAAATCAAAGGAGCAGATAAAAAATGGCAAGAAAAGAAGAACAGTATGAACTTCATGCTGTCATGGAACTGGTTGGAAAATATTTTCCGGCAGATTATACTCCGGCACAGCAGATGGAACTGATAGAAAAGTTGCTGAAAAACTGGGCAAAACAGAATATGACAATGGCGAAATAAGAAAGGATGCAAAGGGAAGCTGAACCTTGGGCATATGGGTGAAAGCCGTGGAACGTGTGAAGAAACTGGAAAGCAGCACGGAGGAATCCCTCGGTATAGAGGAAAAGGTATGTATGAAAAGTGTGGTTCGGAACTGGAGAGACCCTACCCATCACCGAAAGGTAAAAAGAAAGCGAATAAGCTTGGCGAAATCGTATTTCTGATGGGAGGGAGTCGGAGAGGAACATAGTACCGATAATGACTGTGCAAGAAAACGCAGTCTATGGGAAGGTTCCTTGCTTCATTCACGTTTGTAGAGAGGGTAAGAGTGAGAGAATGTCATGCAGACTAGATCAGGCGGACACAATGGTAGATCAGATGGCAAAAACGGCATGAAATCGACGACTTAAAGTTTGTATGTAGCCATGATCTACAGCAATAATTTTTGTGTTTCTGAGTTCTCTCATAAAAAATCCCTCCTGTTTTTGTATTAATTTCCACAGCAGTTCGTACCGGTTACTGGTCTGCTGTGGGATAAGCATACAAAAATCAGAAAGGGAAGGCATTGAGAAGAAATTGAGAAAAATGGATACCAATATATAAGAGCGTATATGAATAATGTTGCATAGAGTATTCAAACAAATATATATTACCTTTTTTTCATTTTGATTATACCGATTCCAATAAGACAAGCACTGATTAATCCACCAGCAATTAAAATTATTACATAGGCATTTGCATTGATACTGATGTCTGTACTCCAATTTGAAAAGTTGACGTGACTGATAGTAAGTTGTCTTTTCTGTTCAATAAGAAAAGTACAGATATCGTTGGAAAAAATCATCCATATACTACACAAGAAAGTACTGATTCCGGCTTTGATGAAAGAATTTACAGGTAAATATCTTATTGTGAGGAAAATGAGCCATACACCTAGCATAAGGACGAATGCAACAATGCTTCCTGTTTTCATTTCAGCCATTCCTGAACGGTAACATACAATGAATATTGTAAAATATAGCCATAACGTGTCCCATATCATAGTAATAAGAGCTTTTTTATCAGATAAAACAGGTGGTAAAGTGATATTTCGTATTATAAAAGGGAAGAATACCACAGATAATCCGAATAAAGTAGGGATTGACCAATATAGGAATTCTCCGCCTCCATTCATGGCATCCACGAAAAAGAAAATCAGCAATAAAGCGGCAATGCTGCATAGGATACATTTTAAAAATCTTTTTTGTGAAGATATCAAAGGAATTACAGTAAGTGCAGCAACAAGCATCATGGATGCAGTGACCACAAGAAATACACCAAGTCCTCCTCCGTTTGCCATAGATACAATAAAGGTAATAATGATTGGCAGAAGAAGGATACCTGCTATAACAACGCCGGCTTTAAAAGCGGCATTCCGTTCTTTTTGAGCGTGACGGGCAAGAACTCCTTTTGATTCCTGTTTGATAACTGTGTTAATGGTATTATTCGCTAACTGTTCATAAGTATTTCTGCATTTTGGACAGTAAGTTAAATGCTGTTCTACCAGTTGGCAACTTGACAAGCTGCATGCATGGTCATAATAAAGTGGCAGAAGATCCTGCACAATATCACATTGATTTTGATTATTATTCATGTTCATCCATCCTTTCTTTGATCTTTAATCTTGCCCTATGATAAGTAACTCTTGCCCAGTTCTCTGTTTTACCAAAGATAGTTCCAATCTGTGAAAATGATAATTCTCCAAATACCCTAAGCTGGAATACTTCTTTATAAGGCTCCTGAAGTTCATGAAGTATGAGATGGATCTGAAGAGCTGTGTCTTGATCTTCATAATTATTTACCATATCAAAAGATACTTCAGAGCTAGCTTCATCAAAAGATGCATATTTAGTATTTTTTCTGCATTCATCAATTGCAAGGTTTTTAGCAATACTACAAAGCCAGGTAAATTCGCTGGATTTGCCTTCGTATGTGTGTTTTGCGGTCATAGCTTTATAAAAAGTATTTTGGGTAATTTCCTCCGCAAGAGACTGATTTTTTACAATAGTCATCACATATGAGTAAACCTGCAGATAATATGAATTGTACAATTTCTCATAATCCAGAACTGGTCACCTCCTTTGTACATAGATTAGACGGAGAAAGGATAGTTTCGTTACAAATTTTTTCTATTTTATTATTTGTTTTTGGAAGCCAGGATTTCGCAGATAACTGTAATCGACATCATACACATATCCATATAAAATCAGTTTGCGTAAAAGGCTGACATGCTTTTCATGCCGGATGCTTTGAATTTGGTATTGAGAATGTATTGCTCATCATCACTGAGATAAAATTGCACCGGATTGGTGCGGTTTCGGTTTGTCATTGAGTCACGTCCTTTCTAAATCGGGGTACAAAAAACTGCTGTAAAATGTTCAATTTTTACAACAGTCTATTTCGTGTTTTATTCAATTTTGGGTGTAATATTTTCTTGTATCCAGGCTTTATCTGTTGGATTTGGAATTTCACAGAATCATGCCGTACAGCTTGTAACATACCATGGGGTGTAAGGGCTGATTTGCTGACAACAAGTTAGGGTTTTAAGAGTCTTTTTATGACTTTCTGTATATGGTACCAATCCTCATTTTTTTCCCACCCCAGAGATTTATTCACGGCAAAATTTCCATAGAGCATATAAAGGAAAATTTTTTCTGCCTCCCATTCGTTGAGATGATAAGTTCTCATAATTTCTGGAATACGCTGTGGTTTTTGCATTTGATACAGCTTCCTGAGCATATGATGGGATAAGCTTTCGTCCAGAAAAAGGATTCGATATTTGGGGTTGCTGGCGGCGCGCTGACAGGCAGGAAGCAGGGCGTCGGGATCCGGGTTTCTTTCTTCGATGTTTTTCTCGTTTTCTATGCTCCGATTGGAGATGGCAGAGGGGAGCGGCTGGATGGCGTCAAGCTCTGTAAGCCGGAGGGCGTCGTCCAGCAGTTCATCTAAAACGTTGTCGATATTATTATAATGCAGGTAAAAGGTCGCTCTGGTAATCTCGGATTGCTTGCACAGGGCGGTAACGGTTATCTTTTCATAGGATGTTTTCTGGAGCAGTTCCAGAAGCGCATCCTTAATCATGCCTTTGGTTATGAGGGTTCTTCGATCTGTTTTTCTTACTGTCAATTTGCTTTCCTCCATAAAAATGTTATACAAAAATTTAGTATTTGTAAAGAATTGTTCCTATCCGAATGATGTTGGATAGGACTTTTTGTGTTATATACAGTATAATCTTTTCTATACAGTGTGTCAAGAAGTTGACGCATGGAAAGGAGACTGTTTTATGAGCGAATATAAAGAAATAGCAGATAAACTGAAAGAGGCAGATGCAATTTTAATCGGTGCAAGCAACGGATTTTCCATTTCGGAGGGGCTTCATATTTTTGCGGATAATCAGGCTTTTGAAGAGGTTTTCGGAGATTTTAAAAGAGCCTATGGGATTCGGAATATCCTTTCAGGGCTTTTTGCCGACTGGCCCTCGGAAGAAGTAAAATGGGCATTCTTGAGCAGGCTAATTCATCATTATAGCATTGGGTACACGGGCAGCCCCAATACGGAGGCATTAAAAACGCTCATCGGAGACAAGTCGTATTTCTTTGTGACTTCCAACGGAGAAAATCATTTTGAACTTGCCGGATTTTCCCCGGACTGCATCTGGGAGATTGAGGGAAGCTGGAAGAAAATGCAGTGCGAGCAGGGCTGCCATGATACCCTGTATCCCTTATTTCCGCTGATCCCGGATATGGCAGCGTCCGAGAAGAACATGAAAATCCCATCGGAGCTTGTGCCCAGGTGCCCGAAATGCGGCGGAACCATGATTGGACATTCGCCCCAGAGATATATGACGGCTGCAGACAGGGAGATACAGAGGCGGTTTCAGAATTTTGTTCAGAAATATCATGGGAAAAAGTTGGTTGTTCTGGAGCTGGGAATCGGTTGGAGAAATCAACTGATCAAGGTACCGCTTATGAATCTGGTTAAGAAAGAGCCTTATGCTGCTTATATTACGATCAACAAAGGAGAGATCTATATTCCGGATGAGATTGCGGAAAAATCCTATGGTCTTGACGGAGATATGATAGAGATATTGGGACGGCTGAGACGGGCCGCAGAAGAAAGAAACCAATGATGGAGGAAATGCAAATGAGTATGTATGAAAATCTGGTTATACAGACACAGAGGAATTATTCCAGATATTATGGAACGTATGCCGCCGGAAAAACGTCGGTCAGATTAAGCGACAGAGAGCCACTGCCTTACGAAAAGCAGATTGAGAAATTGATTGAAAAAATAAAAGAAGCAGACTGCATTGTAGTTGGCGGCGCTTCTGGACTGTCTTCCGCGGGAGGCGGGGATTTTTACTATGAGGATACACCGTCCTTTCGCCGATATTTCGGAAAGTTTGCAGAAAAATATGGGTTTAAAGGAGCGTTTGCAGGCATGGGGCATCCATATAAGACCCGTGGAGAATTCTGGGCTTATCTGGCTACCTTCCTGCATACGACACAGACCGCGCCTGTCCGGGAACCCTATCTGGATTTGGACGCTATTCTTCAGGGAAAAGATTTCTTTATTCTGACCACGAATCAGGACACACAGTTTGTCAAGATTTATCCGGAGGAGAAGGTAGCGCAGATCCAGGGGGATCATCGCTTTTTTCAGTGTTCCAGACAGTGCTGCGACCGAACATGGGATGCGGTAAAGCCGGTAGAAAACATGATAGAAGTCATGGGAGACGGCACAAGTATTCCCGAAGAGCTGATCCCGCGTTGTCCGGTCTGCGGCGCGGAGGCATTTCCGTGGGTGCGCGGTTACGGTAATTTCCTGCAGGGAAGAAAATATGATGAGCAATATCAGAAAATCTCAAAGTATATCATGAACAACAAAGAGAAAAAGATACTCTTTCTGGAACTTGGGGTAGGGAGAATGACGCCGATGTTTATACAGGAACCTTTCTGGAACCTGACGCTGAACCTTCCGGATGCCTATTATATCGCTGTAAACGCACAATATGATTTCCTGCCCAAAGACATAGAGGAAAAGGGAATGGTCATTAAGGGAGATATTGCAAAGGTGCTGAAAGATGCTGCGGAAGGGATGTGAAAAAATGGACAGCTTTTTTAAAGATACGCTTCCGCACAACAGGGCCTTTAGCGAGATGCTTCGTCCCGCCAGGGAACAGGTAAAACATCTGTCTCTGGATAACATAGCACAAAGAAGCAGAGCAGTCTTTCACAAAAGTGATGGAGTATTGGAGTTACAAAGCCTGAACCAAACGGTTCGGATTGCAGTTCCTGAATATACATTTTCTCCCAGGCTTGAGGAATGGCATCAACTGGTGATTCTTCATTATTTGGCTCTGGCAGACGGGACTGCGGTTTCTGATCAGGTCATTACGTTTGGAGGCTTAAAGGATGGCCTTATCAGAGGGACGAAGTTTGACCATGACATGGAAAAGGAACTTCAGAGATTTCTGAATGGAAAAACACCGGATTGCATTCGGAAAATTTGCAAAGCACTTGGGGCAGAATTTGCAGACAGCAATGCCGATCTGTGTGCAGTATTTCACTTTCTGCCTAATTATCCGGTCTGGCTGAAGATATGGTTTGCGGATGAAGAGTTTGAAGCGTCTGGAAAGCTCTATCTTAGCAGAAGTGCTGACCACTATCTGAGTATGGAGGATGCGGTTACAGTCGGAGAAATTTTTTTATCAAAACTAAAAATACAGGAACAGGAGTATTGTAAAGATGATAACGACAAAGAATAAAAGCTATGAGGAACAAGTAAAGTTACTTGCTGAACATATCGAAGAGACCGAAGCCATCGTTGTGGGAGCAGCTTCTGGGATGTCGGCTGCCGCAGGCTATCGGCACTACTATGAACGGGATAAGGACTTTGTAGAATATTTGAGCGACTTTGAGAAAAAGTATGGTTACCACAATTCCTTTGACGGATTCTATTACCGATACCGCACCAGCGAGGAACGGTGGGCGTTCATTGCAAGGAACCTGTGCATGATCCTGGACGCCAAGACCGGTCAGCCCTATTATGATTTGTCTGAAATTTTGAAAGACAAAAACTACTATATCTTGACAACCAATCAGGACACACAATTTACCCGCTTGTTCCCAGAGGAAAAAATCAGCGCAATTCAGGGAGACTGGCGGTATTTCCAGTGCAGCAGCCGGTGCCATGACGGGCTTTACGATTCCGTGGAAATATTACATAAGCTGAATGACGCCGATATTTATCCAGGAACCGTTTTGGAATCTGACATACGCATATCCGGATGCCTTTTATATCACCATTAATCCAAAGGATGCCCTTCTTCTGGAGGAATTAAAGAATAAGGGATTGGCAATCCGGGAGGATATTGCAAAAGTACTGGCAGATACAAAAAAAATTTCCGGAGGAAAGATGTAATGAGAGCGGAAAGTATCAAAACCGCAGCAGAATTGCTTTGGCAGGCGGATGCAGTGCTTGTAGGAGCAGGCTCTGGGCTTTCCGGTGCGGCAGGTTATAACCACTATCATCATAACGCCGTATTTGAAGAAAATTTCATGATTTTGAGGAATCCTATGGAATCCAAAGTCTTTTCAGGGGTTCTATCATGTTTACTCAAAGCCGGAGCAACAGTGGGGTTTTTATTCCCGCTATATTAAATTTATGGAAGAAGCGCCTGTGGGATAGCCGTACATTGACTTTCTGGAGATTTTGAAGGAAAAGGAATACTTCATTTTGACAACAAACTGTGATATTCAGGTTCCGAAGATTTTCCCGGAACATATTCCCCGCTGTCCTGTCTGCGGCTGGAAAATGATTTCGTGGGTGCAGGACAATATTTGCTGACGGTGAAGATATCACGGAGAATTATAGAGGACAGTTTGATATCATCCTTATGGATTTTTCCGGTGTGGGAAAGGGTAGCTGGTCAATATGAAATATGTGGAAGGGATATCCGGAAGCAGCTGTATCATTACCGGAGAAAAGATTCCAATCAGCCGGATGAAGAAATTATGGAACAGTTGATGAGACATATGGGTGAGGCGTAAGTGATGGAATTTTATCAGGATATACCGAGGATTTGTACAGCCCTTGCAGAATGGGGAGCATGTACCATGTATCTCTTTCTCCTGAAGAAAGAAGAGAAAAAATCTCTCCTGCTTTTTGCGGGCAGTTTTGCAGTGTTGGTGTTGCAGGGATATATAAACACAATCTTTCGAAAGCGCTTGAAAGTGTATTATATTGCTGAAAAAGGGAAAATATATTCTACCAAAGCGCTTCACGCTGGTCATGTATCAGGAAGGTTTCCAATCCTCCCTTGATAAATTGATCAATGGTCTGTTGTATTTTCCGCCAGTCACTGCAATGATTTTTGAGCATCATGCGGTTGATCGCAAGGCATCCATTCATCTGAAAATAAAAGACAGCTTCCGCCTCTTCAAAGGTCAGGAGGCTGTTTTTCATCAGGTGAGTAACAAAATCCTCCTTGCCGAGATCCGCCAGTTTCTCCAGCATACGGGCGGATGTGACATCATCAAAGAACAGCACCTGATAATGGGATGAGGAACGGATTTTTTCACAGAACGGATAGGTGCAGGTCTGTTTATAAGGACAAAGGATATGATCCAGAACGCCGGACGTATCTGAAAGAAAATCCTCTAAAATGTCGTTCAGGACATCATCGATATCGTAATAATGAAGGTAGAAAGTTCCCCGGTTCATTTCTGCCTTTTTGCATATTTCTGTCACGGTAATTTTACTGTATGGTTTGGTTTTCAGTTCTTCCAGCAGAATATCTTTAATGGTGTGGCGCGTGTATCTGGTGCGCCGGTCTGTTTTTTGTGTTTTGTCCATGAGAGTTCCTTTCATTTCTGTACAATTTTCGGATTCTGTTCAGAAACCTATCAATGTGAAAATATTGACGATTGAATTATTGGATGGTTTTATTATAATGATTTTGGATATAAAAATCAACACCATGTTCAGAAAAAGGACATAGCGTACAAAATGAAAGAGGGGTAACAAAATGGGACATATCATAGCAGTTGCAGGAAAAGGCGGCGTAGGGAAAACGACATTGACAGGCCTGCTGATTCAGTATTTGTGTGAAAGCGGGAAAAAACCAGTTCTGGCAGTGGATGCGGACGCAAATGCGAACCTGAATGAGGTCCTTGGTGTGGAAATTGAATGCACACTGGGAGAACTGCGGGAGGAAATTGAAAGAGCCGGTGTGGACAGCCGCTATCAGATCCCTGCTGGAATGACGAAGCAGGCATATCTGGAAGCGCGGTTGGCAGACGCCATTACGGAGGAAAATGATTATGATCTGATGGTAATGGGACGCACACAGGGGCAGGGCTGTTATTGCTTTGTGAACGGTCTGGTACAAACACAGATACAGAAGCTGCAGAGCCACTATCCATATGTGGTGGTAGATAATGAGGCCGGTATGGAGCATATCAGCCGGGGGCTGATTCCGACAATGGAAATTGCCATCTTAGTCAGCGACTGTTCCAGAAGAGGCGTCCAGGCTGCAGGCAGAATTGCGGCATTGATGAAAGAACTGAATTTCAAACCGAAAATGGTGGGATTGATTGTGAACCGGGCTCCGGAAGGAAAGATTGATGCAGGAACTATGGAAGAAGTTGAAAAACAGGGCTTAACACTTTTGGGCGTCGTGCCGCAGGATCAGGACGTGTATCAGTATGACTGCGATGGAAAACCCATCGTCTGGCTCCCGAAGGATTCACCTGTACGCAGCGCGCTCCATGATATTGTGCAGAAGCTGGGCTTATAGGAGGCAGAGAAGATGCGTTTGGAAAAACTGCAGGCTGCTTCTGCTTGGAACAGTAGATACGGCGGGAGGCGGCTGTGTCTGTCTGGAAAATACTAGTGATTGAGTCCGGCGCCAGAAACATCCAGACATACCGGAATGTAAAACGCCTCGCATTGGAACTGGGCGTAAAAAATCCCCGTATGACTGCAGCCCGGAGCTGGTAAAAGAAGTAAAAGATATTGTACAGAGAATAGGAGGAGAGAACTTATGATTGCTTTCGGATGTGAAGATAAAAACAAATCGCCAATCATCGAGGACAGGATTTGCCCAAAATGCGGCAGGGACATAGAAGTATTTTTGTTGAGAGGAAGAATCATGGAGGATGCGGTCTGTGAATGCGGTTATGTGATTGAGGCGCAGGAAGCGATAGTGAAGGTAACAGATCGTAAGGAAGAGGGCTGAAAGTCAGGAGGATGAGAAACGGATTATGGATACTCTTGGCGCTGCGCAGGTTCATATGGCTGATAAGGGGTATGAACTGGAGATATTTGAAAATCTTTATCTGAAATTCCTTTTTTGGGAAGGGGATGACTGTATTAATACGTTTAATGAAATTGCTAAAAGGCTGTAGTAGATAAGGCATATCCAGCGCGAACAAAGGATATGGAGTCATATATTAGTTTGAGAAACATGAATCATATCAAAAAGGCGTCTCCATGAAACTGTTGGAGGTGCCTTTTTCTTTTAGGAAATATGGTAAACAGGTTTACAGAAAGAGCTTCTGTTTCCGGTATTCCGTTGGGGTTAATTTGTAGCGTTTTTTGAATAATCTGCAAAAATAATCAACGTTATGAAATCCTGTCTCAGAAGAAATGAGACTGACTTTTTTCTCAGTTTTTGAAAGCAACTGACCGGCCTGTTTTAACCGGTAGTTAATGAGATAGTTAACCGGTGTTATATGTAAATATTTCCGAAACAGATTCAAAGCGGTACTCTTACTGACCATTGCCTGTTCTGCAATGTCATCCAATGAGATACTCCGTGAGTAATTTAGGTGGATAAATTGCATCATGAGCTGTAACCGGGCTTGAGAAGCGGTTGAATGCTCCTTGTATTCTTCCTGGTCTGAAATGTCTGTGTTTTCAAATATTTCCAGCCAGAGATTCTGAAGGAGAGAACTGGTAAGGAGTTCTTTGGATAAAACGGAATCCTGTGCAGAAATAATTTGCCGCATGATAGATAAAACTTTTGCTTGCCAGCATACTTCTTTATGAAATATGAGAAATGGCAATGGGTAAGAAATGATCGGCAGAATATATTTCTGATAAATCAGGCTGTCACAAGGGGCGATAAAAGAAGGCATAAATACAAAATTGGGAATAAGGGCTTTTGAGGGAGAATAAAGGCGATGGAGTACCTTTGTATTAATGAATATACCATTTCCTTCGGTTAAATTAAATTGGTCTTCTCCAATCCACAAAGTAACGGTTCCGGATTCAATATAAATAAACTCCAATTCTGTATGCCAGTGCCATTCGATACAGTTGAAATCAAAAACTGACAGATCTTCATAATAAAACTGGAAAGGATAGAGATTACTTCCGTGTTGAACTGTCTCCATTAAATCTTCATCTGTAATGATTTTAGTATAGGGTGTATTTATATTCATAGAAACTTCCTTCTTTGAAACATACTTTACGATATTATACAATAAATTTCGGAAATAAATCAATGAAAACAAAAATATTATGTTATATAATTCAATAAAAAAGCGAGGTGAAAGAATATGATATTTAAATGGTTAAATGAAAGTGAAATAAGGATTGGTGATTTTTAATATCTTATGAAAATAATGGTGAAAATAGAAAATTCCATATCAGGAAAGAGTCTTTCTCTGTATGTTGACAATAAGAGTGAGGTAAATAAATTAATGATCGATCTGATAGAAGCGGGATTTACCGTTAATTATGAGCCTCGTTATATATCGGAAAATTATGAAGGATGCTTTCTGTGTGAGGATGGAAATGTGATTAAAATATGTTGTAGAAAACAAAAGGAGTGATGACCATGCCAAATTATCGGAAAACAAAAAGAGCCTGTTATATGGGATTTATTACACAGGCAATTGCAGCTAATTTTGCCCCATTGTTATTTTTAAAATTTCATAATGATTATCAGATTGCACTTGGAAAAATCGCATTGATTTCTACCTGCTTTTTCCTTACACAGTTGTTGGTAGACCTGTTTTGTGCAAAGTTTGTGGACAAAATAGGGTATCGTATCTGTATTGTTACTTCTGAGGTATGTTCTGCAGCAGGATTGGTTGGTCTGGCTTTTTTGCCGGATCTTTTGCCGGAACCGCTTGTTGGAATTATCCTGAGTGTGATTGTATATGCAGTCGGAAGTGGTCTGATTGAAGTGCTTTGCAGCCCGATAGTGGAGGCGTGTCCATTTGATAACAAAGAGGCAACGATGAGTCTGCTTCACTCTTTTTATTGTTGGGGAGCAGTGGGAACGATTGTGATCTCCACACTGTTTTTTGCGGTGTTTGGTATGGACAGCTGGAAATGGCTGGCTGTTTTATGGGCACTTGTTCCGGCCATAAATATCTATAATTTTGCAACCTGTCCGATCGAGCATTTGGTAGATGAGGGGGAAGGAATGGGAATAAAAGAACTGTTTCGAAAACCTCTTTTCTGGCTTTCCATATGTTTAATGATTTGCTCCGGTGCATCAGAACTGGCTATGGCACAATGGGCATCTGCTTATGCGGAGGCTGCTCTGGGGCTGTCAAAGACAGTTGGTGACCTGGCCGGTCCCTGCATGTTTGCTGTTACAATGGGGATCAGTCGTATAATTTTCGGAAAATATGGTGATAAAATGGATCTGATGAAATTTATGATCGGATCTGGAGTTTTATGTGTGGTATGTTACCTTCTTGCTTCTGTATCGTCGAATCCGATATCAGGTTTGATGGGATGTATTATCTGTGGCTTTTCTGTTGGGATTATGTGGCCCGGTACAATCAGTATTTCATCAGAAAGATTTCCGGCAGGTGGAACGGCTATGTTTGCTTTGCTTGCTATGGCTGGGGATCTGGGTGGAAGCATAGGTCCGGGGATTGTTGGACGTGTTACACAAAGTGCAGGGGACAATATTCGTGCAGGTATGGGAGTTGGACTTTTGTTCCCGGTTACTTTATTAATCATGCTTTTTATTTTTGCAAGGCAAAAAAATAATAAATATAATAAATGAAATCTTTTCCCAAAAGTGGAAAAAAGTCTGAGAATAGTTAACGGCGGATAAAGATGTCCGCCGTAAATAAGCGGTTTTCAAGGATTCAAGGTGTCAAGTTCAACCTTTCTTTCCCCCTGTTGGTATGAGAAAATAGTAACAGAAATTTTATTATACCAACAGGGGGAAAAATTATGCCAAAAATTGTGAATGAACCAAAGATCAAAAATAAAATAGTCATTAACAAAGATATGTAAAAGTGCTTATAAATATCTGACTTGACAAATAAACGACCGTTTACTATAATTGGGATGTGAACGGTCGTTTATTTTGCGGAGCGGGAGGTTTGAGTATGTCAAATACTACAAAAGAAGATATATTGATTGTTGCATTGCATTTATTTGCGAGAGATGGATACGAAGCAGTTTCTGTCAGTCAGATTGCGGGTGAGCTTGGCATGACAAAAGGTGCATTGTATAGGCATTATGAGAGTAAGAGAGATATTTTTGAACATATTGTAAAAAGGATGGAGCAGGGTGATGGCGAACAGGCAGGAGAATATGATATGCCTGCTGATAAAAAGGAAAATGAACCTGAACAGTATGAAGAGATTTCTGCGGACAATTTCATGGAATACAGTAAATCTATGTTTTCGTATTGGACAGAAAATGATTTTGCATCATCATT
>CAKRON010000068.1 GCA_934373455.1 uncultured Marvinbryantia sp.
TGCATTTCCTGCCTTGATTCCCGCCGGAAGATCTTCAAAAACCAGACATTTCTGTGGCTCTACAGCAAGCTGTTCTGCAACTGCCAGATATACGTCAGGTGCCGGTTTGCCTTTCTTTGCTTCGCAGGAAGTCATAATACAATCGAAATACTGGTCAAAATGAAGAATCTTTCCCACTGCATCCACCAGTTCTCTTGAATTACTGGTTGCTACCCCCAGCTTCTTTCCATTGGCTTTACAATGCTCCAGGAATTTCAGGGCACCTTTTTTAAAAGGCACTTTTGTACAGTAGATTTCATATGCCATCTGATTCCAGTCCTGTTTGATCTTTTCCAGACTGTCAGTGATAGCAAATCTTTCTTTAAAATAAATCGCAGTTTCCGTAAAACTCATTCCTTCAATTTCTTTCTGAATGATTTCTAACTGCTTTGGATTCTGCGGCGTCGTAATCCCATATCTCTTCAGATATTCAATATCGATCTCCTTCCACATCCACATGGAATCCACCAGTGTCCCATCCATATCGAAAATCACAGCATCGTGATCCGGAAGTGTTATCTTTTGTGTATTCATCTTTTTCGTCCTCTTTCTTCTAAACTTCTCAGAACTTACCTGTATGTCAATGTCACTTATTCCCCAGTATAATAGATGTTCTTTTTTATTACAAGTGTGTTCGCCTTTATCTATCTGTTTGCCCGTGCCTGCCCCGGGTTAGCATATACAATATTCTGTCAGAATATCATAAGAAAGATTAGTTTTTGAAGCTGTTGACATCACTTTTCATCTGTGCTACTTTATAAAAGATCTCTTTGCACTGCATTACATTTCGTATGAAATGCGCAATCAACAGTACAAACTGAGCAGGCACTGCAACACGAAGCATTTGTGTTCAGAGAGCCGGGCCGCTGATGCGGCAACAGATAATTCGATGTAATAAGATTCGATATCTGTGGGACAGTAGATACGGTTCCGCAGATTTTTTATAGGCTGGGAGATGAAATCTTCCAGCCTATTATGATTTCTGACGAAATTTTTAAAAATCTGTGAAAGCGAATGTGACACAAAAGAGTATCACGCACTATTGTATTATACCAGGTTCACAAGGCAGAACCTATGGTATGTATTACCCTATCACAGGAAGGAGTCTTATTTATGACAAACACAATGACAAAGGATTCTTCGCGGGATCCGCAGACTATCGTCAACCGCGTTACTTCTATCGGTATTATCGGCAATATTGTTCTTTCTTTATTTAAGTTTTTTGCCGGAATCATCGGTCATTCCAGTGCGATGGTATCTGACGCAATTCACTCACTATCCGATGTTTTTGCAACCTTTATTGCATGGCTTGGCATCAAACTTTCCATGCAGGCTCCTGATAAGGAGCATCCCTACGGTCATGAACGGCTGGAATGTGTAGCTTCCTTACTTCTTGGTGCTATCCTCTTTGGTACCGGTCTGATGATCGGACTCTCCGGTCTAAAAACCATCTTTGCCGGACATTATGAGAATCTTCAAGCACCTGGCGCAGTTGCATTGATTGCTGCTGTCGTATCCATCGCTACAAAAGAAGGCATGTTCTGGTACACCAGATATTATGCAAAAGTATTAAATTCAGCTGCTTTTATGGCAGATGCATGGCATCACAGATCAGATGCGCTCTCTTCCATTGGCTCATTGATTGGTATTGGAGGTGCTATGCTCGGTTTCCCGATTCTGGATCCGATTGCCAGTGTAGCCATTGCAATTTGCATCATCAAAGTAGCTTTTGACATTCTCAAAGATGCTGTCTCTAAAATGCTGGATACCGCCTGCAGTGATGAATATGAACAAAAATTATCTGATTTCATTTCCAGTCAGGAAGGTGTTGACCGCATAGATATGCTTCATACCAGAATGTTCGGCAATAAAATCTATATCGATGCCGAGATCGCTGTTGATGGTGATAAATCTCTGACAGAAGCACATGCAATAGCAGAACATGTCCACCATCAGGTAGAAAAAAATTTCGATAATATTAAACACATTATGATTCATGTCAATCCAATGGCATAAGTTCCAAATAAAAACAGAGGCATTTTTAGCTATGATAAAATTGCTAAAAATGCCTTTTTGAATGATCTATGCCAAATGTTCTTTTTTCAGCTCCTGATACAGCATTTCCGGTGTCCAGAATATATTATACATGGTTACTGTTGCCTTGTAATTTACCTTCTCGATTCCCTGCATCCGGTACAGATCCAGAAATGCTTCTAATTCATCTGAATCAAATCCTGAAAAAACAAGCATTTCTTTCTCTATCTTTTCTCCCATAGAATCAGCTGTTGTCTTTGCAGGAATTCCTGCAATTCCCGCCAAACTTCCAAGTGTCTTCTTATGATCAGACGGCAGCATACGTCGATAGTCAGCGCCCATAGATGCACAGCAGTTCCTGATTAGCTGTTCTTTTCCTGATTTGATCTCAAAAGCCAGTACTTTTTTCGTGTTCTTGTTCATATTTCCATTCACCCGTTACCTTTTATGATTTATATCCATCTTAATTCGTATGCATTCGTTACAATTTGATCCTTTATCCACGCTGTAAATGTGGCAAACGATATCCACATCATGCAGTAATAAATATGAAACACTTTCACTATAATATCTCGGCAAATATCCAAGCATATCCTTTTTTTCTGTTAAGATCTTTACTGCATTCTTATCATGTTGATTTTCGATGTCTCTTTCCAGCAATACCTCATCTCCACGTGTCACCTGTACAGAATTCTCACCCTGTTCACCAACACATCCCAGATAATGTCTTGCGCCTGCAATACAAAATATTCTCGTCTGTTTTTTATCCTTATCTAATATTGGATCTATGAACTCAAAATTGTCAATTGGCAATCTGCCCCCACTTCTTTTCAAGAGCAGATATTCATCATATTCTTTTAAATTATACTTTTCTAAAATTTTTTCTATATCTTTTCTTTTTCTATCTGGTAATCTGCTTGAAAAAACAGGGAACAATTTTGTATTAGTATATACCCTGCCAAAATCCTCAAAACAAAGTAATGGTTTAAAACCATCCGCTAACGCTTCTTCTAATTCTTCTTTTTTATAATGGAATTCAAATCCTCCATTTTTTGTCAACTCACCTACTACGTATTGTTTTCTGGATTTATCAGATTTCCAAATTAAATACAGGCGGTCTTTTCCATCTTTCATTGACATGGTTTATTTTCCTCATTCTGATAAATGTCTTTTAATAAATCAATCTTTGACATTATATATTTTTCTAACAATTCTTGTTTTAAAGATCCCAATTCTTCTGTATAATGCTCTAATATTTCCTGAATATTATCTTGTGTTACTTTTTCTATTATTGAATAAGCTATATCTTTCGTTTGTAAATAATAATATGTATGCAAATATTTTATAACTTCTAAATGTGTTGGTTTCTTTTTATCGTCACTATGAATTCTTATTATTGATCTGGATTTCGTATCTATCAATGAGTGCCACAATAGCTTATCTTTTCCTAAATATTGCTCTACTTTTTCATTTGATACATAGGAACATAAAGAAGAACCATTATCATACAAAGGGCACAAACAAATTTCTTCATTTTTTTGTAATAGCGCCCAATTACTTTGATGTCTGTCTGAATTTCCTATCAAAAAGTCGAAAACCGGAATTTTTAGGAACTCCTCAAATAATCCGAAAGATTCCAATGCATCCTGTATCATCTCTAAAGAATACCTTTTCCCAGTCTCCATGTCCATCATTTCATTTGGATCATATGAAGCGTATATGGCAGTTATACAATATATTCCTTCTATCAATGACACATCTTTTTCATCTGCAATATTATAGCTCATAGATCCTTCTCTGTTCTTATAAATTCCAAGTTCAAACTTTGCACAGGGAATACCAACTAATTCAGCTATTTCATATGCTATACATTCCGAAACGTGATCCGTTGTTCCTTTATCTTTTTTAAATTTAAATAATCCGATTTGATTTGTATCTGGATTTAGCAGCCAGACTTTTTCTCCCCGCCCACTACCTGCTGATACTCCGTCGTACTCTTCCCAAAAAGAAAAATCCTTCATATATTCTTCCCATTTCTTTGTTATGCTCTTTTTATTCTCTTCAGTAATTGTTCTTCCGTATTGACCGTCAGATCTGCCTTTTTTCCCTCGTTCTGAATCTCTGTTTGATTCTTATCCAGCCAGATGGTCTTCCACCCTGCTTGTATCGCCCCTGCAATATCACTGCTGTAGCTGTCACCTATCATGCAAAGTTCTTCTGAGCTGACCTGCAGGGCTTTTTCTACATAATGAAATGCTTCTACGTCCGGCTTGGTGAATCCGATTCCTTCAGATATAAACAGCCGGTCTTTCGGTATCCACTTCTCCAGCCCCAATGTCTGAATTTTTCTATTCTGGTTCTTTACCGGTCCATTAGTCAGTACCCCCATCAGAACCCCGGCATTGCAGCAGAAGTCCAACAGTTCTTTCATCGTATCACTCATGACAATATCTTTCTGCGCCTTCTCGTAATAACGCTGATATGCCACTTCCTGTTCTGCTGTCATATGTATTCCCAGTTCTGCTGCCGCATGGCGGATTCTTAAAACATGGGATTCCTCCAGAGTGATCTCTTCTCTGGCATTTGCTTCAAACATCTCCTGGCTGTGCCGGCTGTAAATGCCATACCATGCCCGCACATCTCCATCTATCTTCAATCCGGCAGCCGCTTCCAACGCTTTTCGAAAAGGTTCTGCACGATCATATAAAGTATCGTCCAAATCGAATATCAGTATCATTCTCTTGTTCATCCATTTCTCCTTTAAAATGGCAGCTGTTCATCCCGCCAGTTTTTTGCTTCAAAGGCTTCATTCAGGTACTGAATAGCCTTCTCATATCCCTCTTCTGAATAGTCAAAATACTGATATTCCTTTTTTTCTTCCGGAGTGTGCCAAAATGCGAAAGGGCCTGGAAATGTGCACACTTCCAGCTGCCCTTTCATCTCTGTTACCCGGTAGTTCATCCCCTGATAGCTTCCATAGAGAGGAGATTTCTTAATAAACTGAAATGGTAACACCCGCTCAATCATTATTTGTATTCCTCAATGAATTTTTTCAGGCTTTCTTTCGGCTGGAATCCCACGGTCATGCCTGCTTTCTCACCGTCCTTTAACAGAACCAGTGCCGGGATATTCATAATCTTATATTCAACGGCAAGCTGTGAATTCTGATCCACATCGATACTGTATACTGCCACCTCTCCTGCAAGTTCTTCCGATAATTCTTTCAGTACCGGTGCCAGCATACTGCAAGGTCCGCACCAGGTGGCTGAAAAATCCAGCAGTGCCAGTTTTTCTTTCTTTGCTTCGCTTAAATCATTGTTTGAAATTACGTTTACCATGATTGTTCCTCCTGTATATTCTATTTTATCTCAGTCGAGAAGACTCCCACCTCTTCAGGTGGTGAGTTATAACAAATTAGTCTCAGTGGGAGTCAAATCTCCGACTGAGATAAACGCTCCGCGAGGATGCGCAGTGATTCTGTAAAGAATATGTCAGCTTCGCTGACCAGAATCACGCGCCAAGTCTCACGGACGTTCGACTTGAAAATTGTTGTTTACACGATAACCCGTTTGTTTTATTGTCAACTCCAGTTATCTCTGCTTTTTCAGTCTCTGGCTGGTCAGCCAGGATACCGCAGACAAGGCTGCCACATTTCCCTGACCGGCTGCCTTCACATACTGATATGGTTTACCTGCCACATCTCCGCAGGCAAAACAGCCCGGAATGTTGGTCTCCATCTGAAGATTCACTTTTACATGACCTTCTTCGATCTCAAGTCCCGGTATCAGTTGTTCGGCAGATACACTGTCACGAAGTATGAATACTCCATCCACCTTATATTCTGCCGCATCTGTTTTCAAATATTCTACCAGATCCTGTCCTGTGATTTCCAGTGGTTTTTCCCTGATAATCTCTATAGATTCCGGCAGATGTACTTCCTCTTTTCCCATTGGAAGATAATACACCTTTCCTGCCAGTTCTGCCAGAAATTCGCTTTCCCGCTGGGCTTCTTCCGTATATCCGATCACTGCAGCTGTCTTTCCACGGTATAGCATAGCATCACAGGTTGCACAGTAGCTGACTCCTCTTCCCAGGAATTCTTTTTCTCCCGGAAATGTCCTGCCCTGTACTACACCTGCTGCCAAAATCACCGCAGATGCTTCATACATCTTTCCTGATGCCTGCACCGCAAAATATTCTCCCATGGCATATACGGCACTGACACGTTCTTCTGTAACCGGAATCTCCAACTGTTCCAGCTGCCTCTGATACTGCTGCGCCAGCTGTTCCCCGCTGATATCCGGTAATCCCGGATAATTCTGGATCTGCGCAGCTTTATACACCTTCTCACTGCTTTTCTTTGAACCAAACAGCAAAATCTTTTTATTACGGACTTTCGCCGTAATTGCTGCCGACACTCCCGCCGGACCCGTACCTATAATCGCAATATCATATCGCTCCATATCTCAAACACCTTTCTCATACAATCTCAATCTGACACGCCTTCATAGCTTCCAAAGCTGTTTCGTGACGCTCCGGTGTTACGCCAGCACAGCAGGAGGCATCTACCTTGATCGAGACTTCCGGCAGGAATGCCTTTAGAAGCATTGCATTTGAAATTACACAGATATCAGTGCAAAGCCCAATCAGTGTAATACTGTCAATCGGTTCCATATTACTGTTTAACTCTTTCAGAATATTTCCAAGTGCCTCACTTCCAAAGGTCGGCTTGTCAATTGGCTGGGATGCCATAAGCTGAGCTATTTCATCTTTGATTTCCCATCCATGTGTTCCCTTAATGCAATGCTTCACCGGAAGATTCTTTCCCTCCTGAGTATCCAGATAATCTTCCCCATGGGTATCTCTGGTTGCCAGCACCAGTCCATCAAAATTCATCATCTTTACCATGACTTTCGGAACAATAGATACCGCTTCCGGTGTACCGAGTGCTCCGTCAATAAAATCATTCTGCATATCTACCACTACTAATATATCCATCTTTTTCTCCTCCACTTCTTATTCAGAAGTCAGTTCTTCACAGTCTTTTTTTAATTCTTCTTCTCGTTTCCGGTACAAAAGCCGGTCACTGTAACGAAAATATGGGGCACAGCCGTGAGCACATACATACTCCATAATCCGCTCATTCTTTGACAGTTCTGTCACAAACAGTACCATTTCCTGTCCATCTCCAAAGGCATCTTCCAGAAACTGAAATCCTCGTTCCAGGCATGCTCCCATTTCTTTTTGCAAAGCATTCTGTCTCTGCACTTCTTCTTCGAACCATCCTTTTATAAGTGCAAATCCTTCTTCTCGATTCCGGATATGCTGTTCTTTCAGTTTCAATTCATAGCATTCCAACTGATCAGTCAGCCACCGTTCTCTTTTTGCTTCCTGAATAGTCAGCATGCCTGTGTTTTGTTTGATCTGTCTCTGTTCTTTTCGTTCCTGTATAAAGTCTGCCAGAACATCCACTGTCTCTTTTTCTGTCTGATAGTTTTTCCAGTATTTCAATGCCTCATACAGCATATGAATGCATTTTTTCTTCTCAGAACATACTTCGAATCTCTGGTTCAACCCATCCAGAAGTAATCCGGTCACGGTAAATCGTTCTTCAAATCCACCGTTTTCTGCAAGCTTCTTTTTTTCTTCCCATTCTGTTTTTTCCAGTGTTCCGTCAAGCAGCCCGGTAATTCCATAATCCTGTCCGTATTTTGTATACAATTGATAATAAGCCGTAAATTTTCCAGCCACTTCTTCCTGCTGCAGGAACTGAATTACCAGCTGATCTGACACAGGAATCTGTAATCTTTCATAACTTTTCAGAAGTTCCGATAAATCTTCCCAGCCACGTGCCGTTACAAAAAACTTGCCGTCCACAGTATTTTCGATTCGATAAAAATCTTCTTTTTTTATATTCAGATATGAAAGGATGGCTCCGTGTATCTGATGCTTCCATCCATATTCCATCCAAATATCACAGTCTGCTTCTATATCAATCTTACGCACACGATCCAGTGTCACAATGTCAAATTCCCGGACAGATTTATTATATTCCGGTGGATTTCCCGCAGCCACAATCATCCATCCGTCCGGCACCTTATGACTTCCAAAGGTCTTATTCTGCAAAAACTGCAGCATGGTCGGTGCCAGTGTCTCCGATGCACAGTTGATCTCATCAATAAAGAGAATGCCTTCTTTCTTTCCGGTCTTTTCCATACATGCATAAACAGAATCGATAATCTCACTCATGGTATATTCTGTTACGCTCATTTCTTTTCCGTCATATACTTTTTCCCGAATTCTCGGAAGACCAATCGCACTCTGTCTGGTATGGTGCGTAATGGTATAAGAAACCAGTCCTACCTGATTTTCTTCTGCCACCTGTTCCATAATTGCAGTTTTTCCAATTCCAGGAGGTCCCATCAGAAGGATCGGACGCTGACGCACCAGAGCATAACAATAATTTCCAAGCTCATCTTTTTCCAGATAAGCTTTTAATGTATGACTGATTTCCTGTTTTGCTTCTTTGATATTCATCTTCATTTTCTCCTATACAAGCAGCTTCACTGCCCATCCCGGTACCAGTTCCATTTTCTGAGTCTGTTCCAGAAAAACAAACGCAGTCTGATAATCCGGCGCACTTCTTGGGTAAATACCATCACCGTCTGTAAAATAAATCAAAGCCTTTAAGTCTTTTAATTCTTTCTTCTGCCTCTGTTCCTGCACATAGGCAAATACCGGTCGGAAATCTGTTCCGCCCCTTCCCTGTATACGGATATTCTTGCTGTAATTTTTCCACTCTTCTTCTGAATGTATCACAACCACATCCTGAATACAACAATCGCACTGAATAATATAAACCTTCATCTTTCGAAAAAAATTCTCTCTGTCGCTTAAAATACTGTAAGTCTCCGCCAGAAACTGCTGTACAATCTCACTGCTGCAGGATCCTGAAGTATCAATCGCAATCACCAGTTCTTCCATTCGATTGACTTCTTTATATTCCAGTGGTTCAATCAATGGCATATCCCCATACTCTTCCATGCCAAAATGATAAAAAATATAATCAAAGCTTTCCAGATCCATCTCCACTTCTTCCCTTGGGAAAGTGAATCGCTTCAAAAACTTCTTATAATCATAACGGCTCTTTGCTGCCGGCTGAAGATATTCTTCTTTCTTTCCTTCCTGCGAGCCACGTTTTCGTTTCTGATCATGACGGTTCTGTCCGGTATAAGCCAGAATTTTTTCCCATTTCTGCTTTGTTTTCGCCCGGCGCTCTCCTGTATGGCTTTCGTACCAGTCCTGATGCCGGTCAAAGGCAAACCATTGCTCCAGCTGCTGATGGCTCTCATGCAATTCTTCTCTTTCCAGCATCTGATAAATCTGCTGGGCACTGCACTTTTTTCCACCAAAGCTATAAATAAACCGATTTCTTGCCCCATCTTCCGGCAAAGCCAGTTCCTGTATTTTTTCACCTTCTATGACCAGCTCCACCGCAATATCACAGGCAAGATTCCAAAGTTCCGGTTTCACTTCTTTTTCCGGAAAAATATGCAGATACAGACAATGCAGCAACATGTGGAGATATCCTCTTACGACTCTGGCTGAATCTCTCCGATACAGATTCATAAGATATCCACATTCTGCCTGAAAGTTTTCCCCATCTGTGGAAATTCCTTTTATATTATCTGCGCATCGATAGCCCACACTGGCAAATGCACCATCCAGATACGGAAAATAATGATAGAGCTGATTTCTGCAGTTTTGCAGTATCTCAATACATAATCGCTGTCTTTTTACTTCTGTTTCATCCATTACAATTCAAACTCTTCTTCCTGATATCCATATTTGCTGTCTTTTCGTTTCATCAAATATACCAGTGCCTGAATCTTCTGGCGTTCTCTGGCAATCTTTATAAAATCTTCCAGTTCCTTCTGCCCAAACCATCCCATCTGTTCCAGCACCTCAATCTTTTCCGGTTCATCCTCTTCAATCAAAGTCTCCACAGCATTTCGCACTCTTGGTTTTAAATATGCAGAAAATTCCTGTTTCTGGCTGGACGCGATACCATCTTTTAAGAAAAATCCCCACAGAGCAGTAGCCATCTTTACCGGCTCCTGACGTGTCTCCGAAAATTTTTTATATACACGGGCAGCCTCAGCTTCTGCAGATTCTTTCCCGGATCTCATCCGCAGGCTATTCATGACTACTGCCACATTCATCTGATAACGGCTTTTCTCTCTCATGCTACATATTTTCCTTCAACAGTTCTTCTATCACTTTCGCCACTCCGTCCTGATCATTACTCTCCGCTATGATGTCCGCGGCGTCCAGTACTTCCTGTACACTGTTAGCCATGGCTACTCCTGTGCCGGCCAGCTCCAGCATTTTCATATCGTTATCACTGTCGCCAAAAGCCATCACCTGATCAGAAGAAAGCTTCCATTCTTTCATCAATTGAGACAATGCATGGGCTTTACTGGTATGTTCACTTCCCAGTTCTACATTATACAGAAAAGATGACGTCGGTGTAACACCTGAAAAACTCTGCATCTTCTTCTGCCACTGTTCTTTTTCTTCTATACAGGCAAAATTCAGATTGATATTTTCGATCTCTGCCTGATGTTCTTCCATAAAATCATAAATATTTCCAACCGG
The DNA here is from genome assembly GCA_934373455.1 of uncultured Marvinbryantia sp. Taxonomy (GTDB): domain Bacteria; phylum Bacillota; class Clostridia; order Lachnospirales; family Lachnospiraceae; genus Marvinbryantia. The sequence continues at coordinate 10,732 of CAKRON010000068.1, forward strand.
ATGTCTGGTCGTCTTCACATAATGAATATCCCGTTCGGTTTTTCCATTTAGAATTCGCTCATAATACTCCTGCCCTATATATGCCTGCCCTCCCAGACACACCTCAGTATCCACCGCTTCGAAGCGGATCATCTCAACAATCTGCAATACCTTTTCGGGTGCAAGATAATCTTCATACAAAATCTTTCCATCCGGAATACGGTTTATCACTGCTCCATTGGATGTAATCGCACAAGATATCTCTGACATTTCCAGGATTTCAGGTGCAAGCGAAGAAAACGTCCTTCCGGTGGCTGCCACGATCCGTATTCCTGCCCCGGCAGCCTGCACAATCGCCTGCCTGGTTCTTTCTGTCAGATGCTTCCGACTGTTTAACGCTGTTCCGTCCAGGTCAAAAGCAATACATCTGATTTTCTGTTTCATCTGATTCGTTTCCTTTTCTATAATTCTCTTAAGAATTTTACATACTGACGGATTACATCATTTGGCTTACCGTCATAAATACATTCCTGCACCAGCGATACACGGTCTGTAATGATATTATCCACATTCAGATCAATCATTCTATTAATGATCTTTCTGTTATTCACAGTCCACACAAAGATCTGCTTTCCGGCATTATGGATTCTCGATACCATAGATGGTGTGACATTTCCGGCTTCCATACTGAAATTGTCTGCCGCCTTCAACCGATTAATATTGCCATAGGCAAGGCTCATTACATATAACGTTGAAATCTCCGGATCATAATCCTTTATTTTCTGCAAAGAACTATACATCTGAGAGCTGACTACGCAGGAATCTGCAAACTCCATCTCTCTGATCAAATCCACCACTGCCTTTTCGATCTCCACATCATTCACAGAAGGCTTAATCTCAATGTTCAGCCTGACATGATTTTCTTTTGCCAGTTCGATCACTTCCCTCAGGCTCGGTATTTTTTCGCCTGCAAAGGTATCGCTGAAAAAACTGCCGGCATCCAGCTGCTCAATTTCATCAAACGTCAGATTCCAGCTGAAATCCCGTAGTCCTGTTGTTCTGTAAAAACTATGGTCGTGCATGACAAATAACTCTCTGTCTTTACTTTGCTGCACATCCAGTTCAATCCAGTCTGCCCCAAATTCAATTGCACCTTCAAAAGCCGACATTGTATTTTCCGGATAAAATGCCGACGCTCCTCTGTGAGCAGTCACTTCTATTGTCCTTAAATATTCCACCTGCGGATTCATGTGCTCTGTCGCCGAATTATAAATCAACATGGTGCACGCGCTAAGTGCTGTAATCAACACAATACCTTCTGTCAGTCTGACTTTTTTTCTGCTCTTTGCATCTACCGGCTGAATGTCAATATTTTTATGACAGACTGGCTCTACGTTGGTTTCTTTGTGAAGAAAATAAAGACAGCTGATGGTAATATAACCGATCGGAGTTCCAACTGCTGTTACAATTAACATAATTGCTTCCAAAAGCCCCCATACGGCTGATGTATAGACATAATTCAGAATACGAAGCTGAGAAAAAACTTTCGCCACTGCCAGCACTACCAGGATACCGATTGCCACCAGCACAAAATAACTGGCATAAAACAGAAGCTGTACGCTGACCAGCACGATACCGTCTTTCCATTTATTTTTTCTGCTCAGTTCCCTGCTTTTTTCTCGTGCTTCTTTGTATCTACAGCTCTCCAGTGTAAAATACGGAAATGTAAAAATGTACTGAAGTCTCCAGACCCCAATCAATGTCAGGATGATCCCGCCCAGGATCAGTCCATATCTGGCAAAATAAAAACCACTTTTTATAAAATTCGGCAGCGTTACTGTCGCCAGAATATTCATAATTACGCCGGCACTCAAATATGGAAACAGTATCATCTGCTCCCTGATTATTTTTCGATTTTCCTTCTGGAAAACTCGTTTCATATTTCTGTAAGCAAATCTGCTGGTCTGCAAAACCGTTACCTTCTCCTGCTCCCAGGAATGGGCTGCCAGAAATAACAAAGCACTGGCGTCAAACATCAAATACAGACAGACTGCCAACAGTACTCCGATAAATACCACCAGGGTAAACGGGTTCCTCAGAAATTTCTTTAAATTTTCCAGCGTCAGATAATGATATCCCATTATTTTCATAATGAGCTGGCTGAGCTGATAAATTCCGGGTACTACAATAGCACCTCCAAGAAGCTTATAGAGGAGTTCAAATCCCAGTAACGATTTCCAGTTGTATTTCAATAATAATATTACAAGTTTGATCTTTTTTCGCATGCTGCCATTCTTTCTTCCTACTTTTCGATTCCGAAATATTCCCAATTATTTATATTGTATCACGAATCTTTTCCGGTGTACAATCTTATCCTTTTGATATATAATGAATGTAAGGCGCTTAAGCGTTTTTTCGACAAAATTTTCATATGAAATATAAGGAGAATTTTATGATATCTACCAAAGCACGTTATGCTCTTCGAGTGATGCTGGATCTGGCGCAGCAGCCTTCTGACCAGTATGTTCCTTTGAAGGCTATTGCTCAGAGACAGGATGTTTCTGAAAAATACCTGGAGATTATTTTAAAAAACCTTGTGAAGGCTCAATTTCTGAAAGGTCTTCGCGGAAAAGGCGGCGGCTATATGCTGACAAAAAAACCGGAAGAATATATGGTCGGTGAAATCATCGAGCTGACGGACGGACCATTGATTTCTGTTGCATGCAATCTGCCAAATGCAGAAGAATGCAAAAGAAAAGACCAGTGCATCACCCTTCCGCTGTGGCAGAAGTATGATACCATGGTCCATGATTTCTTTTTTCATATTTCATT
>CAKRON010000069.1 GCA_934373455.1 uncultured Marvinbryantia sp.
AATTCTGCTTTATCTTTCACAGAAGGGAATCGCCGAGACTACATCAGATGCAATTGTAAATACAGTAGCAGGCGTGATCGGTATGATTCCGGAAGGTCTTGTACTCCTCACAAGTGTGTCTTTTGTACTTGGTGTAGGAAGACTGGCGAGAAAGAAAGCTCTTGTACAGGAAATGGAAGCAATCGAGGCATTAGCTCGAGTGAATGTATTATGTCTGGATAAGACCGGAACGATTACGACCGGAAAACTGGATGTAGTAGAAGTTGTTCCATGGAAAGATAAATCACCAGAAGAAATCAATGATGTCATGAGTGAAATGACATGGATTTTTGATGATGTAAATAATACACAGGATGCGTTGCGGAAAAAATTTAAAAAAAAGCAGGATTGGAAAGTTACTGAGAAGATTCCTTTTTCTTCGGAACGTAAGTACCGTGCGGCTTCTTTTGAGGAACATGGAGGGTTTGCGCTTGGTGCACCGGAATTTTTGGTGCCGGAGAACGAAGAATTAATAGAAAGCGTAAATCAGTATTCCGCAAAAGGATTCAGAGTTTTGCTGCTTGCATCTGCGGAAATAAATGCAGATGATATGAGTGTGAAGGAAGTGCATCCACTGGGATTGATTGTTATCGAAGATCAGATCCGGCCAGAGGCGATGGATACATTTGCATATTTCAAAGAACAACACGTGAATATAAAGGTGTTATCCGGAGATAATCCTGTGACGGTATCGCAAATTGCAGGAAAAGCCGGCCTGGAAGATGCAGATAAGTATATGGATGCAAGAAATCTTCCGGAAAATTTTGAAGAGCTGCGCGAAGTTGTGGAGAAATATGCGATATTCGGACGTGTGCGTCCTGAACAAAAGCAAAACATCATTAAAGCATGCCAGGCAAACGGAAAAGTAGCCGGAATGGTGGGCGATGGAGTGAATGATGTATTGGCATTGAAAGATGCAGATTGTGGAATTGCTATGGCAGCCGGCAGCGATGCAGCCAAACAAGTGGCACATATCGTCTTGCTGGATTCCAATTTTGCAAGTATGAAAAACATTGTAGGAGAGGGACGAACGATTATCAGCAATATCGAAAAAGTCAGTTCCCTGTATCTGACAAAGACGATTTATTCGGTGCTGCTGTGCCTGATTTTTATTTTCTGGCAAAAAGAATATCCGTTTATACCGATACAGCTCTCCTGGATTAGTGGTGTGGCAATCGGTGTGCCGAGCTTTCTGCTGACTCTTGAACAGAACCAGAACAGTATATCAGAAGGTTTTTTGCGTCATGTAATGAGAGTGGCGCTCCCGGCAGCTTTGACAATGGTTGGAACACTGGTTCTCACAGAGATATTATCACCGTTCTGGAATGGAGAAGGGCTACTTTCTTCCCTGTATCATCTGGTGCTTGGAGGCGTGATTAGTCTGATCGTGGTATATCGTGTTTGTATGCCTATGACAAAATATCATAAAGTTTTATGTGTGGGGCTGACGTTTATTTTTGGAGCCGGAATCTTGATAGCACCAGGCTTTTTGGGAATTTCACAGCCTCTGTGCTGGCAAAGTCTGTTCCTGTTTCCTATGATCTGCATGGCATGTGAGATAAATCGTGGATTAACTTATATCTTCGAATGGATAGATATGAAAAGAAAGAAAGCGTAAAATGAAGACGGACAATATGAATTCAACCTGGATAATTCTGCTGGCAGTTTTTGTTGTATTGCTTCTGGCGGTGTGCGCGAGACAATACTATATCATAAAGCAGCTGAGGGAAAAGGAAATAAAACAAAAAGAATTATTGGAAGAGTCCGACAGATCCATTATGCTTAGCCAGATACAGCCGCATTTTTTATATAATACGCTTTCGGCTATACGTGAACTTTGTATTGTAGATTCCCAGATGGCCCAGAAAGCTCTGGAGGAATTTTCTGCTTTTTTGAGAGGAAATATGGATTCACTGGAAAGCAAAGTGCCTGTTCACTTTTCCAGAGAACTGGAGCATGTGAGGCATTATCTTCATCTGGAACAGATACGATTCGGGGATGATCTTCATGTGGAATATGATATTCAGGAAGAGGATTTTTATCTTCCAACACTGACGATACAGCCAATTGTGGAAAATGCCGTGAAATATGGTGTTGGGAACAAAGAAGAAGGCGGAACAGTCTGCATTAAAACAAAAAAAGAAAATGGTAAAATTGTCATTACGATTTGCGATGATGGAGTAGGGTTTGATGTGGATGAAATTGAGCATATTCCGGTACAAAAAGATGGAAGAACCCATATTGGACTATTGAATGTGAAACATCGTCTGGAAAAGATGGTAAATGGAACAATGACCATTCACAGCAGAAAAGAGAGCGGAACTGTTGTCCGGATTATACTGGATGCAGAACAAAGCGAAAAATAGTTATTTTGTGGAGATGAGAATGCAGATATTAGCGGTAGATGATGAAAAACTGGAATTGAGTGCACTGATGCGAGCATTGACAGAGGTTTTTCCGGGAGAAACAATCAATGGTTTTCAAAAAACCGGAGAAGTAAAGGAATTTCTGAAAAAATGCCAGGAAGGAAACCATGCAGTGGATTATGCATTTCTGGATATAAAATTGCGTGGAATTACGGGTATCGAGCTGGCCAAACAGATCAAACTCATGTTTCCGGAAACTAAAATTATCTTTTGCACTGCTTACAGTGAATATGCGCTGGAAGCGTATCGAGTATACGCCATGGGGTATCTTTTAAAGCCGGTTAAGGCAGAAGATATTCGCAATACCTTACGAAATATGGATAAAAACTGGGTTGAGCAAAATCTACAGGGAAAAAGTGCTCGAAAGAAAGAAATCAAAGTTCAGACATTTGGAAATTTTGATGTCTTCGTAGACGGAAAGCCTATGAATTTTGAACGTGCAAAAGGAAAAGAACTGTTTGCTTATTTAATTGACCGGAAAGGTGCATCGGTTACGACAGCAGAAATCGCAGGAATTTTATTTGAAGACCGTGTATATGATCGTAATTTGAAAAGTCAGACAAATGTAATCATGAACAGCCTGAAAGCAGATCTGAAAAGAGAGGGAATAGAGGACCTCTATATAAAAACCTGGAATCATCTGGCGATTGATGTGAGCAGAATTCATTGCGATGCATATGATTTTGTAAAAGGCGATCCGCTGGCTATAAATTCATATAATGGAGAATATATGGCAAATTACAGCTGGGCAGAGTTTTCGAAAGGAATTTTTGAAAATTCGGTCAATCATTTTGAAACAAAATAATTGTGGAATCTTAAAATGCTCCGACATATGCTATAAAGACAGCAAAATGTGGGAGTATTTTTATGGCTAAAATAGCAATAGATGCCGGACACGGAGGAGCTGATCCGGGCGCAGTTTATCAAGGCAGACAGGAGAAAGATGATAATCTGAAACTGGCGCTGGCGGTTGGCGAACGGCTAAAGAAAAATGGGCTGGATGTTTACTATACCAGAACAGATGATGTTTATCAGACGCCATATCAAAAAGCGATGTCCGCAAATGAGTCTGATGCAGATTTTCTGGTTTCACTGCATCGCAATTCCAGCGAGCATCCAAATCAATATACCGGTGTGGAAACATTGGTGTACGATAAAAATGGTAAAAAGGCAGAGATTGCAGAAGCTGTGAATGACGGGCTTGAAAATATTGGGTTTCGAAATAATGGTGTAAAGATCAGACCAGGTCTTGCCATATTAAGAAGAAGTAAGATGCCGGCAATTTTGATAGAGTCCGGATTTATAAACAGTGAGGAAGATAACCGGCTGTTTGATGAGGAATTCGACGAGATTGCAGAGGCTATAGCGAGCAGTATCACAAAATATTTTTCAACAGAAGATCAAATGATGCCGGCGGAAGATGGAAATGAAATATATTACAGGGTACAAACCGGAGCATATAAAAACCGTGAGAATGCGTTAAAACAGCAGAAAAAATTAGAAAGAGAAGGTTATCCGGTATTTATCGTAGAAAAAGACGGATACTATTTGGTACAGGTGGGAGCATTTGAAAAATTGGAGAATGCAGTGCGGATGGAAATGATGCTGAGAGAAAATGGTTATCAGACCTATATTACAACATGAAGGAATTCTTAAGATTTCATTGAAATGATGTGATACTGGAAGAAGAGCCTTTTCACAAAAAATAAAGTGTGTTATAATTCAACAGAAATACAGTATCGGGGGACAATGAAAAATGAAAGAAAATGGGGAGAAGAAGACATCGGCTGTAAAGTTTGTACGCGGCATTTTTTTAACTATGCTCATTTTAGTGCTGGTAGCTGCAGTTGGTGTCTATATTTACGGAATGGTATTTTTTAAAGATCATTTCTTTTTGCATACGACCATTAATGGATTTGATGCATCGCAGCTGACTGTTGAAGAAGTGGAAATAAAGATAGCAGATGTGATAAATAAGTATGGTCTGGAAATTGAGGAACGAGGCGGCAATACCGAAACAATTTCTGCCGGTCAGATAAATTACCACTATGTATCAAAAGGGGAAGTGCAGACATTTCTCCATAGCCAGAAACTGTATGAATGGCCATTGTATCTGAAAAATCAGATTACCTATACATTCGAATCCAGTGCCCGATATGATGAAGAACTGTTGAGAAATGCGATTGATCAGTTGAACTGCCTGGATGAGGCCAAGGTGACAAAACCAAAGGATGCTTATATAGATTATATTGACGGTAAATATCAGGTTATGCCGGAGGTGGAAGGAAATTTACTGAATAAAGAATTATTTGTATCGGAAATCTTTCGGGCGGTGGATTTCGCAGAAGTGAAAATTTCGCTGGAAGATATTGATGAGATGTATCTGAAACCGAGAAAGCGCCAGAATGATAAATCTATGGCAGAGACAGTGCGCATACTGAATACCTGTATCAGTACAGATTTGACATATCTGTTTGGAGAGCACACAGAAAAAGTAGATGCACAGCGTATCCGGGAATGGTTATCTTATGATAATGAGGGTAATGTGGAGCTTGATGAAGATGCTGTCAGAAATTTTGTAACTGAAATGGCAGACAAATACGATACGGCAAATAAACCGCGCACCTTTAAGAGTCATTCCGGAGAAGAAGTGACGGTATCCGGCGGATCTTATGGATGGCTGATGGATCAGGAAGCAACGTATGATTACCTGGTAGATGCGATTTGGGCAGGCAATACAGGAGAGACTTACGCTGAATATGCCCAGACAGCGGTCAGCTGGTCCAATAGTGATCTTGGAGACAGCTATGTAGAGATTGATATGGGAAGTCAGCATGTATGGCTGTATATGGATGGAGAAGAAGTGGTGTCTACAGATTGTGTGACAGGACTCGCATCTGATCCGTCAAGAAAGACGCCGGAGGGGACGTATACTTTATATTACAAAGAATCACCGTCAGTATTAAAAGGCGAGAATAATGAATACGAGACAAAAGTGACTTATTGGATGCCGTTTAATGATGGAATCGGGCTTCATGATGCCAGCTGGAGAAGCAGTTTTGGAGGAACGATATACCAGACGGATGGATCGCATGGATGTGTGAATCTTCCACCGGCTGCAGCAAAAGAAATATATGACCGGGTATATGACGGAATACCGATTATTTGCTATTATTAATAATGGAGAAATGGGAATATATCAAAGAGATATATTTCTGCTTTAAAGAAAAAATATGAGAGAAAACCTGCAAGATATTGTACAGCCACTTTTAAATTGGTTTGATCAAAATGCAAGAATACTGCCATGGCGAGATCAGCCGACGCCATATCGGGTCTGGGTATCTGAGATCATGCTGCAGCAGACGAGAGTAGAAGCCGTAAAACCTTTTTATCAAAGATTTATGGAAGCACTGCCGGATATACAGGCACTGGCAGAGTGTGAAGAAGAAAAGCTTTTGAAATTATGGGAGGGTCTGGGCTACTATAATCGAGTGAGAAATATGCAGATCGCGGCAAGAACGGTAATGTCGGATTATCATGGGGTGCTGCCTGATGTTTATACAGAATTGCTGAAATTAAAAGGTATTGGCAGCTATACAGCAGGAGCGATAGCATCGATTGCATATGGAAAAACGGCACCGGCTGTGGACGGTAATGTGCTGCGAGTGATTTCCAGAGTGACATTGAATCGAGAAGATGTATTAAAGCAATCTGTAAAACGAAAAATAGAGCAGGAAATGATGAATATTATGCCGGTAGAACGCCCAGGAGCATTTAATCAGGCATTGATGGAACTTGGAGCAATGGTATGCGTGCCAAACGGGGCACCGCATTGTGAAAAATGTCCGTTAAAGGATATGTGCCAGGCAAGATTGCAGAATGTGATTGAAGAAATACCGGTAAAGAAAGCAAAAAAGCCAAGAAGAATTGAAGAATTGACGGTGTTTATTCTTCGTGATGGAGAACATCTGGCCATTCATAAAAGACCCAAAAACGGTCTGCTGTCAGGTCTGTATGAACTGCCGAATACGCTCGGACATTTAAATCAGGAAGAAGCAATAGAGTGGGTAAAAGAAAAAGGTTTTTCTCCGATTCGAATTAAAAAACTGGAACCGGCAAAACATATTTTCAGTCACGTGGAATGGCATATGACGGCATATCTTGTTTTGATGGAGGAAACAGAAAATGACAGCGAGTATTTGCTGGTGGAACCGTCTATGACGGAAAAAAGATATCCGATACCAGCTGCGTTTGCAGCATATTCAAGGTATATGGAGATAAAACTTGGACAGGAAAAGTACAGGGAGGAAGAAAATTAAATGAAAATATTATCAGTTGCTATACCAAGCTATAATTCACAAGATTATATGAGGAAATGTGTTGAGTCATTGCTTCCTGGCGGAGATGATATTGAGATAATTATTGTAAATGATGGTTCAAAGGATCGCACCGGTGAGATTGCAGAAGAGTATGCAGCCAAATATCCCGGAATTGTAAAGGCCGTGCACCAGGAAAATGGCGGACATGGAGAAGCGGTCAATACTGGGCTGAAGAATGCAACTGGTTTGTATTTTAAAGTAGTTGACAGTGATGACTGGGTCGATGAAAGAACATTGCCAAGGATGATTGAGACACTGAAAAAACTGGTAGCAGGTCCGGATACAGTGGATGCAGTGATCAGTAACTTTGTGTATGATAAAATTGGGGCAAAGCACAAGAAAGTCATGCAGTATCGGAAGTATATGCCAACGGAAACTACATTCGAATGGAAAGATTTGAAGAAAATGCGTACAGGAAAGTATATTCTGATGCATTCCATAATCTATCGTACCAACTTGCTGCGAGAGTGTGGACTGGTTCTTCCGAAACATACTTTTTACGTAGATAATCTGTTTGTATTTCAACCACTTCCATCTGTGAAAAAGATGTATTACATGGATGAACTTTTTTATCATTATTATATTGGGAGAGAGGATCAGTCAGTAAATGAACAGGTAATGATCGGCAGAATCGATCAGCAGCTGAAAGTAAATAAACTGATGATCGATAGTTTTGCAAACATAAAAGGGATAAACAAAAACTGCAGACGTTATATGCTCAGTTATCTGGATATTATTATGACAGTATCTTCTATGCTGCTTTTGAAATCCGGTACAGAGGAGAATTTTAAGAAAAAACAGGAATTATGGAGTTATCTTAAGAATGCAGATGCAGGACTGTACTTACAGATACGTCATGGTCTTCTTGGAAGAGCTTGTAATATTCCGGGAAAAAGCGGAAGAAAGATGTCTGTAGCAGCTTATCGTATTACACAAAAATTTTATGGATTCAATTAAAAAGAGTGCCGGGACATATCTCATATCAGATATGATCCTGGCACTTTTCATATGAAAATAACGATCTAAGAAATAATGAAATTAAGTTTTTGGGACTCCAGCTTCATTGTGATCAGTCGCTGGAATCCGGCCTTCTCTCCGTCAGTATGTACAGGGAGCGGAGCTATGGTTCTGATTACAGCTTTCTTGCAGCGATAGATATGAACGCCGTCGAAATTTACGTGTTCGCCTTTAAATGCGGTTGGTAAAATTCGTAGAATCCGTAGTTTCGGCATTTTTTCAACCAGACAGAGATCCAGATAATCATCAGTCGGATCAGCTTCCGGACAGAATTGAAATCCCCCGCCTTCATATCTCAGATTCATGCCTGTAATAAAGAAAACATCATCGAATTCAAACTGACGTCTGTCATCCAGAACCATGCTGACGGATGCAGAACGAAGCAGCAGAAGATGTTTTAAAGCAATACCAAGGTAAGTAAGCTTGCCAAGCTTGAATCGATTCAGAAACTTTTTAATGTTCGAATTTATAGCTTCGTGGCAAACAGCAGCGTCATAACCGATACCGCTGCTGACAATAAAACGATAGGTTTTTTCAGGAGTATGAACACAGCCTATGGAAACGGGCTTAATATTCGTTGGCTTGAGAATTACCTGCAGAGCAGCCAATGGGTTTGTTTTTAAACCAAGACCGGCAGCAAGATCGTTTCCGGAGCCGGAAGGAATATAACCAAACTGAATCTTTTCCAGATTTATCAGACCGTTGATGACTTCGTTCGCAGTGCCATCTCCGCCAACTGCTATAATCGTACATGGTGCGTGGCGAGAGGAGATTAGCTTGGCCAGTTTTTCACCGTGTCCGTGATGACTGGTAAAAAAAACATGGTATGGGGTATGTTCTTTTCGAAGCTGCTTTTCTATAGTCTGCCAAATCTTCATACCTTTTCCGGAACTGGAAGCTGGATTTACAATAAAATAATACATGATATAACCTCTCTGGAATAGTCTGACATTATAATAGTATATCTGTCGAAAAAAGTAAATCCAAATACGTTGAATTTCATCGAAAATTATGGTATAAAAGAAGAAGTATGCGATTATATCGCCAGGAGATTAATTATTGGAGGCAGATTTATGGAAAAGGAAACAGTTTCCAAAAACTTTATTGAACAGATAATAGAAACAGATATTGCAGAAGGACATTGTGAGACGGTGTGCACCAGATTCCCGCCAGAACCAAATGGATATCTGCATATTGGTCATGCTAAGTCTATTTTATTGAATTACGGACTTGCACAGAAATATGGTGGTAAATTTAATTTGCGTTTTGATGACACAAATCCTACCAAGGAAAAAATGGAGTTTGTGGAATCAATTAAGGCAGATGTGGCATGGCTGGGTGCAGACTGGGAAGACCGGCTGTTTTTTGCATCTAATTATTTTGATCAGATGTATGAAGCTGCAGTAGAATTGATCAAAAAGGGCAAAGCCTATGTATGTGATCTGAATGCTGATCAGATAAGAGAATACAGAGGAACTCTGAAAGAACCGGGGAAGAACAGCCCATATAGAGACAGAAGTGTAGAAGAAAATCTGAAACTTTTTGAAGAAATGCGCGCAGGAAAATATGCAGATGGTGAGAAAGTATTAAGAGCAAAAATTGATATGGCATCACCGAATATTAATATGAGAGATCCAATCATCTATCGTGTGGCACATATGACTCACCATAATACAGGAGATAAGTGGTGCATCTATCCAATGTATGATTTTGCACACCCTATAGAGGATGCAATCGAAGGAGTGACACACTCTATTTGTACATTGGAATTTGAAGACCACAGACCACTGTATGATTGGGTGGTTCGCGAAGTGGGATATGAACATCCGCCAAAACAGATAGAATTTGCAAAATTGTATCTTACAAATGTAGTAACAGGAAAAAGATACATTAAAAAACTGGTAGAAGAGAAAATTGTAGACGGTTGGGATGATCCACGTCTGGTATCTATTGCAGCATTAAAGAGAAGAGGATTTACACCGGAATCCATAAAAATGTTTGTGGAACTTTGCGGTGTATCAAAGGCGCAGAGCTCCGTAGACTATGCAATGCTGGAGTACTGTATCCGAGAAGATCTGAAGTTGAAGAGATCTCGTATGATGGCTGCATTGAATCCTGTAAAGCTGGTAATCGACAATTATCCGGAAGATCAGATTGAATATCTGGATGTTGTAAACAATTTGGAGAATCCGGAACTGGGAAGCAGAAAAGTGCCGTTTGGAAGAGAATTATATATTGATCGTGAAGATTTTATGGAAGTGCCGCCTAAGAAGTATTTCCGTCTTTTCCCGGATAATGAAGTGCGTCTGATGAATGCATATTTCGTAAAATGTGTTGGATATGAAAAAGACGCAGATGGAAATGTAACAGTGATTCATTGTACTTATGATCCGGCATCGAAAGGTGGAAACAGCCCGGATGGACGTAAAGTAAAAGGAACAATTCACTGGGTAGCTGCCAAGACAGCGGTAAAGGCTGAAGTCAGACTTTACGAAAACATTATTGATGAAGAAAAAGGTGTATATAATGAAGATGGTTCTCTGAACCTGAATCCGAATTCCCTGACAGTATTAAAAGAATGCTATGTAGAACCAGCATTGGGAGAAGCAAAAGCATATGATAGTTTCCAGTTTGTGAGACAGGGATTTTTCTGTGTGGATTCTCATGATTCTACACCAGAAAAGCCGGTATTTAATCGAATTGTTTCATTAAAGAGTTCATTTAAGCTTCCTGCATCAAAATAAAAAGAATGCCCTGCCGCATCAGAAGATGTGACAGGGCATTCTTGAATCGTATTATTCCAGTATATGGTTCAGACCCTGAGAGATAATGGTAGAGACATGTGCATCTGCCAGGGAGTAAAAAATCGTTTTTCCGTCTCGGCGGGCTTTTACCAGATGTTTTTCTTTTAAGATACGAAGTTGATGGGAAATAGCACTCTGCGTCATGGACAGGCTGTCCGCAATATCGCAAACACATAATTCACCTTCAGAAAGAGTGTATAGTATGCGGAGTCTGGTCGGATCTCCAAATACTTTAAAAAGATCAGCCAGCTGATAAAGATTATCCGAACTGATCTGAGGTACATGTAAAGGAATATGGTGATGTTGTTCGCTGCAGACTTCGACTTCCATAATTTGACGTTTCATAGAACCCCCGAAAATAAAATTATTGATGATTCAGTATATCACGTGAAAAAAATTTTTTCAAGCTGATTCAGGAACAGGAGAACAGATGTATTATAATCGGATTACAGAATTTATATTTCAGGAAGATCTGCCGCAGAAGGCAGACTTTATTTTTATACCGGGAAGCGGATATGGAGAATTGGCAGAAAAAGCAGCCGAACTATATCATCAGGGATATGCAAAAAAGATTATTGCATCCGGTAAATATAGTATTTTAAATAAAAGATTTGAAGGAGCGGTTTCCCCAAAAAAATATTGCGGTCGCAGCTATGAGACGGAAAGTGATTTTTTGAAAGCAGTATTGTTGGATTGCAATGTAAATGAGAATGATATTATTCAGGAAAAGCAGTCAACATTTACTTTCGAAAATGCAATTTACAGCAGAATCTTACTGGAAAAAGATACAGATGTGAATCAGTGCATACCGGAAAAAGCGATACTTGTGTGCCAGGCATTTCATGCAGCCAGATCAAGAATGTATTTTGAATATATATTTCCGGAAACAGAGTTTTTGGTATGTCCGGCAATCACTCAAGGTATTTCGAAAGAAAACTGGATGAAGAATGAAAAAGGAAGAAATATTGTTTTGGGAGAGATGGAGAGAATCGGAACACAGTTTCTTGATATTATGGGTGGAAGAGACCAGGCAGAGAAAAAATGCAGAGAAATAGCTGCTGTATCAAAAATACAGCAGCCGGATATCAGGACAGGCAATAAGGAATAACAATATGCCTTAAAAAACCGAGAATGAACAGATGAACAGGATAAAACCAGTAAAAAAAGTATTTCATTTGTCGTCCTCGCTGTCCGTTATAAAACCAGACCGGGATAAAAGCCAGTGGTGCAAAGGCTTCCCAGGAAATGGTAATAGCACCAAAGATAGCCTGAAGTTTTCGATCAAGTCTGAGTGAATATAAAACAATGATCAGAAAAACACCTTTATAGCTATAATCAGTATGAAGAAATCTGGCCAGCCATAAGCCACAGCCTGCAATCAGTACCTGCATGATCAGATTTATATATTTACCTGTTCTGGATGTCGTAAAACGAAATTCGAAATAAGACATACCCATCATAACCAGAAGACCAATCCATAAAGTGAAGTAGACATTCTGGTGCAAATTGTAAATGAGATGATTGGAAAATGCATAATCAAATGGCAATTCGGAAATCAGAGAAAAAAGAAACATACGAAGTGCATATTTCTTAACGTTTCTTGTGTGAAGGAATCCTTCTACAAGCAGGAAACAGAAGATTGGAAAAGCCAGCCTGCCGATATTACGCATATGTGGATAGATCAAACGGCAGAAATCACCGATATGATTTCCGACAGGAAGCTGTTGACGCACGGGACCTACAACAGAGGCCCCAATATGGTCAATCAGCATAGTGATAATAGCAATCATCTTTAGGGTACTGCCAGAAAGAGATATGACAGAGTGGTTTGTGTTATGCATCGGTTTCGCTCTCTGTTTCTACTGGTTCTGTTTCTGCCAGTTCTGTTTCACTGGTTTCTTCCACAGAGTCCATCATATCTTCATCGGAAATTACTTCATCAGTGAAGTCCTCATCAGAATAATACTCTGCTTCATCAATATCGTGGAACGTATTGTTTTCTCCAAGGAAGTTCAGAACTTTATCATAGAGAAGACTATAACGAATTTCTTTATCACCGTAATCACTGATAAAATCTTCCTTTGTATCATAACCATACAGTTCCCAGTTGTCTTCTGCATAAGTATCAAATTCTTCGTCGGTAACAGTTAATTTCTCCTTTTCTGCAATAGCATAAACAACTAATTTTTCGTGAATCGCTGCGAGGATGTCTTCCTCGATATCATAATCTTCACCGACAAGATCGGTCAATTCTATTCCCAGCTGATCGGCAAATGCCTGATTTTCATATTCCATCTGTTCTTTTGCCGCGTCGTACATGTCTTCCGGATATCCATCAAATTCTGCATTATCTACAGCCTCGGAAAGAGCATCAGAGCATGCAGTAAAAGTAGCATCTTCGTCATATTGTTCCTGAAGATCAGATTTCAGAGATGCTTCATATTCAGCTGTTGTATCGTAATCATAATTTTCTTTTACGTAAGCATCGTTATATTCCGGAAGAATAGCTTCTGTTATAGAATTTACAGTAACGGAAAAAACAGCAGTTTTTCCATCCACCGTTCCGTCATAATCTTCAGGGAATGTAATGGTGATATCTTTTGTCTCACCTTTTTTCATTCCAATAATGCCATCCTCAAATTCCGGCAGGAAAGTATCTGATCCTAATTCAAGATCCATTCCGGTGTCTGATCCACCGTCAAATTCTTCTCCATCGATTTTTCCGGTATAGTCAATATTTACAGTA
>CAKRON010000070.1 GCA_934373455.1 uncultured Marvinbryantia sp.
GATTTCGGATCAGCCAAATACTTTTCCTGTAATTCCGGGAACACCTTTGTCTCCAATACCGTTATTTTGCATTCGTAATTCATATAATTAGCTCCTTTACGTCCAAAATTTTCTGTCTGTAAAATCCCGATCTACCATTATCTTATCCTATATATTTTTCGAGGCATACCAGCTGCACATTTGGAATTCCGTTAAATATGCAATTCACAATTCCGATTTCTTCATACCCCAATTTGTCATATTTTCTTCTTATAAAATTTACGGCAAAGCGACATACTAGAACCGAATTGCAATCTTTCCAATATTTTTCTTAGCTTTAAAGTATTCGATTGCCTCTACACTGTCTTTGAAATCAAACACATCCGATATATAATTTGAACCCTTTAGTACACCCTGCTTTATAAGCGCTATGATTTCATCATGCACCTCTGCTTCTTCTGCCTTTGACGGCCACTGGGCAAATCGCAGATTAAAGCAAAACGGAGCTTCCTCCCAGTTAATCAGATATTCGCTTTTGGCTGTTTCTCCATAGATACATACATCGCCAAAATTCTTCACCAGTTTCAGATTCTGATTGATCAATGCCGGCACCCCCGCCGCATCCAGAATCATGTCTGCTTTTTCCGGAAGGATTTTTAACACTTCTTCTGTTACATCACACTGGTCAAAATTCAATGTATAGTCCGCGCCACATTTTCTTGCTGACTCCAGCTTTTTCTCCGTGTGATCCACACAAATAACAGGGGAAAGTCCCATGTATTTTGCCAGAGTAATAAATACAAGACCTACCGGACCTGCGCCATAAAGTATCAGGCTTTTTCCCTTCTGGAAACCAAGACGCTTCATCGTAGAATACACTTCACGATATGTGACAATCATAGCTGCTTCCACATCATCCAATCCCTCAGGGATCTTCTTCTGTCCCAGATTGCCCTCTGTCAGCACACCGTCTCCCACAGTGTGTCCATCCTCCATCATTGCCTCAGCATCACCAATAACCGCATACTCTGCAAAGGCGCCCCAGGTTGAATAGAATTCTTCTCCATCATCCAGAAATGGAAGTACAATTTTATCTCCTACGGTGAAATTTTTCACTTTGCTTCCGATTGCTTCCACACGGCCAATTCCCTCATGACCAAGCACAGTAGGATAATTATGAAATCCTTTTAGTTTATCATAAATAATTTCTTTATCCGTACCACATAATGCACCGGCGGTCATTCGTACCAGTGCCTGATACTCTCCAATCTCCGGTTTCTTCATTTCTTCCAGACTTGCATGTCCATCTTTCCAAATTACCAGACCCTTCATAGTAATCCTATCCTCCTGTTTCTATTTTTTATAATACAATGTTAAAATATATCTTCTCTTTACCACTCGATAGCTATGAGTACAAGCATTTCTTCCTGATTTTCTAATGCGCCTTTTTCACATCCGGGATTACGTAAAATACAGCACTTTGTCCCTGTATGGTGATCTTTTTGCCATCACTGGATAAACCTCTTCCAAACTGATAGAGCAATTCACCAATCTGTCCATTATACGTAAATTCTACTGTTCTGGATGCCGGATTGATGACCACAAGAATTTTTTCTTCTTCGCTGCTTCTTACATATGCCAGTGGATAGGCATTCTCTTCCGCATAAACAAAGGTAATGTCTCCCTTGCTTTGAAGGGCTGGATGCGCCATACGGATCTGAATCAGCTTCTGGATCTCATGATACAGAGAATCCGGATCCTGTTTCTGTGCTTTTAAGGTCGGACGATCTTCTGCCGGGTCCTGTTGAATGTAGAGACATTCTCTCGGTGCATGACTGAACCCTGCATTCACGCTGTCATCCCACTGCATCGGAGATCGGGAACCGGTACGTTCATAACCACCTTCTACAGAGGTCAGCCCTTCCACATAACGCATGCCGATTTCGTCTCCATAATAGATAAATGGTGCTCCTGGCATGGACAACAGAAAGGCAAAAGCAATTTTCAGTTCATCTCCCTGCAGTTTACGTGCCAGGCGAACCATATCATGATTACCTGACGGAATACAGATCAAACCTTTGCGTTCTGATTTCTCATAATTTTTCTGATAAGTGTGTACAAATTCTGCAATATTTCCGTTTCCTCTGGATGAAAAGAATGGTTCCTCACAACGGAACAGATCCATATAATGAGATGGACCAAACTGAAGTAAAAAGTCCATATGAAAACCACCCTGCAGGGATTTATCCGGCTCGCCCCATTCCGATACCATTACGGCATCTGGAAATTCTTCATTCAGGAACTCCCGTACATTCTGCCAAAGTCGAATAGTTCCTTTTCCCTCTTCGTCATTTTTTACCAGAGATCCTGCCATATCTACTCGAAATCCATCACAGCCCATTTTCAGCCAGAAACGCATCACATCTTTCATAGATTCCAGAGTAGCCTGCGGTCCCGGGTCATCAAAGGACTGCTGCCATGGCTTATCTGGCTTGTAGAAGCCGTAGTTTAACGCTGGCTGATGAGAAAAAAAGTTCACCGCGCAGGATCCGTCACGATCCGAAATACCGCGGATACAGCCCATACCATCTGGCGATTCCCACACGCTG
The DNA here is from genome assembly GCA_934373455.1 of uncultured Marvinbryantia sp. Lineage (GTDB taxonomy): Bacteria > Bacillota > Clostridia > Lachnospirales > Lachnospiraceae > Marvinbryantia. The sequence goes on from CAKRON010000070.1 coordinate 2,589, forward strand.
TCTGTCCATACATACCGATCGGTATACTCATTTTTCTCTGCTTTCATGGATTCCAGAAACCATCTGTGCGTCACAGCGGTATGTCCCGGAACCAGATCCAGAATCACATGCAGACCTTTTTTATGCGCCTCTTCAAACAACCGCGCCAGATCCTCATTGGTTCCATATCTCGGTGCTACCTGACAATAATCTTCCACATCATATCCCGCATCTCCAAACGGCGACTGAAAACATGGATTCAGCCAGATAGCGGTACATCCAAGCTCCCTGATATCATCCAGATGGCGAATAATACCTTCAATATCTCCGATACCGTCAGCATTGGTATCCTGAAAAGATTGTGGATAAATCTCATAAAACACTGCATTGTCCAGCCACTTTGGCTGCTTTATTTCATCTCTCATATACATTTACAAAGACTCCTATCCTACTTCTGTCAAAACAGTATCTAATTCCCCTGTTATGTTTCCTACTACTCTGGCAAAACATCCTCTTTCTTCCATCATCCGCAGACATTCTTCTTTTTCATCTGCCGGAATTGCCGCTAATAGTCCCCCAGACGTCTGCGGATCCATCAATGCATCTCGTTTCCATTGTGATACCGTAGATGAAAAACGCACTTTAGAATTCAGATATTCCTGATTCTGGTACACTCCAGATGGTAATATTCCCATAACAGCCATCTCTTCCGTCTTTGGAAGAAACGGGATCTGATCTGCATAAATATGAATCACTCTTTTACTTCCTTCTGCCATCTCACAGACATGTCCGAGAAGTCCAAACCCTGTAATATCAGTACAGGCGTGAACAGTAAACTGGCTAAACACCTCACATGCCTGACGATTTAGCAAAGTCATCCATTTCAGCATTTCTGATTCTTCTGCTTCATTCAACAGACCTCCTCTGGATGCCAGCGCATAGATTCCTGTTCCTATTGGCTTGGTCAAGATCAGTACATCGTCTTCCTGAGCTGTATCGTTTCTCCAGATTTTTGCCGGATGTACTACACCGGATACTGACAGTCCGTACTTTGGTTCATTATCCTCAATAGTATGCCCTCCTGCCACCACAGCTCCGGACTCAGCTACTTTTTCATAGCCACCTCTCAAAATTTCCTGTATACATTTTGGATCCAAACAGGATGGAAATGCAAGAAGGTTTAGTGCCAGCATCGGTCTTCCGCCCATGGCATAGACATCGCTTAATGCATTCGCTGCTGCAATCTGTCCAAAAAGATACGGATCATCTACTGGTGGCGGGAAAAAATCAATGGTCTGAATTAGAGCCTGATCCTTATTTATCTGATAAACAGCCGCATCATCACTGGAACCAAATCCCACTAACAACTGCTCACATTTCTGTTCCGGAAGTTTTCCTAATATTTTCCTGAGAACCTCAGGTCCCTGTTTGGACGCTCAGCCACCCTTTGCTGTCATCGCTGTCAATTTATATTGATGATTCATAACTGTCACCTTCTTTCTATTCAAAAAACGGTCTCTTTTACAAGAGACCGATCACTTTCTGGCGGAAGTATGTGGGAATCGAACCCACCTAAGCGGGAGTTAACCGCTATCACAGGTTTTGAAGACCAGGAGGCACACCAGCACCTATCTACTCCCATTTTTATCTTTATTATTCTATCACAGGCAAAATTAAATGGCAACCTAAAGTTCCCTCATCTTATATTTTACACTAACAGCCAGGTTTTTCGAATCCTGGCTGTAATTTTTTACGCTCTTATTCTATTTATATATTGTTCCATTTTGGCAAAGTATATATACAGAACGGATTTGTATAAACATTGATTCCCCTGCGCCCAAACAGTATAATTTAAGTATGCAGATATTCCGCACATAATAAATTGCGGAGATTAGGCGAACTGTTTCCTGTCGCCTGGAAAGGGGGCTTTTATGACAAAAGCTAAAAAAAATAAAAATCCTGCCATACTTATCATTGGATTACTTCTCATGTTCATTTTGGGACGTTTTATTCCTACATGGGGGTCTGTCACACGGATTGGTGTACAGGGCATCTGTATCTTTATTGGTCTGGTTCTTCTGGCAGCAAGTGGATATCCATATCTGGCAATCTCTACTTTTGCAATTCTTGCAATACAGCTGTCCGGAGCATTTACAATTGCTGATATGATTGCTGCCAGTCTGGGCGGTACCATGATCTTTCAGCTGATTGTCATCTATGGTCTCTGCAGGGCGTTACTTGACTGTGGTGCCGGTGATGTCATCGCTCGCTGGCTCATCACCCGAAAATTCGCTAAAGGGAAACCTTTTGCTTTCACTTTTATGCTGATGATTGCATCTGTTTTTGCTGGCGCTTTTATTGGTCTTGGCGGACTCGTTTTCTATTACAGTGTTCTGGATTCCATCCGAAAAGAGCTTGGTTATGATGAAAAATCCTCATGGATGAAATTCAATGTATTCGGGGTCTATGCGGAGGCTATGGTTGGTATGTCCATGCTACCATTTAAGGGACTTCCTCTGCTAATCTTTTCTCCATTAAAACAGGCTCTGGGAGAAGCCGGAATTACTACAAATGACTTACTGTTTATGGGTATCATAGCTCTTTTGGGTGTCATTATTGCAGTTGTTTACTATTTTATTATGGTTCTGTTTAACGTTGATCTGGATAGATTGAAAAATCTCGATATCACCAAAATGGACGGTATGGATCATGTCAAGATGAACCGGCAACAGGCTTTTGTTACCATCGTTTTTGCAATTTCCCTGATCTATACCATCTTGATTTTGTTTATTAAAAAAGGAACTCCTTTTGGTGATGCTTTCAATGGCATCACACAGGCCGGATGGTTTTCCATCTGCCTGGCTATCATGTGTCTGGTTAAAATTGATGGCAAACCAGCAGCCAATCCGTTTACCGTATTAAAAGATGGCGTAGACTGGAATGTGATTTATGCAATGATCGGCTTTACACAGGCAGGTGCTGTACTGACCATGGATGATGCCGGCATCAAAACATGGCTTCAGGATGTTCTTTCAGGTATTTTTGTAAATTCTGGATTTCCTGTCTTCCTGCTGCTGGTAGTTTTAATTTCCTGGATCCTAACCAACTTCCTGTCAAACACAGCAGTTGGCGTTATCATGGCCTCCCTGGCATCACCGTTTCTGACTGTGCACATTCAGCAGTCCGGTATTAATCCTACTGCATATGCAGCGGGATTCATGATCTCTGTCATGTTTGCATTTGCCACACAGGCCGCCTGCGGCGCAGCTCCGCTGCTCTTTGGTAATAAATGTATTTCGAATGACTTGAAATGGCTTTATTCAAAAGGTCTGTTTGCAGGTATTATCATCTTCCTGATCAACTATGTTCTCACATTAGGATTGTGTTACATTCTATGATACGTAATAGAGCCATGTCTATTCTTGGCAAAACAGCCGGTGGAAAACTACGTACTCTACAGTTCTCCATCGGCTACTTTTTTTACTGCATCTAAAAATATCCGGAATGCTTTTGATTTACTATCTTTCCTGTAACAGATAACTTCCTGACTGGGATACATAGAATCCTCGCATACTCTTTCCACAACGCCTTTTACTCCCTTGCTAAGTCCTGCCGGTCCAAATGCAATATACTGTGGATTAGACGATATATTACGCAGTATGGTACGAATAGCTACGCTTGACTCAAGATTCACTTCTTTAACTTCACGTACCACACCATATTTTTCGCAGTAACGCATAAAAATTTGTTCCCGGTGAGACGCTGTATGAGGTCTTGGATTAATAAACAAAAAACGGGATCCTTCTACTTCCAACATATCTTTTGTCGAAAATGTATTTCTGGACGCCAGTGGATGATTTTCATTTAGGAATACCATATCCTGTGTCTTGCGAAGCTTTTTAATCTCCAGCTCTCTGTGTCTTTCTTCAAAAAATTCTGGATTATCCTCAGCTTTTCCAAGAATCACAGTAACTGCCGCATCGATTTTTCCCAAACGTACAAGCTTCAATAAAGTACGATTGTCATGGCGCATCAGTTCCACATCCAGTGATGGCATCTGCTGTACCATTTCAGCAATAATCTGTGATGCAACCTGAGACGGAAATAGAGGAGGCGTTCCAATATTAAATACTGGTTCTAGAGAAATGGTGCGTAAAACGCCTTCAAATTCATCAAAGGATGAAACCACCTTCTGAAGTGCCGGGAGAAGCATTTGCATTTCCGGTGTCAATGTTACACCATTCCTGCTGTGACGGTCAAACAGATTTACACCAAGATTTTTTTCTATGGAAAGTACCTGCTTTGAAATAGCTGAAGGTGTGAAATTTAATTCATAGGCAGCCTCTGAAAAATTTAGAGTTTTTGATACCATCAATATGGTTCTCAATTTTTGTATATCTGAATTCATCATACTGTCCCCTTGTTTTATTGTCATCGTTCACTTTTCTGACAATTTTATTATTCTATATTAGAATAATAATGCAGTGAAATGGATTTGTCAACGTTTCATATTTCGTTATAATAAAATCAAGAACTGTGACGTTACTGTCACTCCAAATTATATAATAGAAAGGATGATGTATATGGAATTTAATATTTACAAAACTCTTTACTGTGATGTCGCTGTTGTCGGCGGTGGAGTGGCGGGCACTGCCGCTGCTATTGAAGCTGCAAGACATGGAAAGCATACCATTCTTTTCGAAAAAGGCACTACACTTGGCGGTATTGCCACAAACGGTTATGTTCCTCAAATCGCAGGCAATATCGAAGGCATCTGTCTGGAGTTTGCCCGGAAGTTAGATGATGCCGGACAACTTCGCCGATTATATGACAAACCTTATTATCGTAATCCTTCTTTCGAACCGGAATATGGCAAACTGCTACTTGAGGATATGGTATTTTCTGCAGGTTCTCGCATTCTTTATGATTCCACTTTATTTTATGTGGAAATGGATACTGATCGTATGATCAAAAGTCTGATTTTTTACACCAAAGGCGGATATATGCAGGTAAAAGCATCCATGTATATTGATGCCACCGGTGACGGTGATCTGTCTGCTCTTTCCGGTGTTCCCTATGAAGTCGGTGGACAGGATTTTGCCGGACTGAATATTTCCTCCACTCAGGGTTCTCGCTGGGCCGGGGCCAACCTGACCAAATATCTTGCTGCGGAAGCAGCATGGAAAAAAGAACAACAGGACAAAGGTGTGGAAAATCCTCTTCCACTGGTCTATTATCTTGAAACAGAAGCCATTGCCCGTGGAGAAATGAGCCGTCATGTATGCAACCGTAACTCCGGATTTTTCAGAGTTCTGCTTCCAAACACTCCAGAAGATAATGCCTCTTTTGTTACCTTCTCATTCCACAGCTATTACTGTCACAATACTGATGCAGAAGATCTCACACGTCAGATTCTGGAACAGCATCAACTGATGAAACAGTTCCATGCATTTCTGAAAAATCATGTACCGGGTTTTGAAAATCTCCGCTTGGTAGGGCTTGGCAATGTTCCCGGAGTACGTGATAGTCGAAGAATTTTCGGCGAATATATGCTGAAAGCTGCTGATGTTGCCTGTGGCAGAAAATTTGAAGACGGTATTGCCAGATTTCCAGAAATGTTCGACACCCATCATCCAACCTCTCCAGATTGGGTATTTATGCGTCACTGTCATATAAAGGAATCCGAAATCACTGGTTCAGCTATCATGGAAAAAGAAACCCTGGGTAAAGACTGCGATGCACAAATGCATCCGTTCGGTATTCCTGAAGGTTTCCCAGTGCGTCCAAATCCGCAAGATTATTGTGATATTCCTTATGGTTCTCTAATTCCACGTGGTGTTGATAATCTTTTATGTGCCGGAAGATGCTGTTCTGCAGAATTCCATGCACAAGGTGCCATGCGTATCATTGGTCCTGCCATGAGTACTGGTCAAGCTGCCGGATTGGCTGTCTGCGTGGCAATAGACCGTCATGTTTTTCCGCGCGAACTTAGCGGTATTGAACTTCGTAAAATGCTGATTAATGAGGGTGTAGAACTGGATAAACCCTGTGATGGCTATTGGGCTGAACTAAGAGAACAGGAAGGTAATTATATCATTAATAATGGAGATTTTATTACTCTGGTACCTAAAAAATAAAACCATTCTTCTGAACATGAAAAAGTGGCTCTGTTGAGCCACTTCTTCATATTCTCACTCTTTTAGCAATATTTTCCATACTCGTGGACAGTTTCAAACATTGCTTCCACATTTTCTGCCTTTGCGCCATCCAGTCCTGCTGACATTCTGAAAATATAACCTCCATCCGGCATTGCTACATCCAAATGGCGTTTTACCGCTTCTCTCACTTTTTCCGGCGTTTCATAAACCAGAAGCGGTGTCGGGAAACCTCCACCAATACAGCATACACTGCCAACTGTTTTTTTTGCTTTCTGCATATTTACTTTATCAAAGGTAAAATATGCGGAACCTTTCTCCACCTCCGCAAGATATTTTAATTTATCATTATACATACCTTCGCAAAATACATTTGCCATCATACCAGCCTCTCTGCAAGCTGCAATAATCTCTTTCAGATGGTTCCAATAAAACTTTTCATAAAATGCATTACTCATCATATCATCACTGCCCTTATGCAGTGCCATAACAATCTGTTTTCCTGTTTTTTTACCATCTGGATTCCCATGTCGTAACTGTTCAATCTGCTCTTTATGAAACTTGTCACAAAATTTCATTACCAGATTCTCATCTTCAAAAATATCCACAAATGTCAATTCCATGCCTCGATAAGTATCACTATATTTATCAAACGGCACAACTGCCCTTCCACCCATCATAGATGGAAACCCTAGTTCTGCCAGTTCTTCATTTGCTGCTGCCAGCTTTTTCCGATACACCTGATAAAAATCGTCAATCTCCCACAATTTCTGAATGGCTTTACGAATTTCCGGTTTTGAAAAAGCGGCCGCCACTTCACCAATTCCTCTATGACTCAGATTCAGCTGAAAATCCCGAAACGGTTCCATGACACTTGACACGCGAGGAAGAAATTTATTTAGTGACCACCTTGTATAATCATAAAAGAACTCTTCAAATTCATCATCATACAATGTTGGAAACTCTATAAACTGTGGCATAGAATCATTTCCGATTGGTGCATTGGCCATACCAGATATGTAAAGCGTTCTACTTCCCTGCATCTCATGACCGCGGCCTTCACCTGCATAAGTCAGATTCAGCCCAGTCATTACATCTGGTTCATAATCCAGCATAAAACGTCTGGCGGCTTCTTTTCCTATCTCCATAGTTTCGTCATAATTTGATTCTGCCATAGTATATCCCAGTCGCTGTATCATATAACAGCCTCCAGTAATGTCAATTGGCACACGGTCTGGTTCTTTTAGCGCCAACGCATCCTGCAGACGTTTTAACCGGGCATCATATTTTTTCTGTTCTGTAGGTGTCATGTTGTATACCTCCTTTTCTATTTTTATTATACGCAGATATACACACTTCACCAAATCCAATGCAATAATTTTTTATTCCGTTTTGGAATAATATCTACTCAGTATGCCTTCCACTCGCTTTCTGCTCCTGTATTCCTGGTGATTCTCTGACCATCCGTATATTCCAGTATCAGTTTTGCATTTTTTCGACTAGTCGAGAACAGATCTCGCACTTCTGAGATGGTAATCACCGGCTGTTGATGAAACACTTCCCGTATTTTCTCTGCTGCCGTTTCCAACAGAGGTTTTACCGTATATGCATCTTCACTCAAACGAACAACCTGATTCTCTTCTCGCAGGAGTAAAAGGATATCTTCTGCCATATCCGCATACTCTTTCTCGACATCGGTTTCTGAGAGTTTTACAAATTGATATTCTGCTTTTTCGAAAGAATTTAGCAGCAGTTTTCTGCATCCTTCATATCTTGCATCTTTCAAAATCTCAAATTCCGGCAAGTGCAGATACTCGCCGCTGGAAATTATACTCTCTTCTGTCTCCCAGTGTTCAAATATTTTAGCCGCGACCACTGGTTTGATTTTTTTCATGTATTTTGTCTGAATCTCGGCCTTTTTTATACCATGACGATATGGGAATTTATGATGGTATTTTTTCAGCTCTGCCTTAATCTGTTCCTGAAGATATAACTCATCGTCCCGCATCCAGACATAGGTATCCTTTTTCATTGGGAACACCAAAGCTTCTGATCCATCTTCCAGTTCCGATACATCCTGACGAATTTCCTCTTCCGACAGCGCAGTTAATTTTGCCAGTTCCGTTATGGTAATCAGCGTGTCTCTGTGTGATTTCACATGCATCTGTACCACATCCACAGAAGAACCTGCTTCTTTACGCCGCAGTTCTTCCAACGCAGCTTCCTTGAACCTTCTCTTGGCCTTTGGATTCGGTTCCAGCACTTCACCGCCCCCAATTGTCTCCATCGGAGAATAAAAACGGACTACAAATCTGTCTCCTTTTCGAAGTGCCAGTTCCTGTTCCAGACGAAGCTGTGCAAAACACTCTTCTCCTGCCTTTAATTCATCACGATCCAATAAAATTGCGCGGCAGAGCACTTCGCTAGTTCCGGTAAATAAATGCAGCCGGCTCCGATTCTTCACAATTCGATTACTGTCTTTTAAGATCTTCAGCTTTACATCCAGCAGCGTCGTACCCTTCATGCTGTTCGGTGATGCCAGTACATCTCCGCGGCTGATATCTTCCTTTTTTATACCAGTCAGATTCACAGCCACACGCTGTCCTGCACTGCATTCATCCACATTTTTTCCATGTACCTGGATATTTCGTACTTTGCATGGGGCATTCCATGGGTAAAGCTGCAAAGTGTCATCTTTGCGGATTATGCCGGAAATCAAAGTTCCGGTGACAATTGTCCCGAATCCTGAAATAGTAAAAACCCGGTCAATCGGAAGTCTTGGAATTGTATGAATCTCTTTTTCCTGCACTTCTGATGTTTCCATTTTTACAATCTCATCTGTCAGTTCTTTTAATCCTTCTCCTGTTACAGAAGATACTTTTACGACAGGTGCATCCTTTAAAAACGTATCCTGAATCTGGTCTCGCACTTCTTCTTCCATCAGTTCCAGCCATTCCTCATCCACCAGATCCATCTTATTTAAAACGACGATGCACTTCTGAATGCCCAGAAGATGTAAAATATCCATATGCTCCTTCGTCTGTGGCATAATTCCCTCATCTGCCGCAATAACCAGAAGCACCATATCCATGCCAACTACTCCGGCAACCATATTGTGTATAAACTTCTCATGTCCAGGCACATCTACGATCCCCGCCCGATCTCCATTGGGAAGATCAAAAAACGCAAATCCCAGGTCAATGGTAATCCCACGTTCCTGTTCTTCCTTCCAACGGTCCGTATTGCAACCGGTCAGTGCTTTGATTAATGTTGTCTTTCCGTGGTCGATATGACCTGCTGTTCCAATGATAATATGTTTCATAAAAGCTCCAATTCTCTCACAATCATTTCCGTGTCTTCTTTTTCTAATGTCCTCACATCCAGAATGATCTGATCTTTCTGGCATCTGCATATAACAGGAACCGGCAGCTGTTCCATCGCATCTACGATATCCTGGCATTTTTTCTGCTTACAAGTCAGAACTACCGCATATCCGCTTAAGTTCGCAGTTGGGAATGCACCTCCTCCAATCTGAGATTCACATGGTTCTACACTGATTTCAAAGGGCAGTTTTTTTTCCTGCAGCATCTGACACAGCTCATTTGCATCCTTTCTGGTATCTTCTGCTGTCTTTGCAATCATTTTCAGTGCCGGAAGATTCCTTAACGCATTTTCCGGATTCAGATATTCCCGCAGTGTTAATTCCAGTGCCGCTGCTGTAAATTTATCAATCCGCAACGCTCTCGTCAATGGATGCTTTTTTAATATATCCATATATTTTTTCTTACCAACGATAATGCCTGCCTGAGGACCTCCCAACAGTTTATCTCCGCTGAAAGATACCAGATCTGCACCAGCCTGAATCATTTCCTGAACGGTAGGTTCATGCGGCAGTCCATATTTTTCCATTGAAAGTAATACACCGCTTCCCAGATCTGCCAGAACCGGTATTTCATGCTCTCTTCCCAATGCTGTCAGACGCTGAATCTCTACTGATTCCGTAAACCC
>CAKRON010000071.1 GCA_934373455.1 uncultured Marvinbryantia sp.
CAGCCCGAATTGTTCCAGCATCTGCGCAATTTCTTTTGTACTTTCTCCTTCAGATATTACAACGGCAACATCTTTTCCAGGTGCTGCCGTCATTCCTTCTTCACTGTATATTTGTCTGCCAAAATCAAAGGCATATGTTCCTACGTGATATAATCCAAATGAGATAAGCACAACAAGTAATATTTTCAGTACAAGGCACATTATATGCCATAATACTTTTTTCACTTGTCATCCTCCTTTTATCTTCCGTGATAAATCTCATTGGCTATTTCTTCCAGATCCAGTTCTACAGACTCTACCACCTTGGTCGCAATTTGCTGTAACATACGGCAGAGTGCAAGTTCACATCGCAGGTATTCTTCAACCAGAGGGTTTTTTCGAAAATCTGTATATTTTCTGTCAAATTCCTGTGTTCTCTCGTACAGTGAATCTACCTCTCCAGAATTCTGTAAATGATAACATTCGACACGATACCGGTTAATCTGACTTTTCAATTCCGGCTCCCTGGATAATTTTTCTCTCACTGTCTTATAATTTTTATATGCATCACTGTCATGAATCACTCTGATCAATGCCATTGTGTAAATTTCTACATTATCTTTCATTGAAATCCTTCCGTCAACGCTTCCTTTTGTTCAGATTAGATTTCCATAATAATTGGAAGAATCATTGGACTTCTTTTTGTTCTTTTCCAAATAAAGCTGTTCAAATCATCTTTTATGGTATTCTTTATTTTTCCCCAATCCGTAACATGCTTTGCTTCGCAATATTCCAGTGCATCCAGTACCACTTGTCTTGCATCTTCCATAAGATCTTCTGATTCTCTTACATAAACAAAACCTCTGGACACAATATCCGGACCTGCAAGTAATCGATTGCTGTATTTTTCCAGAGACAACACTACGATAACAATGCCATCCTCTGCAAGATGCTGTCTGTCACGCAAGACAATATTTCCTACATCCCCAACGCCCAGTCCATCTACCAGGATTCCGCCAGTCTGCACTTTATCTGTAATCTTTGCATCTTCCTGATCCATAGACAGTACATCTCCGGCTCTGAGAATAAAAATATTTTCTTTTGGAATACCAAGACTTGCTGCAAGCCCTGCCTGTGCTTTCAAATGACGCAGTTCACCATGAACAGGGATCGCATACTTTGGATGTACCAGTGAATAAATGAGTTTAATCTCTTCCTGACATGCATGTCCAGACACATGAGCATCCTGAAAAATAACATCGGCACCTTTTGCAGTCAGTTCGTTAATAACCTTAGATACCGCCTTTTCGTTTCCAGGGATTGGATTGGAACTGAATATTACCGTATCCCCCGGCTTAATGGTTACTTTTCGATGCATATCAGCTGCCATTCTGGATAATGCAGCCATAGACTCTCCCTGGCTTCCTGTCGTAATTAATACCATCTGCTCATCCGGATAGTTCTTCATCTGTTCAATCTCTATCAATGTCTGATCCGGTATATTTAAATACCCCAGTTCGGATGCTGTAGAAATGATATTTACCATACTGCGGCCTTCTACTACTACTTTTCTGCCATATTTATACGCGGAATTGATAATCTGCTGTACACGGTCTACATTCGATGCAAATGTCGCAATAATTATACGTGTGTTTCTATGCTCTGCAAAAATATTGTCAAAGGTCTTTCCTACGGTTCTCTCTGACATCGTAAATCCCGGACGTTCTGCATTTGTACTGTCACACATCAGCGCCAGTACGCCCTTCTTTCCAATTTCTCCAAAACGCTGTAAATCAATGGCATCACCAAATACAGGTGTATAATCTACTTTAAAGTCTCCGGTGTGCACAACAATACCTGCAGGAGAATATATGGCAAGTGCTGATGCGTCCTGAATACTATGGTTTGTCTTTATAAATTCAATACGAAATGCACCAAGATTGATGGACTGTCCATGTTTTACAACTTTTCGTTTCGTTGTCTTCAGCAAACCATGTTCTTTAAATTTGTTTTCAATAATACCTATTGTCAGCTTTGTCGCATAAATCGGTACATTTATCTCCTTCATGACGTATGGCAGCGCACCAATATGGTCTTCATGTCCATGAGTAATGACAAACCCTTTTACTTTATCTGCATTCGCTTTCAAATAAGTGATGTCCGGTATTACAAGATCAATGCCAAGCATGTCATCTTCCGGGAAAGACAGACCACAGTCAACTACTACGATGCTGTCTTCAAATTCGAAGGCAGTAATATTCATACCAATCTGCTCCAGTCCTCCCAGAGGAATAATTTTCAATTTTGAGTTATTAATATTTTTCAAACATATCTCCTTTCTGTTTAGAACGTCAAATCTACGTCTTCCAGCATTTCACCGAAGATCACAGATAAGGCCTCTAACTCATCATCATCTTCTACAATCTCATAAATTGCTTCCTGTTCTCCATTTTCTGACAGATCTTTCAGAATCAGAGCCTCCCCATCTCCTTCTTCTGAATCTGTTACGAGTATATAATCTTTTCCGTTTATTCTTGTCTGTTCCAACACAAAAAAATCTACCGTTTCCTGAGAATCCGGTAACTGAAATGCAATCTTTTCCATTTATAAATACTCCCGTCTCTTTTTGTATGCAGTCTCTTCTACAATCTTCTAGCTCTGTTTTTCTTCCTGCATATGACAATAATCCAGATATCCCTGCAGAATATACTGAGCTGCCAGCATATCTACATATTCCTTGCGATGTTCTCTGCGAATGCCGGCTTCCATCATTGTACGGTCTGCCTCCACTGTTGTCAGTCGTTCATCCCAGGTTACAACTTCCAGTCCTGTCCTGCGTTCCAGCATTTCTTTAAAAGCCAGCGTCTTCTCAACTCTGTCTCCAAGCGTATTGTTCATGTGTTTTGGCAAACCCAGAACAATCTTTTTCACATCATATTCATCGATAATTTCTTCAATTCTGGCACAGGTTTGTCTGAGCTTATTCTCCGATGTTCTTCTGATAATCTCCAGCCCCTGTGCCGTTAATCCAAGTCCGTCACTGACGGCAACTCCTACTGTCTTTGAACCAAAGTCCAATCCTATCATTCTATCCATATTCTGATTCATTATGCCCTGTTCTTTATATATTCTTTTAATAATTCTTCTACCAGTTCATCACGTTCTACCTTCATGATCATACTTCTGGCATTTTTGTAACTGGTAATATACGTCGGATCGCCTGACATAATATAACCGACAATCTGGTTAATCGGATTGTATCCCTTTTCTTCCATCGCATCGTATACTGCATCCAGAATGTCTTTCACTCCGATTTCATTGTCCAGATTGAATTTAAAATACTGTGTATTATTCACTTTTTCCATTCTCCACGCCCCATTTTACTTGTTTAAATTTATTCTACATCAGACTCCTGTAAAATACAATCACAAATTTTATTGTGAAGATCCTGACCGTTTGCCGGAATGGTGACTTTCAAATATTCTCTGGTATGTCCCTGGTAGCAGGACTGTCCATCTTTTTGTATTTCTTCCTCAAACAATACTTCTACAGGCTTTCCTATATACCATGATTCAAATTTCTGCTTATTTTTCTCATGCAGTGCCTGCAGGATATGACTTCTTTCTGTCTTAATTTCTTCCGGAATCTGACCTTCCATCTGATCTGCCTTTGTGCCTTTTCGTCTGGAATATTTGAAAATATGTGTCTCATAAAATTCCACTTTCTCCAGAAATGCTTTCGTAACTGCAAATTCTTCTTCTGTTTCCTGTGGAAATCCGACAATCACATCTGTAGTCAGAGCCGGATGTTCAAAATACTTCCTCAAAAGCTGGCATTTCTCATAATATTCTTCAGCTGTATAACGGCGGTTCATCCGCTTCAATGTATCGTCGCATCCACTCTGGAGAGAAAGGTGGAAGTGCGGGCACATTTTCTCCATACTGCCAATTGTCCTTGCAAACTCCTCTGTGATAATACGTGGTTCCAGTGATCCAAGTCGTATTCTGCGAATTCCCTCGACTTCATGCACCGCCTTAATCAGAGTTAGCAGATCACAGTCTTCTTTATCGACACCATAAGAGCTCAGGTGAATTCCGGTAAGCACAACTTCCTGATACCCTGCCCTGGCGAGCTGCTTTACTTCTTCCACCACATCGCTCATTTCACGACTGCGCACTCTTCCTCTTGCATATGGAATAATACAGTATGAACAAAACTGATTGCACCCATCCTGCACTTTAATATAAGCTCTGGTATGTTCTGCTGTTTTATGAATAGAAAGGGTCTCGTATTCTTTTGTGTGATTAATATCAATCAGGGATATATCTGTATGTTTCTCCTCTTGTTCCTCCCTGTGTGACTGTTCATACGCTTCCAATATCTCGGCAAGGTATTGCTTCTGATTGTTGCCGATTATCACATCTATTGTCTCATCCAGTTTTAATTCTTCTCCTGCTGCCTGTACATAACACCCTGCCGCTACCACAATCGCCTGTGGATTCATCTTTTTCGCTTTATGTAACATCTGTCTTGATTTTCTGTCTGCTATGTTTGTTACAGTACAGGTATTGATAATGTAAATATCTGCTCCTGGTGCAAAAGGCACAATTTCATATCCATTTTCTTCCAGAATCTGCTGCATAGCTTCTGTCTCATAGGCATTTACCTTGCATCCAAGATTATGAAGTGCTACTTTTTTGTTTTTCATCTTGACTTTTTCCTTTCTGAAAGGTAATATCAAACTGTATTACGTACATTCTTACATAAAACTTAAATTAAGACAATAAGGAGATTTTTTTATGAAAACAGTACAGATTTCTTTAAATTCTATTGATAAAGTAAAATCTTTCGTAAATGACATTACCAAATTCGATTATGATTTTGATTTAGTATCCGGAAGATATGTAATTGATGCTAAATCTATCATGGGAATCTTCAGTCTTGACCTTTCCAAGCCAATTGAATTGAACATTCACGCTGAAGATGACGTAGATACTATTTTAGATGTTTTAAAACCATATATCATTGAATAGCATCTGACTCGAATATAAGAATCCTGCTAAAAAGCAGGATTCTTTTTATTAATTTGCTTCTACCCAAATTGTCTCTGTCGTATCAATGGCTTCTTTTATCAGTTCATCTATCTTTTCTTCCAGCTTTGTTTCAGATCTCTTAATGATGTTGATATTTGGCTTTGTTACCGGATGCTTTGCTACAAATATTGTACAACAGTCTTCATACGGTAAAATAGAAGTCTCATACGCATCAATTTTTAATGATACATCTACAATCTCCTGTTTATCAAATCCAATCAAAGGACGATATACCGGCATCGTACACACTTCATTTGTTGCTGCAAGACTCTGCATCGTCTGACTTGCCACCTGTCCAATACTTTCTCCGGTGATCAGTCCGAGAGAACCTGTTTCTTTCGCGAAATGCTCTGCAATACGCATCATATAACGACGCATAATAATCGTCAGTTCTTCATGAGGACATTTTTCATAAATATATAACTGAATATCTGTAAAATTCACAACATGCAGATTGATTGGACCTGAATATCTTGCAACAATACTTGCCAGATCAACTACTTTCTGCTTTGCACGCTCACTGGTATATGGCGGTGCATGGAAATAAACTGCATCAATCTTTACTCCACGCTTTGCAATCATATAGCCTGCCACCGGACTGTCAATTCCACCGGATAACAATAACATTGCTTTACCATTGGTGCCTACCGGCATACCGCCCGCCCCTGGAATAATTCGTGAGTAAATATAAATTTTTTCACGAATTTCCACATTCAGCACCATCTCCGGCTTATGCACGTCTACTTTCATTTCAGGAAATGCATCCAGAATCTTTTCTCCCAAATCTGCATTCAATTCCATGGAATTCTTTGGATAATTCTTTCTTGCTCTTCTGGAATCCACTTTAAAAGTCTGTGCATGGCTACTATATTCTTTGTCCAGATAATCTGTCACTGTCTCTGCCAGTTTCTCGAATCCCTCATCCTCAGTCACAATAACCGGGCAGATTCCTACAATACCAAATACACGTTTTAACGCTTCTACCACTTCGTCAAAATCATAATCAGATAATGTATCTACATAAATTCTGCCCTGTTCTTTTCGCACTTCAAATTCGCCTTCCACATGCTTCAGTGCGTGACGAATCTGCTTTACCAGCGCATCTTCAAACAGATAACGATTTTTTCCTTTAATACCAATTTCTCCATATTTAATCAGAAAAGTTTTAAATATCATAATTCCTCCCGGCTAATGTCTTGTGTATTTTCTAAGCATCGGAACAATCCGATGCAGTTCACTGATACAATAATCTATCTCTTCTTCCGTGGTCTGCGTACTAAAGCTGAATCTGACCGTAGATTCCAGCAATTCTTTTGGCACATGTATCTCTTTCAATACGGTGCTGACCGGAAGCTTTTTATTTGAAGAACAGGCGGAACCGGAAGAAATATAAATTTGTTTCTCTTCCAGTGCATGAAGCAGCACCTCGCTTCGTACATCCTGAAAGCTAACGCTGACAATATGTGGCGCTCCTCCATTCTCAGATGACTGTCCCTGTATAAATACATCTGGTATATCCTGTAACCCATTCATAAACTGCTGCTTTAATGCTTTCAAATGTGCAATCTTTTCATCAAAGTCCTGATACGCTTCTTTTGCTGCCACACCCAGTCCTGCAATTCCAGGAACGTTATCCGTACCGGAACGCATGCCCTTCTGCTGTCCGCCTCCCAGGATAATCGGCTGAATTTTCGTCTTTTCATTTATATACAAAAATCCGCTGCCCTTTGGGCCATGAATCTTATGCCCGCTGACTGAGAGAAGATCTATTCCGAGTTTCTTCGGCTGAATCTTATATTTACCATATGCCTGAATCGCATCCACATGGAATAAAATCTTTGGGTTCTTCTCTTTTATAATGCGGCTGGCTTCTTTCACAGGCTCTTCTGTTCCCAGTTCATTATTCACATACATCATAGATACCAGAATGGTATCATCACAAATCGCATCTTCCAGAGCTTTTAAATCTGCCACGCCTTTTTTATCCACCGGAAGATATGTAATACGAAATCCCATCTCTTCCAAAAAAGCCATCGGCTGCAACACTGCTGCATGTTCTACTGCTGTAGTAATCAAATGATTACCCGCTCTTTTGTTGGCAAGAGCACTTCCAATCAGTGCCCAGTTATTAGATTCTGTTCCTCCTGATGTGAAAAAAATCTCTTTTTCCTGTACTTTCAAGGTCTTTGCAATCTCTGTTCTCGCAGTTCTTACATAATTTTCCGCATCAAACCCTTTCTGATGCTTCGAAGAAGGATTCCCAAAATCTTCTTTCATTGTCTTCTCAACGATCTCAATCACACTGTCCAGGCATCTGGTCGTTGCAGAATTGTCTAAATATGCTTCCATCTACTATTCCTTATTCTCGTCTGATTGTATAAAATATTATTCCCACATGATAAAGGCAGTCATAACTAGACCAGCTAATTAAGACTGCCTGATTGTCTGTCATCTTTCAAGATTATACACTAACATTGCCAGTGTGACAAGACCTGCTGTTTCAGTTCTTAGAATTCTTTTGCCGAGGGTGATTGGCTGTACTCCTGTTTCCATGGCTTTTTCAATCTCACCACTTTCAAATCCGCCCTCCGGCCCAATAAAAACGGCTACTGATTGTCCCGGTTGAATCCCCTGCATGATTTCTCTGGTCTTATCCATTCCTTCTGCCAGTTCATAGGGAATCAAACGAACATCCATTTCTTCTGCCATTGTAAGAGCTTCCGTATAAGAAACTACCTGCGTGACTTCCGGAATATAAAGCCGCCCGGATTGCTTTGCAGCACTTTCCGATATATTCATCCAGCGCTTTCTCTTATTTGCCTCTTTTTTTGCATCCAGTTTTACCACTGTACGCTCTGTAGAAACCGGAACAATCTTATATACTCCAAGTTCCACTGCTTTTTGAATAATCAGTTCCATCTTATCGCTTTTCGGAAGTCCCTGGAAAAGCACAATATGATTCCCCAGTTCCTGATCCGATTCGCGTATTTCACAGATTTTTGTTTCTATTTCTTCGTTTCCGATTGATATAATTTCACAGTCATACTCTTTGTTATTCTGTCCGTTAATTACACAAATGTGATCTCCGACAGACATACGAAGCACATTTTTAATATGGTTTACATCTCCCCCGGTAATGGTAATACTATCTTCCGCCATTCCTGGTTCTTCTACAAAAAAACGATGCATATTATCCTATCTTTCTGGCTGTGACGGATACCCACTCGCCCTGATGCGTAATTTCAACAATTTCCAGTCCTGCCGCTTTCACAGCTTCAACCACACTTTCTTCTTTGTCATCAATGATTCCGGATGTGATATATAAGCCGCCTTTTTTCATCTGATGCAAAATAACAGGCGTAAGTGGAATCAGTACATCTGCGAGAATATTGGCAACGACAATATCATATTTTTCATATCCCACTTCATCCTGAACCTGCTTATCATCAATGATATTTCCAAGAATCATATCCATATCTGTTGTCGGCACATCATTTGCTTCCAGATTCTCTTTTACTGCTGAGATAGCACATGGATCCAGATCCGTTCCAACGGCATGGGCTGCTCCCAGCTTCAAAGCTGCTATGGAAAGGATTCCACTTCCTGTTCCCACATCAAGAATCTGGGTGTCTTTATTTACATATTTCTTTAACTGTCGCATGCACAACTGTGTCGTCTCATGCATACCGGTTCCAAAAGCAGTACCCGGATCAATGTGAATAATCATTTTATCCTGATCTTCTGCTTTTACTTCTTCCCATGACGGAATAATTAAAATGTCATCCACATAAAACTGATGAAAATACTGTTTCCAGTTATTGATCCAGTCTTTGTCTTCTGTCTGACTTTCCGTAATGGTACATTCCCCGATATCCATAAACATGCGCAGTTCTTCCAGAGCTTCTTTCACTCTGTCCAGAAGCGGCTGCGGATCCTGATCTTCTTCTACGTAGAAATTCAGGTATGCAATTCCATCATCTGCCGGTCCATCCGGGAGAATATCTACAAACATCTGTTTTTTATCTGATTCTGTCAAAGGCACTTTATCCTCGATTTCTACGCCCTCTACTCCTACATCTGCCAAAGTGGAAATCACAATGTCTTCCACTTCTGATCTGGTCTTTAATGTAAATTTATTCCATTTCATTTACAGGATCCTCACTTTTTCTCTGATCGTTTTTCTAATCTTCAAAAGTTTCTTTCAGTTTATCCATAAAGCCTTTTTTCTTAGGTTTTTCTTCCTTTTTGCCCGTCTCTGTGTTCTGCTGATTCAGGCTGTTACCTGTAGCGGCATCAAATGCTTTTAATGCTTCTTTTGCTTCATTGTTTAACTTTGTCGGTATCTGAACTACTAATGTAACATAATGATCACCTCTGACAGATTTGTTTCTCAGAGATGGCACACCTTTGCCCTTCAGACGAATACGTGTATCTGTCTGCGTTCCAGGCTTTACATTATACATTACATCGCCGTCGATGGTACTGATTCGCACATCTCCACCCAGCGTTGCCTGCGCAAATGACATTGGTGCAGTAGAATAAATATTCATATCCTGTCTCTGGAAGATCGGATGTCTCTGAACAACTACCTCTACCAGTAAATCACCTCTTGGTCCACCGTTTGTTCCAGGTTCCCCTTTACCGGCGATTCTGACACACTGACCATTATCGATACCAGCCGGTATGGATACTTTGATTTTCTTTCTGCTGGAAGTATAGCCGCTTCCTCCGCAAGAAGTACATTTTTCTTTGATGATTTTTCCTGTACCACCACAATCCGGACAAGTCGTTACATTCTGTACCATACCGAACAGAGACTGCTGCGTCATTACCACCTGACCGCGTCCACCACATTTTGGACAGGTTTCCGGACTGGTTCCTGGTTTTGCTCCTGTTCCGTGACAATTGGTACATTCATCTTTTAAAGAAAGCTCCAGTTCTTTTTCACAGCCAAATACGGCTTCCTCAAAAGTAATTCTTACAGATGCACGCAAATTTGCACCTTTCATTGGGCCATTATTCGCTCTTCTTCTGGAACCGCCACCAAATAGATCTCCGAAAATATCTCCGAAGATATCTCCCATATCTGCTCCATTAAAGTCAAATCCGCCGGCGCCACCGCCGCCCTGTTCAAAAGCGGCATGACCAAACTGGTCATACTGACGGCGCTTGTTGTCATCAGACAGCACAGAATACGCTTCTGCTGCCTCTTTGAACTTCTGCTCAGCTTCTTTATCTCCAGGATTCATATCTGGATGATACTTCTTGGCCAGCTGTCGGTATGCTTTTTTTATGGTAGCTGCATCGGCATTCCGGTCAACGCCCAGCACTTCATAATAATCTCTTTTTGTTTCCGCCATTTTTCTCTCCTAGCGCCCAAAAGACGGGGGATATGCTCCTCCGTCCCCTGGGACTTTCTATTTAGTTCATAATGCAGTTGATAAAACCTGCAACGAAGTTTATTTTATACTTCTTTATAGTCTGCGTCAATGACATCATCATCATTATTCTGTGCTGTGCTGCCCTGGCTGTACTGAGCGCCGCCCATATCAGGACCTGCTCCCTGAGAACCAGCCTGTGCACCCTGGCTCTGTTCATATACTTTTGCAAATACCTTCTGGGCACTTTCCATCAGTTTTTCTTTAGCAGCCTTAATCTCAGCTACCTGAGCATCTGTCATTTCTTCCGGATTGCTCTTTTCTACCAGTTCTTTCAATGCTGCAATGTCAGCTTCTACAGCTGTTTTATCATTTGCATCCAGCTTATCTCCTACTTCTTCCAGTGCTTTTTCAGTCTGGAATACCATAGCATCTGCGTCATTTCTTGCATCAATTGCTTCTTTTCTCTTCTTATCCTGAGCTTCGAATTCAGCAGCTTCTTTTACTGCTTTTTCGATATCGCTGTCAGACATATTAGATCCGGAAGTAATTGTAATATGCTGTTCTTTTCCTGTTCCAAGATCCTTAGCAGATACATTTACAATACCGTTTGCATCAATATCAAAGGTAACTTCGATCTGTGGCACACCTCTTCTTGCTGGTGGAATACCATCCAGTCTGAACTGTCCAAGAGATTTGTTATCTTTTGCAAACTGTCTTTCACCCTGTACAACATGGATATCAACTGCTGTCTGATTATCTGCTGCTGTAGAGAATACCTGACTCTTCTTTGTAGGAATTGTTGTATTTCTCTCAATCAGTCTGGTAGCTACACCACCCATAGTTTCGATGGACAGTGAAAGTGGAGTAACATCCAGAAGAAGGATATCGCCTGCACCTGTATCACCTGCAAGGTTACCACCCTGAATTGCTGCACCGATTGCTACACATTCATCTGGGTTCAGAGTCTTGCTTGGCTCTTTTCCTGTCAGTGCTTTTACTTTGTCCTGTACAGCCGGAACACGTGTAGATCCACCAACCAGAAGTACTTTAGACAGATCTGAAGCTGTAATGCCAGCATCACGCAATGCATTCTGTACCGGAACTGCTGTTCTTTCTACCAGATCATGTGTCAATTCATCGAATTTTGCTCTGGAGAGGTTCATATCAAAGTGCTTTGGTCCTTCTGCTGTTGCTGTGATGAATGGCAGGTTAATATTGGTTGTTGTTGCAGACGAAAGTTCTTTCTTTGCTTTCTCTGCTGCTTCTTTTAATCTCTGAAGAGCCATCTTATCTACGGAAAGGTCTACACCTTCTGCTTTCTTAAACTCTTCGATCATGTAATTTGTGATCTTCTGGTCGAAGTCATCACCACCCAGCTTATTATCGCCGTTTGTTGCCAGAACTTCAATAACGCCATCACCAATTTCGATAATAGATACATCAAATGTACCACCACCAAGGTCATATACCATGATCTTCTGTTCTTTTTCATTGTCAAGACCATATGCAAGAGCTGCTGCTGTAGGCTCGTTGATGATACGTTTTACATCCAGACCTGCAATCTTTCCGGCATCTTTTGTTGCCTGACGCTGTGCATCATTGAAATATGCAGGTACTGTAATAACTGCTTCTGATACTTTTTCGCCCAGATAGTTTTCTGCATCTGCTTTCAGCTTCTGAAGGATCATTGCTGAAATTTCCTGTGGTGTGTAATTCTTTCCATCAATTGTCACTTTATAATCGGTACCCATATGTCTCTTAATAGAAGAGATTGTCTTATCTGCATTTGTAACTGCCTGACGTTTTGCAGGTTCACCGACAAGTCTTTCACCTGTCTTTGAAAATGCAACTACAGATGGTGTTGTTCTTGCGCCTTCTGTATTTGTGATAACGGTAGGTTTTCCACCTTCCATAACTGCTACACAGCTGTTTGTTGTACCAAGGTCAATACCAATAATTTTACTCATAATTTTGTCCTCCTATATACATAACTGTTAAGTGAATCTTCTTAGTTTGCTACTTTTACCATACTGTGTCTGACAACATGATCTTTATAAGTGTATCCCTTTTGGAACTCTTCTACAACCACATTTTCTCCGACTTCTTCATCTTCCACATGCATAACTGCATTATGGAAATCCGGATTAAATTCTGTGCCGACTGCCTCAATCGCTTTCACATTCAGCTTATCCATGGTATCCATAAGC
>CAKRON010000072.1 GCA_934373455.1 uncultured Marvinbryantia sp.
TGAGGATACTGTTCTTTACAACTTCCTCCTTTTTTGCCCAAAATGTAAGAGGGAGGAATTGATTGACCTAAAGCAATTTCATATAACGTTATCGAAACAGTCAGACGCTGAGACGCAGAGCTGAACTTGATGTGAGATCGAGTTCGTTCTGCGTCATTTTGATTTACGCGAGAAACTCGCAAAGCGTGTTTCTCGTAGTTTCATGAATCTGCAATATGTCGATTACAGAAGTAATCAACGAGCTGTAATTTGAAATGGAAGAATAAGGAGAATTGGTCGTAGGAGGACAAAAGAATGAATAATAAAATCAGTATCACCGCCCTGATGAGTTCCTTCAGACGGGCGTTTCATAATATTTGGAAAAGACTTACAGGGCAGGAGCGCCTGTATCGCATGGAGCGCAGCCTGCAGAAAAAGATGCTGAAATGTGAGAACGAGAAACAGTGGGAGAAATTAAACCGATGCAGGAAAAAAATACGGCGGCAGAGACGTCGCATACAAAAGCGGTGCAGGATTATTGCAGTTGTGGGAAGCATATTATTAGTGGCAGGAACGGTAAAATTTGGGATGGCGGCATTTAACGGAAATACAAAGAGTCAGAAGAAAAAGCCTGATGACGGAAAGGAAGCTGTTATAGAATCTGAGACGGATACAGAGGGTGAACCAGCGGAGATTTTACTGTCATTTACCGGTGACTGTATTCTGGGAACCGACGAATATTTTGCATGGGATACTGGTTTGCCGGCTTATTATGATTTGTATGGTCCGGAGTATTTCCTGAAAAATGTGAGGAGTATTTTTGAGGAGGACGATCTGACCATTATAAATATGGAAGGAACATTAACAAAAGAGACGACCCGTGTGGACAAGCAGTTTGCGTTTAAGGGGGATCTGGATTACGTGAAGATTTTGAGTTCATCGTCGGTAGAAGCAGCCAATGTGGCAAATAATCACAGTCATGATTATGGGGAAAAAAGCTTTCAGGATACGGTGCAGACATTGGAAAAAAATGGAATCAAATCCTTTGGATATGATGATGTGGCAGTTCTGGAAGTAAAAGGTATACGCGTGGGAATGTTCGGAATCTATGAACTGGATGATCATCTTGAGCGGATCCCACAGGTCAAACAGGACATTGCAAAACTAAAAGATCAGAATGTGGATATCATTGTTGCAGTATTCCACTGGAGTAATGAACTGGTAACGGTGCCGGATGAGAATCAGGTGACACTGGCACATCTTGCCATTGATGAAGGTGCGGATGTAGTAGTGGGACATCATCCTCATGTAGTACAGGGCATTGATGAATATAAAGGGAAAATCATCGCGTACAGTCTCGGAAACTTTTGTTTTGGAGGCAACACACATCCTACGGAGATGGACACCTTTATTTTTCAACAGAAGTTTATTCTGGATGGAAAAAGAAATATCACGAGCAGCGAATATAAAGTTATTCCATGCCGGGTATCGTCCGAAACTACTTATAATAATTATCAGCCAACACCACTGGTGTGTGAAGAAGCCAAAGAAACAATGGATAAAATAGAGGAACGCAGCCAGGAAATTAATAAAACATCTTGACCATCAAAGAAACACAAGCTATAATGCCCTATATAAAAATTTTCGTGCGAAGAGCAGACAACGGGGTCTGAAAGGATATCCCATTGTCTGCTCTTTTTGCGTACTACGAGAATTTTTACATATTACAATCCGCACAATTCGAGAGGAGGAATATTATGAGACTGAATCCCAAAGAACAGGAAAAATTAATGCTTCATATGGCAGGGAATCTTGCCAAAGAGAGAAAGGAAAGAGGTCTGAAATTAAATTACGTGGAGGCACTTGCATATATCAGTTCAGAACTTTTGGAACTTGCAAGAGATGGAAAACAAGTGGTAGAGCTGATGCAGCTTGGAACGAAAATTCTTACAAAGGATGACGTAATGGATGGCGTGGCTGATATGATCGGTGAAGTCCAGGTAGAAGCAACATTCCCGGATGGAACCAAACTTGTGACAGTTCATAATCCAATTCAGTAAGGAGGAAAATCAGCATGAAGATCGGTGAAATTATGGCCGCAGATCGTGAGATCACACTTAATGAAGGCAAGAAAACAGTGACAGTTACAGTGGCAAACAAAGGTGACAGACCTGTGCAGGTCGGTTCTCATTTTCACTTTTTTGAGGTAAATAAATGTCTTTCTTTTGACAGGAAAAAAGCCTATGGATATCATCTGGATATTCCTTCAGGAACTTCTGTAAGATTTGAACCGGGTGAAGAAAAAGAAGTTCAGCTCACAGAAATGGGTGGCAGACAGAGAGTATTCGGACTGAACGATCTCACCTGTGCACAGGCAACAGAAGATACAAAAGCGACATCGATGGAAACAGCAAAGTTAAAAGGATTTCTGTAAGGAGGGACAATCATGAGTACAAAAATTTCTGGAAGCAAATATGCGGCAATGTATGGTCCAACTACAGGAGATAAGGTACGTCTGGCAGATACAAGCCTTGTGATAGAAGTAGAAAAAGATTATACAACCTATGGAGATGAAGTGAAATTTGGTGGAGGTAAGACGATCCGTGACGGTATGGGACAGGCTGTAAAAACTTGCAGCAAAGATGGTGATCTGGATCTGGTCATTACCAATGCCCTGATCGTAGATTCTACAGGAATCATTAAAGCAGATATTGGTATTAAAGATGGTAAGATCGCAGGAATCGGTAAAGCAGGAAATCCTGATATTATGGATGGTGTGACACCAGGAATGACGGTGGGGGCATCTACAGAAGCACTTGCAGGAGAAGGAATGATCGTAACAGCAGGTGGAATAGATACCCATATCCATTTCATCAGCCCACAGCAGATTGATTGTGCATTATACAGTGGTGTGACCACCATGATTGGCGGTGGTACAGGTCCAGCAGACGGTACAAACGCAACGACATGTACACCTGGTCCATGGAATTTGAGAATGATGTTAAAGGCAGCGGAGGAATATCCGATGAACCTTGGTTTTCTTGGAAAAGGCAACTGTTCTGACGAAGCTCCACTTATTGAACAGGTAAAAGCCGGAGCCATGGGACTGAAGATTCATGAGGACTGGGGAGCAACACCTGCAGTGATTAACCACTGTCTGAATGTAGCGGATGAATATGATGTACAGGTTGCCATCCATACAGATACATTAAATGAAGGCGGATGCGTAGAAGATACGCTGGCAGCTATCGGTGGCAGAACGATTCACACTTATCATACAGAAGGAGCCGGCGGTGGACATGCACCGGATATCATTCGCGCAGCAGCAGCACCGAATGTACTTCCATCTTCTACAAACCCGACAATGCCTTATACAGTAAATACCCTGGATGAACATCTTGATATGCTGATGGTTTGCCACCATCTTGATAAGAGAATTCCGGAAGATGTGGCATTTGCAGATTCCAGAATCCGGCCGGAGACAATCGCAGCGGAAGATGTGCTTCATGACATGGGCATCTTCAGCATGATGAGTTCTGATTCCCAGGCTATGGGACGTGTCGGTGAGGTCATCACACGTACCTGGCAGACAGCAAGTAAGATGAAAGATGAGCGAGGTGCACTTCCGGAAGATGCAGGACACGACAATGACAACTTCCGTGTAAAACGCTATATCGCAAAATATACTATCAACCCGGCAATCACACATGGTATTTCTCAGTATGTAGGTTCTGTGGAAGAAGGTAAATTTGCAGATCTTGTTCTTTGGAATCCGATATTCTTTGGTGCAAAACCGGATATCATTATCAAAGGTGGTATGATTATTGCATCCAAGATGGGTGATGCAAATGCATCTATTCCGACTACACAGCCGGTTCTCTATCAGCCAATGTTTGCGGCACATGGAAAAGCTAAGAATGAAGCTTGCCTGACATTCGTATCTCAGGCAGCCATGGCAGAAAATGTGAAAGAAAAATATGGTCTTGACAAAACGGTTGTACCTGTAAAAGGCTGCAGAAATATCAGCAAAAAAGATATGGTATTTAATGACAGAACACCGGAATTAACAGTTGATCCGGAAACTTATAAAGTCACAGTTGACGGTAAAGAAATTACGTCCAAACCGGCAGAAAAACTTCCACTGACACAGCTGTATAGCCTGTTTTAAGCAAAATTTTTAAAGTTTGAAAACAGGAGAGGAGAAAAGTATTATGTTAGGAGTTTGTCTTTTATTTGTAGGAATTGTATTGATTAATAACGGTATGTGTTCTTTATATAATGTAGACGGAAAATCAACTGCAATCATGAACATTTTTACCGGAGGTCTTTCTTTATTTATTAACTTTGTCAATTTGGTGCAGGGTAATTATTATGCAGCAGGAACAGGATTGCTGTTTTGCTTTACGTATCTCTTTGTAGCATTGAGTAAATTTCTGAAAGCGAGTCCGATTCCATTTGCATGGTTTTCTACTTTCGTAGCGATAAATGCATTGATTTTCGGTACGATTGAGGGATTTACAGGAAGCACTGCACTTGGAATTACTCCGGATATCCGTTGGGCAGGAATCTGGTATTTATGGGCAATTCTCTGGGGAACATCATTTGTAGAAGATATCTGTGGGAAGAAACTTGGAAAATTCGTTCCATATCTTCAGGTATTCGAAGGTATCGTAACAGCATGGATTCCAGGAGTGATGATGTTGCTTCAGATTTGGTAAATAAAAAATCTGATAAAAAATATGTTTATCAGATATTGGAGGTCAAATATAATGCTGTGTGAACAGGTTTTAGGAAAGCTTCATGATTTTGATACTACAGGAAAAACAGTAGAATATGTAGATATCGAATGGCATGAAGCATTCAAGAAAATACATAAAAAAACGACAGACAAAGGAACAGAAGTAGGAATACGAATGGATGATTCCATTCTTGCCAGAGGTCTGTATCAGGATGATGTGATCTATGCAGATGAAGAAAAAATGGTTGTGGTAAATACGCCTCCGTGCGAAGTAATTCGTGTCAGACTTACTCCTGGTCATGAGAAAATGTCAGCAAAAGTCTGCTATGAAATCGGAAACAGACATGCACCGCTTTTCTGGGGCAAGAACAACACATTTATTACGATTTACAATGAGCCAATGTTTGTTATGCTGCAAAAAATCCATGGAGTAAAGGCAGAAAAAGAAATAATGAAGCTGGATTTTGATCAGAGAATTTCTGCAAGTATTCACAATCATCATCATTAAGGCAAGAATGACGAGACATTTTTGCATCATTTTGGAGGTTCTTCATGTCAGAAAAACAGTTTTATCTTCTACAGGTAAATGACGCGCTATTTCCAATAGGCGGTTATTCCCATTCACAGGGATTAGAGACATATATTCAACGCGGAATTGTCCATGATGTAGAGACAGCCAGAGAGTACATCACTCATAAAATCAAATGGAATCTGGAATATACAGAACTCCTGGCAGCCAGACTTGCTTACGAAGCTGCCAGGAAAAAGGATCTGCAGAAACTGCTGTATCTGGAAGAACTTCTGGAAGCTTCCAGGATTCCTATGGAACAAAGAGAAGCTGCCAGAAAAATGGGTTCCCGTTTTGCCAAAACCATTGAAAAACTGGGACTTTCCATTAGTGAAACAGGTATTTTCAGAGAGTATCTGGATGCAAGAAAGGAAAAAGCAGTGAATCATTGCTGCATTTATGGGGTTTTCTGCGAAGAAATGCAAATTCCACTGGAGGAGGCACTGTCTCACTATCTTTACGCACAGACGTCTGCAATCGTAACCAATTGCGTAAAAACAATTCCCCTGAGTCAGACTTCCGGACAGCAGCTTCTGAGTGGCTGTTATGGGGAATTTGAAGAAATATTAAAAGATGTCATGGACAGAAGTGAAGAGGATTTATGTCTTTCAGCCCCTGGTTTTGATATCAGAGGAATTCAGCATGAGAAGCTGTATTCCAGATTGTATATGTCATAGCAGCGAATCTTGAACAAGAAACGAAGAAAAGAGGAAATCAATATGTCATACGTAAAAATCGGAGTTGCCGGACCTGTGGGATCCGGAAAAACGGCACTTATTGAAGCATTATCAAGAAAGATGGCAGGCGACTACAGCATCGGAGTCATTACAAATGATATTTACACAAAAGAAGATGCACAGTTTCTTGCAAAGAACAGTGTTCTTCCTGTAGAAAGAATTATCGGTGTAGAGACTGGCGGGTGCCCTCATACAGCTATTCGCGAAGATGCATCCATGAATCTGGAAGCTGTAGATGAGATGCTGGAACGTTTCCCTGATATTCAAATTCTTTTCATCGAAAGTGGAGGAGATAATTTGTCTGCAACATTCAGTCCGGAGCTGGTAGATGCAACCATCTTTGTAATTGACGTAGCGGAGGGAGATAAGATCCCGCGTAAAGGAGGACCTGGAATTACACGTTCTGATATTCTGGTTATCAACAAGATTGATCTTGCTCCCTATGTAGGTGCAAGTCTTGAAGTAATGGAAAGAGACTCTAAGAAGATGCGTGGTGACAGACCATTTCTGTTCACAAATATTCGTGGAGATGAAAACGTAGATAATGTAGTAGAGTGGATTAAGAAGAACGTTCTCTTAGAAGGAATGTAAAGGAAAACGCTTATGGATAACAAATTTGGAAAGACATCCCGCATCAGTGCCTGCGCAGCCTTAAAAGACGGCAAGACTATTCTGGAAGATCTGTCCTTTACAGCTCCCTATAAGATTATGATGCCTTTTGAAAAAGAAAATGGCGGCATTCAGATTATGCCGCTTTGCGCATCAGCCGGAATCATGGCAGGAGATGTCCAAGAATTTTTCTATCATGTAAAAGAAGGTGCAGACCTGGAAGTTTTGTCTCAGTCCTTTGAAAAAATTCATAAAATGGACGAAGGAGCAGCAACCAGGATCATCGAAGTACAGGTAGATAAAAATGCTGTACTGTACTATTATCCTCAGCCAGTTATTCCATTTGCCAAGTCAGCCTTTGACAGCAGAATGATCATCCATTTGGAAGACGAAACTGCCCATTTATTTTTACTGGAAATCATTTCCTGTGGCCGAATCGCACACAATGAACGTTTCCGATATCGCAGATTTTCTTCAAAAGTTCTGTTGTACAGAGATGGCAAACTCATCTACCGGGATCATACCTGCAACGAACCAGACAAAATGCCAATGGAAGGGATCGGGATGTATGAAGGTTACACACATATGGCGAACTTATTTTTGTCTAAGATCTGTGATGAAAAGTGCAGCCCGGAATCAGAAACTGTAAAAGCAGCAGACTCGGTAAGGAATATAGAATTGCAGAGAAAAATTGGGGAGATTCTTGATGAAGAGCCAGAAATAGATGGTGGTGTTACCCGCCTCACAACAGGAGATCTTGCAATAAGGATCTTCGGATACCGTGCTCAGAAATTGCAGCAGACAGCTGAAAGAATTAAGAAGTTATACGAAAAAGAACAGAAGTAAAAAAATGGAGTTGTGCAGTTAGCCAACTCCATTTTTAATCCGTTAGGAAAATAATTTAAATTTTCATGTTCCCTCTGCTTTCTCTGTATTTTAATGGTGTAACACCGACAAATTTGCGAAATACCTTGGTGAAATAGCTTTGGTCTTCAAACCCGCATAAAAGTGCTACTTCGGCGAGAGGTACTTTGGTATCAGCCAGCAACAGTTTACTGTTGTTGATTCTGACACGGTTTATATAGTTTACGATGGTATCCCCGGTCTCTTTTTTAAAGAAACGGCACAGATAGGATTTGGTCATATGCAGATGTTCTGCAATATCCTGTAATTCTATTTTGCGGCGATAATTTTTCTGAATATACTGGACAATTTTGTATACGGATTCTGCGTGTGGAGAATCTTTTTGGGTAAATGCTGCTGTCATAAAGCTTTGAAGCAAAGCGGAAACCCAGGCACTTAGATCTTCAATATTTTGAAAATTTTCGATCTGCTTACTGATATTTCGAGTTAACAGATCAATGGTTTCCATATCGGCACCTGTATCCATAGCTGTTCGTGAAAGAACGATTAACAGTTCGAGTATTCTTGGTTTAATCTGATCGAGACTGTATCTGTTAGTCTCATAGATATAAGCCAAAATCTGGTTTAAAATATTCGCAGCTTCTTCTCGGTCCTGGCTTTGGACTGCCAGACGTAATTTTCGTTCCTGGGCAACAGGATATATATAATAGTCTGTTTCAGCATCTTTTTTAATATTTTCTGTGAATAATGCATTCAGCATTTCTTCTTGTTTTAGAAAATAGCTGTTGGCTTTGCTACGGCTGCTGCCAGTGATATATCCGGTCACAGCCATAAGGATTTCTGACAGACTGTGTACTTCTGCGAAAGTATACAGTGGCATCTGCATCGCCATATCTCGGAGATCACCACTTGGTAAATCCAGGAGACTGTCTTCCATATTTCCCATGCATAAAGGACCGATTGTCAGTCCACCACAAAATCCATCGCTTTTATCGGTAAGGCAGGAAGAAATCAGCACCATTCCCATTGCACACAGGGAAATGCAGGTATTATCCCAACGATAGGATTCGGAACAGTTCGTTTGAAAAGTTCGTAAACAACAACCGTCATTTTCACGAATACTTTCACACTGTTCGCAAAAGGCTGGTCGGCTTGTCTGGAACGAGCAGGAAGTAGTCGAGCAGTCTGTTACGGTGCAGTCAACATAAAAGAGTCGTTTTAGATTATTATTATATTTTTTCGCATATTGTACCAGGTAATTGTCCATATATCACTCTCAAATCAACAGATCCAGCAGATACTGCTTGTAATAAAATGTATCGATCGTTTTAAAGAACGAAGCGATATTATCCATATCCGTCAATGGCGGAATATCACATCCTGAAGAGATCAGGAAATTGGGAAACTGTTTAGTGGTTTCCAGAAGTCGTGTTGTTTCTATACGCATCTTTTCCGGTGTGCCGTTAAAGAAGGTTTTCGACGGACTGATGTTGCCCATAGCAATACAATTTGCCGGAATGTGCGGCATCATCTCTGCCATATTGATACAGTCGCCGAAATGAAATGCTCTGCATCCTGTTTCCAGAATGGAATCAATCAACAGGAGCGCATTTGTGCCACAGTTATGATAAATTACAATAAAGCTCTGATCCTGTACAGCATCTACGATTTCTTTGACATAATTCGTAGAAAATTCCTGTACCAGCTGAGGAGACAGAATACCTGCCAAAGGCTCTGCCATGATGACACCATGAGCGCCGACTTCTTTATAGGCCTTTATATAAGTAATCAGAAAATCTGTAGCTTTTCGCAATACTTTATGTACTAAATCAGGATCCTCATAGCAAAGGGCCATAATTTCGTTAATATCCATAAGACGGCCTGCCAGGGAAAATGGACCTGCGCAGCCTGCAAATACGGGACGGTCTGTGATCAGTTTTAATGCTTTTTTTACACCATCAATGCAGACACCGGTACGACCGGCACCAATCTTAGGTATTTCAAGAGCGTCTACATCTTCCTCTTCCTCTTCTTCTACGAGTTTGCCAATGATCGTAGGAACCTCATCTGTTGCATAAGTTGTTCTGGCTCCAAAGGCTTCTGCTTCTACAGACAGATCCATATAGGCGGTTGCAGCCGGCATATCATATGCATCGGCGATCATTTTCATTCCCAGTGCCTGCAGTGTACTGTCGTTTACCAGCTCTTTTACAGTTACATAAAGCATCTGTACGGCCGGATAAGACAGCAGTGGAAAAGGTTTCTTTTTATCCTGATAAATTTGTGTGTCAATCCATTTGTACATATTCATAATTATATGTCCCCCAATATTATACATATTTTCATTTGAATAAAAATATTATACGAAAATATTTGTATAAAATATAGAAACAAATTATTATATTTATAAAAATATTGACTTATTTTCACGTTTTATTATATATATGAAAAAATGTCAATATTTTACGAATTATATAGTTTTATATTGAAAAATAATTATTGAAATGATTGCAAAATATGAGTTGTTCTCATGCTTTTATGGACTTCTAAACTATATTATGTATATGTATCAGGGAGGTACAAAATGAAAAAGAGAACAAAATGGATTACAATGCTGCTGACAGGAGCCATGCTGATGACATCGGCCAATGTATTTGCTGCTGAAACGGAGACAGAAGCGCAGACAGTGGCGGAGACAGAAGCAGGAAGTGAGAACAGTGATGCGGTATTTCCGTTTACACTGGTGACAAAGGATGACCGGGAAGTGACATTTACGCACGTTCCTGAGCGAGTAATCAGCACAAATCCAAATACTGGTGAAGAACTGATGGCACTTGGACTTGGCGATAAGATTATCGGTACCTGCTATAACAATGCAGTAATGCCGGAAGAATACAGAGAAGAATATGAAGCGATACCGAAGATTTCTGATGATCATGGATATCCATCATTGGAAGTTGTACTGGATCTGGAGCCGGATTTTATTTATGGAAGAAGTTCTGCTTTTAGGACAATAAGCGGGAATCCTCGGCAATTCAATTACCGAGATGAAAGCGCAGGATTGTGCATATCTGCACACTGAAAATAATATAATAATCTCCTGCCCCTTGATATGAATGCCTTAACCGACATATAATTGATCGAAAATACGTTCGAATATTCGTTGCATGTTTCTACTCATTATGTTATACTATATGTATGAAAGAAAATCTAATACATTACAGGACTTGCGTGTGTAATATTAATTACCATATGGTATGGTCAGTGAAATACCGGAGGAAGATATTAAAACCAGAAATCGAGGAATATCTTCAGGAACTGGTGCAGCAGATTGCTGAGGATAAAGGGTTTACCGTTCATCTGTTCGAATGTGGCGAAGGTGATCATGTCCACTGCTTTGTATCAGCTCCACCAAAGCTGTCCATAACAGCAATCGTTAAGTATCTGAAGGGAATCACCGGCAGAAAACTGTTCGAACGTTTTCCGGAAATAAGAAACCAGCTATGGAAGGGAGAGCTGTGGAACCATTCCTATTATGTGGAAACGATCGGATCTGTATCTGAGGAAAATATCCGCCGTTATATTGAACATCAGAGCAAGTCGTATTAATTTAAGGTGGAATGTAAATTTCCATCCGCAAGAGTGTCAGAAGGAGGAAGAAGAATGCTGCTGTCACACAGAACATCTGTAAAAATCCGGCCGGAATATTCCAATATCATAGGACATATGTGTTATGCAGCTTCCAAACTCTGGAACATCTGCAACTACGAACGTCATCATTATAAAGAACTGGGACTGGAAAAGTATCCTGACTGGTATTATCAGAAAAAAGCGCATAAAGGGAATTTGTGGTACAGACAGCTTCCGTCACAGACGGCGCAGGAGACCTGCAAACAGCTGGACAAAGCATGGAAATCTTTTTATGTCCTGAAAAAGACCGGAGGGATCAAAGAACCAAATCCGCCCCGTTTTAAACAGGACAATATACCGGTCACATACATGCAGATGGGGATCCGGCATGAGAAAGGTTCAGACCAGCTGCGGCTGTCTCTGCCAAAGGATCTGAAAAGCTATATGGAAGAAACATACGGGATCCATGAAAAATTTCTATATCTTGAAAATAAGATTTTCAGGGACATGGATCATATAAAACAGCTGCGGATCTATCCACCGGAAAACGGAACATGCGACCTTATTGTTATCTATGAGATTGAAGAGCCGGAACAGCTTTCCCAGAATGGACATTATTTATCTATTGATCTGGGACTTCATAATCTGATGACCTGCTATGATTCTGGAAATGGCAGGACTTTTATCCTGGGAAGAAAGTATCTTTCTCTGGAAAGATACTTTCATAAAGAGATAGCCAGAGTACAGTCTGTATGGTATGCGCAGCAGTCGGAAAGAGGAATAAAATATCCAAAATCATCGAAACATATTCAGAGACTTTACAGGAAAAAGCAGAATACAGTAAAGGATTACCTTCACAAAGTGACCAGATGGATTGCAGAATACTGCAGAAAAGAAGATATCCGCTGTGTGGTTGTGGGAGACATCCGGAATATCCGTAAAGAAAAAGATATGGGGCATAAGACCAACCAGAAGTTTCACGGACTGCCATATAACAGGCTGTACATCATGCTGGAATATAAACTGAAACTGTATGGAATACAATTGATAAAACAGGAAGAAAGCTATACCAGTCAGTGCAGTCCGTTATCACCGGAAGTATCAAAAAGATATGCAGAAGCGTCAAATCGAAAAGAGCGGGGTATGTATATAACTGGCGGAGTAAGATTTAACGCAGATACAGTAGGCGCATTTAATATCCTGCGGAAATATCTTTCCGTATCCGGAAAACAGAAGAAACTGTCCGTAACCGGACTGAAAAATCCAGAAATAATAAAAGTAGCTGCATAGCCGAAAGGTAAGCAGTATTGGTGTCATGGACGCACCCTGAAAAAGGCGGTATCCCGCCAGATTTCAGATGCTCTGGTAACTTAGTTGCCGAGTAGTTCACT
>CAKRON010000073.1 GCA_934373455.1 uncultured Marvinbryantia sp.
CAAGAAGTGCAAGAATACTTTCCAGCAGAATACATAATTCCTGATTTTGCATTTCTTCCATCCTTCTACCGCCTTTCTTATTTTGCATCGGTATACTCGATGCAATATCCTAACACTTCACCCTGTCCAGTTCTGCTACATTGACATTCAATGATGCCAGGATAACCTTCAAATCATAATATCGGATCTTTATTGCTTCATATACGGCAGAGTCTTTGTCTGCCAGCAGCATCCACTGTTGTATACGTGAAAACTCTTCCACAACTTCTTTCACAATTTCCTGATTCTGCATTTCTTCCATCTTTCTACCGCCTTTCCAATTTTGCATTGGTTTATACGCAATAGTATAGCGGGTTTACTCTTTGTTTGCAAGTTTCTTATTTACTTTTTATCAGGGATTAATTCTTGATATTTTGTATAAGCAATGCTTCAGAATACACCATTTATAAGACTTATAATTCAATATAATTACTATATCCCTATACGCTGTGTTTGTAAAGAGTAAATTCCATTTCTACGATTTCTTTTGCCGTATGACGCTTAAGATAGACAGAAGACCAGATAATTAACACTGCAATCAGTAAACAGGGAACCGTAACCTTCCACCCTAAAAAGTAAATAAGCAATACCAGAGGTCCTGTAAAACTGCATGCATGCCCACTTGCCCGATAATGAAAGGCCTTATTGCATATTGTTAAAATAATAACCGACAGGAAATATGTCAGACAAATAAGCAGTAATGAATTTTCCACATCTGAAACAAGAGCCCATAAAAGTGCCGCACTATAACCAATCAGATTTGTAATAAACGCAAGCTTTCTCTGACCTTCTCTTCCCTGCTTTTTGAAGCCGGGCAAAACTCCATTGAAGACATAAGCCAGAACAGGAACAAACCCGAGCAGAACAATCGAAACAATTATTTCAGAAGTACTTCTGAAAATCCCATCCTTGCTAAAAGCTAAAATAAGAATAAGCGCAGAAACCATAACCGGTGGAACCGATAATACTCTTATTGCCTTTGCAATACGCTCTCTGACATCCATATATTTTTCCTCCCTGCATTAAAAGTGCTCTGATCAGTTATTTTTGTAATTTTCATATGCCTTCGGAACCACCCTGGTCTCCGACCATAATTTATCAGCACAGGGCTTCCAGTTTCTTGCATACTCTTCACACTTTGCGCATAAATGCTCTGCAGTTTCCGGTGATTGCAAATCTGTCGATTTAGCTCCTGTTTCCTTTACAAGTCTCTGCAGAATCTCCGGATTCTCAAGCATTGGGCATGGTCTTAAGTGATTCTCATTAAACGGCTGATTATCACGATATGCCATAAACAAGGGCTGTTTTAATATTTCAAGTAAGCTGTGTGTTCTTATATTTGCTCCTGAATAGTGGATAAATACACAGGGTTCGGCATCTCCATTTGCATTGATATGAAAGTAATTTCTTCCGCCGGCAATACATCCACCAACAAACTCTCCATCATTCTGGAAATCCATCGTGAACAAGCCTTCACCCTTTTCCAGTCTGCGGATTTCCCTGATTCTGTCCTTAATATACATTCTCTGTTCGGGGGTAGGAAGAATCTCTGCAGATGCTTCATTTCCAACAGGCATATAATGGAAGTACATTGCATAGCGGCATCCCTTATCTACCATAAGCTTCACAAATTCCTTACTTGTTACTGATTCACAGTTCTTTGACGTATAGCAGATGGATGTACCAAAAATCAATCCATTACCATTTCCTTTTCTCTGTCCCTGCCCATGTTTTTAAGCAAAACATCAATTATCTTTGAAGCGGTTGCCCTTGCTGCAGTATGTCCTAAATTACTCATTTCTGTTTCCTCTCCTGTATTTTTTAGTCAATATCAATCATATCTTTTATGAATTTTATTTATTCACATTCTTTGCTGTTTTTAAGCCTCTCACTGTATGCTCCTCCTTATATGTACTGATCGTAATTCAAATGGTATTTCATTTGAATAGACAAAAAAACAACAGTGTCCTATTTTTGGGCACTGTTGCAAATATGTCTGATATATCAATTTTACTGTTACTGTTCACTCAATATTAATGTATTGATAACTTGAAAAAATCTGTCTTTCACGCATCAGGATGCAACTGTCACGGTAACACCGATTGCTGCATGTACGGCTCCAACAGACTCTGCAACGACTGCAGCAGCTGCTGCCGAAACTGCCGCTGCTCCCATAAATACAACCGCACCTGCGACAATAACAAATCCGGCAACCAGTATAACTCCAAGGAATCCACAGCCTCCGTTGATCATTTCAAGTTCTTCCGGTGTCAGCTCTTCCGGAGAAGCCGGAATTACAATATAATCCACATCTTCTGTATTCTGAAGAAGCTGTATGGACCAGCCTTCCGGAATAATCTGCTTGGCTTCTTTTCCCTCAACATCCTTTACATTTCCCAGCAGACCTTCTGTGATTGTCTGTACTGCCTCTTTGACCCCTTCATAGGGCAGGACATACACCATGGTCTTTTTCGGAGCATCCATAACCTTATACTCCTTATAATCCTCATAAGGCACTCCATACTCTTCAAAAACCGACTTCGGATCCTCCTTAAAATGCTGTTTGAATTCCTCCGACTCCCAACACTGTGAAAATACCTCTCCCAGTGCAGTTCTTACATCTTTTTCTTCCATGCTCATTCTCCTTTCTACATCCCTTTATTCTTCCGGATATAAATCGTGATCCACCAGCAATCCCTGTTTCCAAAGATAGTTCAGAAGATAGAACAGGAATTCCGGTTTCACTCCCCATTTTTCTTCATCCTTCTGCAGACAGGCTACCAGTTCCCTTTTGGTCATGTTTCCCTGCTTCAGCAGCGGAAGGATTTCCCTGATACCGGAAATTTCTTCCGGATTATCATACTGAATGGTATAACATGCTTTACTTATAATTTTAACACATTGTGGGGAATCTGTATAATCAAAATATGGATATAACTGAATTTTTTCTTCCGGACTGATCAGAAGCTTCATATGTGTCCGGATCATCTCCTCCATCTTCGTGCGGAGATCTGCCGCATCGGTGAAGCTTTCCCTGCAAAGAACCGCTTCTCCGGCAGGATATTTTTCTGATGCGGTAACGGGTGTTGAAAGCCGGATGGTATGCTCTGCCATATTCACCACAAATCCGGTCAGGCAGGCAATCGTTCCTTCATACTCCTCATCCTTTGCATTTCTTCCTGCTTTCACAAAGTTAGAGCCCGGCGCCTCCGGGAACTGTGGCAGAAGCTCCACAAGAAGCAGCTCCTCCGGGGTAAATGTCTCCCGGATTTCATGCAGCTGATCCAGAGACTGTACCGAAAAACGGTAGATCGTATCTCCCTCTGCCATCATATCCTGAAGCAGCTTCCTTGTTCTTTCTTTATTTCTGAGAAAAGCTGCTGTTGTAATCTGTGGAAGTCTTCCAAACACTTCCTTGTAAACCGCAACAAATTTTTCATAATCCGGATTGTCCATCGGTTCCGTCGCATAATAACAGGTTCCATAGCCTGCCCCATCCCCGATAATTTCTTTTGCCGCTGTCAGAACCTCCCGCCATTCCTGCAGATTCTCCGGTGTCCCCCGGTAAATTTTTGACAGCCTTCCCGCATTCAGCCCGCAATAGGCACAGCCGACTGAGCATCCACTTGTCAGCTCCAGCGTCAGCACCGTATGGATATAAGAATGATTCCGATAGCCGAATGCCCCCTCACATCTGGTAATCTGCCTTAGTCTCCACTTTTTCATCGTGCTGTTCTGTGGCGTGGACGCTTCCCGTAAATCATCTCTCCAGTTAAGCTTTCGATTCATAAAATCAATATACTTTTCCACCTTTGCTCCCGGATAAACAGCCTTTACAGAACGCGGATCCGTTGGATCTGCCATTTTCGTTTCCAGATCCTTCTGGCTAAAGGGAATCCGGGTCTTTTTAAGGAACCCTTCCGGATCCTGTTTGTATTCTGCTTTTGCACCGGGTACCAGTGTTAAAATCTCCATGAACCGTTTGATCTGTGCAAGATCATGCAGATCCTCTTCTTCATAAAATATACTGCCCATTCTATTCTCCTGTCTCATTGTCTTTGGGAAATAACACCGGATCCCTGATAAATCCAAGCTTCCAGAGCTGATTCAGATACCAGTAGATCTTCTCCGGTCTTGCTCCTGTCTGCTCCACCACCTGTTCCACGATCTGCCTTTTGGTATATATCCCACGGAACAGAAGCTCAATCGTTTCCTGCATTCCTGTTTTCTTCATCTTCGCAGGGAACATTGTATATTGCCCATGTGTACTTACAAGAGCCTTCTCTTCTCCAACCTGTCTGTATTCAAAATAGTCATAAAACCCGACCGGCTCATCATCCGGTAATTCATTCACCATATAGTTATCTATGAAGCCGAGCAGCTTTTCCTTAAAATCTGCAGCATTTTCAAAAAATACCTTTGGCGGCCCTGCTACTCCATCCGGATAATCTGCATCTGCATAGCATGGTGTGATCATACGGAGGCTTCTTTCTGCCATATTTACAACAAACCCGTCCACACAGCAGATACTGCCCGCCTGCTCCGGAATTTCTTCCCCTGCGGCAAGACGCTTTTCCAGCTCGTGTCCTGAAATGGTAAATGGTATAAAAGCAGGTGCCTCCGGATACTGCGGGATCAGCTCCACCTTCAGAAGCTCTTCCGGTGTAAACTCCTCAAGTACCTCTCTGGCTTCCTGAAGACTCCGTAGGGAAAAGCGGTGGATAAAGCTCTTTTTACAGTACAGCTCTTTTAATAATGCATGTGTCCGTTCCGGCCTTCTCAAGGGTACTGCAGTTGTAATCTGGGGGATTACCCCGAATTCCTCATAAAAGTCTGCCTCAAACAATTCATAGTCGGGGTTATCCAATGCCTCGGTTGCCAGATACAGGGTTCCCCGCCCTGCGGAATCTCCCAGAACTGCTTTGGCTTCCTTAAGGACTTCCCGGAACAATGCCGCATTTTCCTCCGTATAAAAAAACACCTTCTGCAGCTTCTTCGCTCCCACGCCACAGAATTCACATCCTACTGAGCATCCACAGGACAGTTCGAAATTCATCACATCATGGATAAAGGCTTCATTAACACCACCAAGAGCTCCCTTACAGCGTTCCATCTGCCGCTCTCTCCAGATCTTCATGCGTTTATTTTGGGGAACACATTCTACCTTCCGCATGGTATCCCGCAGATACAGCTTATTGCCTATAAACTGCTCATACCGGTAAACGGTCTCCGAAATTTCATCCCTCCAGTCAGGAGAAGTCAGTTTCTCTTTCAGTTCTGCCTGTCTTTCCGGATAAAACATCAGCTTCAGATCCTCCGGATCAATCCCCGTAAGGCCATTTTCCCGCAGAAAATTCTCCGGATTTTCTTCCAGCTCCTCCCGTGCCTGTGGCAGGAGGCACAAAAGCTCTGCCCCTCTCTTTGCCCTGGCTACCAGTCCGGAAATTCTTTTCATCTGCGCTTCCCCTAATTCTTCATTTGTCTTATCCAGCAGCGCTTTTTCCTGCTCTGTCATATTTCCCCCTCATCCTGCTTTTCTTCCGAAAGCTGCTGTCTTTCTACCAGCTGATAAAATAATCCCCTCTGTTCCATCAGTTCCTCATAATTTCCCTGTTCTGCAATCTTTCCTTCCTGCATAACCAGAATGGTATCACAGTTCTTTACCGTAGATAACCGGTGTGCGATCATCACCCTTGTAATGTTTCTTCCTTCCATGTTCTCACATACACGTTCCTGCGCCACATTATCCAGTGCACTTGTTGCCTCGTCAAAAAAGATCACTGTCGGATTGTTCGCCAGTGCCCTGGCAATCATAATTCTCTGCTGCTGCCCACCGGATATCGTACCACCAAACTCCGAGACCTCCGTAAAAATTCCCATAGGCATCTGCCGGATATCCTCCCGCATTCCGACCTCAGACATCAGCTTTTCTACTTTCTCCGGTGTAATTCCCGGAGACGCAAGCTCGATATTGGAATAAATCGTACCGCTGCACAGCCTTCCGTTCTGCAGTACGACACCAAGCTGCCTGCGCAGCTCTCTTTTATCCAGTGTGTCAATATCTTTATTATCATAATAAATCTTGCCGCTTCCCGGCTTTTCAAACCCCAGGAGACATTTCAACAGCGTTGATTTTCCACAGCCGCTTGCACCGACGATTCCCACAAAATCTCCTGCTGCAATCTTAAAAGAAACATCATTGAGTACCGGCTTTTCTTCGCCCTCATAATAAAACACCAGATGATCGGCTTCGATGTTTCCCTGTATCTTTCCGACACCTCCCGCCATTTCATGCAGCTCCGTCTCCTGGCTGTAAACCGGCTTTACCCTCTTATAGGCGGGAATTGCGGTTCCAAGAACAAGAAAATAATTAAACATCTGCATGGCCGATGCGGAAAACAGCCCAAATGCAGCACTAAAGGAGCTGTATTCTCCAAGCGTAAGCTGCAGCTCCCGATGCATAATGGTGTAATAAATAAATCCCGGATAAAAAATCCCTACCATGACATGAAAGGCTTCTGCCAGATTGGCAAGCCTTGTACTTTTCATATCATTTTCCACCGATCCCACATTTTCTTTCTGGTATTCCAGTAATGCCATATCCTCAATCCCGGACAGCTTTACCTTCATGATTCCTGAGAGGAACTGATAAAGGACTGCATTTGCCTTCGTTGCCTTTTCAATTTTCTCCCGTTCATGACGCAGCCGCAGATATCCAAAAAGCTGGATCACCAGTGCAGTCAGCAATACCATAATCACTGCACGTCCAGCAAGCGGCGTTGACTGCCGGAACATCTTAATCACATAAAACACGGAAAGCAGAAATCCAAGGAAAGCCGTGATAACCCCTGTTGAAAGCATCTGAAAGACGCCTGCCATTCCCAGAACACGGTTAGCCAGATCCGCACTTCCATACTTTTCAATAAAGTGCTGGGGCATATGCAAAAGACGCTCCATCGTCGCACCCACAATCGAATATTCCATTCCTTTTGTAATCCGCAGTGTTGCCAGATTCTGTACCAGCATAAAAAACAGATTTCCAACGGAGCAGGAAAAAATAACCAGTCCCACTTCCCATATCGCAGTCTTATCTGCCATGGGAATCAGCCTGTCAAACATCATCTCATTAAAAAGCGGAAGCAAAAGTCCTATAAGCGCCGATAAAACCGCCATAACCAGAATAATGACCGCATCTCTTGTCCTCACAGACTGAAGCCCAAAGGAAATCACATCTTTCGCCGAAAGCCTTTCTCCCTTCATGGAATGGTAAAGCATGATTCCCTCCGGCTCTATCCTTTCCACATTCTTCTGGCTGATCAGTTCACTGCTGTTCTCTGCCAGATTATACATCACATAACGATGAATTCCTTTCGGAATGCAAAGCACCGGTACGTGTCCCTCTTTCAGATAGCCAAGAAACGCTCCCCCATCCTGCAGATACCACTTTCCCTTTAATGCAACTGTTCTCATAACAAAATGGGACATTCTTGCAATATCATATACATCAAAATCAGTTCCATAGGTCGATTCCAGCGCCTGATAAGAGCAGATCTTTATTTTCATGTAATTGCACAGCACGCACAGGGTATTATAGGTCAGATTCTCGCTGTGGCTGTGATACTTTAGTCCTCCCGCTTTTAAAAACGGAGATAATAACACCTGCTGCCGCTGCGCCCTTGCCTTCTTATTCTCATCAATACTGCGCAGTACAACCTCTTCTTCCTTATATATCGTTCCTTCTAAAAAGGCGACAAGCTGCAGGGTCAGCTTCTCACTTTTCCATTTTCTCTCAGGCAGATGAGTGACAAACTGTTCCCTGACCGCCTGTATTTCCTCCGGCTGCTCCTTTGCCACCTCAATCTGTGCCGGCTCCGCTGCAAAAAGCTGTAAGCCCCAGTGCTCTTCTCCTCCCTGATAATACACACCGGGAATCTTTACTCCTGCTCCTGCTGAACACAGATACGCACTTTGAAGTACCTGCCCACCTGCAAACCTGGTCACATAAATATTCACTTTTCCGGATACGACCGTTATCACTTCATCCTGCGAAGTGGTACGGTATTCCCTGCTGCCTTTCAGTTCCATAGTTTCTTCCTAATTTGATCGAATCAATTCCCTGTATTTTCCATTGCGTGCCATCAGTTCTTCATGTGTTCCACGCTCCACAATTCTTCCCTTATCCATCACGATGATCTCATCACAATCACGGATTGTAGAAAGCCGCTGTGCAACAATGACACAGGTGCAATGTCTTCTCCTGATATGATCAAGAATTTCCTTTTCTGTAATCGCATCAAGAGAGCTGGTAGCCTCATCCATAATAAGGATCGTCGGCCTTGTTACCAGTGCTTTTGCAATCTCAATCCTCTGCTTCTGTCCGCCGGACAGATTACTTCCATTCTCATTAATCTCATAGTCATAGGCTGCCGGTTTTCTGGTAATTTCTTCATGTACACAGGCATCCTTAGCCGCCAGAATCACTTCCTCCTGAGCAATCCCACTGTTCCACAGACAGATATTGTCATAAATACTCCCCCTGAAAAGCGATACATTCTGGGACACCACAGAAATACTGGCATGCAGTACTTCCGCAGGGATTCTCTCTGCCGGGATTCCATCAAAAAGAATCTCTCCGCTCCAGGGCTGATACAGGGAACTGATCATTTTGGCTACGGTCGACTTCCCGGATCCGCTTGCTCCAACCAGAGCAACCGACTGCCCGCTTTTGAT
Source organism: uncultured Marvinbryantia sp. (assembly GCA_934373455.1). GTDB lineage: Bacteria > Bacillota > Clostridia > Lachnospirales > Lachnospiraceae > Marvinbryantia. The sequence goes on from CAKRON010000073.1 coordinate 8,770, forward strand.
ATGAAAATTGAAATTCCGGATAAATGCCTTGTCCAGCTTTCCATAAGAAAAACTGATGTTTCTAAGCTCTACATCTCCCGTAAGCTTTCCTTTTAAGTACTCCATTTCCGGCTTGGCATACTGTTCATCCTCGGGATATTTCATAATATCCTCTACACGTCCCATATCATTTTTCACCTGCTGGATGTTTCGTACAAAATCGATGACATCCCCAAACGGCTGGGAAAAGGATGCCAGAAATCCGGAAAAAGCCATAATCATTCCGACTGAAAGAGATCCGTTCACTACCAGCATACTTCCTATAATAAGCAGAAGGATCCTGTTAATGGATTCAAGCGCGTTGGGAACTACCTCCAGCTTTTTCTGTACGCTCTCAAGCTTCTGGTCCGATGCATTCACAAGCGCATAATACCCAAACAGCTTTCCCGTATATTCATTTTCCGCCCCGATTGCCTTAATCGAATCACTTACTGTGAGACCATTATAAAGATTACCTACCAGCTTTCCCATGTCCTGTCCATATTTCTGTGTCAGAACCGCAATGCTCTTTGTCGTTATGTAAACCAGAAAAACCGACAGAACAGAAAAAGCCACTCCGACGAGCGCCATTTGCGGACTATAGGACAGCATAAGAATCAGATAGACAAAAGAAGTAAAAAAACTGATGGCCAGTCCAACGAGTTCTCCTGCCAGAAAAATGCTCACTGCCGTATTATTCTGCACTCTCTGCACCAGATCTCCTGCAAATCTCTGTTCAAAAAACACCATCGGAAGACGAAACATATGAGACAGCATATCATCTGAGGAAAGAAGCGTCATTTTACTTTTAAGCATCAGCTGTATCTTTTCTTTGATATAATAAATATAGCCTTGAAAGATCATGGTACATGCCATGATCAGAAGCAGCCATTTCATCCAGGAATAAGATCCTTTTACAAGAATATCATCCAGAAATACCTGCGGAAATATCGAGGTCAGGATCCCCGGTGCGATCAGACACACACCAAGCAGAAACAACGCCAGCAGTGTCCCGTACTGTCCCCGTAACCGCTGTAATCCAAAGGCTGCCAGGGTTCTTTTATTGGTGCTTTTATGGAAATTTTCTCCCGGCTTCAGTGTAAGAACAACTCCACTGTAGCCGTCTTCCATTTCCTCTTTACTTAAAATACGTCTCCCCTGTGCCGGATCATTGATATAATACTTTCCATGCTTTACACCCTCGAATACCACAAAGTGAGAGGCATTCCAGTGAATAATGCAGGGCAGGGAAGCCTTTTCCACCATACGTTCCAGATCACGTACGCTTCCTGATGCTTCCATCCCGTATTTTTCTGCTGCAAGACAGATATTCTTCGCATTACAGCCGTTTCTGGATACTCCTGTCTCCACCCGGAGCTCCTCCAGCGGAACATATCTCCCATAATACTGCAGGATCATGGCAAGAGATGCTGCCCCGCATTCTGCCACCTCCATCTGAAATACGGTAGGCGTTTTTACATAGGTACGTTTATGTAGTTTTTTATGATTCCACGTATTCTTTTTCTTCCGCATTCCTATTCCCCGATTTATTGTGCGAAGTCCAGTTTTTCCTTCAAATAAGGAATCAGCAGTTCAATCGGCTTCTTCTCCCCTGTAATAACCGTTGCTGCAACCAGCGTTCCTGTAGTCAGCATGACTTCATTTCCCTTTTCACCAGACCACCGGTATCCGCTTGCCGTGCTTTCATCTTCCTCAAGTCTGCAATGCACCTCCACAACCGCTCCTTCCGCTGAAAACGTCTGGATTAAAGCATCGCTTCCCAAATGTCTTTTCATTTCTGCTGCCGTAGCCACATAGGGATTGATATATTCCACCTTCGCAATCATATGTCCATATTCCTGCTTATTTACCGTAGAAGGATAAATCTGTACCTCCATCCCTGTTTCAATCTTCTTGGCATCGGTCAATGGGACATAACAGATCACCAGATTGTCCCCACTGTTATTTTCAAATATATGAAATACCTCGCCGCCTTTTTGAAGAGCCTTTCCAACTGCAATCTGCAGATCATAAACCTCTCCGTTCCGGTCGGCATAGATCTCTCCTTTGCTCGCCCGCTTCTGCAGATCCTCTCTCTGATTCTTCAATTCATAGAGAAGTGCGGACTTCTGGTTATCAAACTGTGCCTGATAGGTCTCCAGGCTGAAATCCACATCATTTTCATCCAGTACCATTTTCAGTTCAAGCTGATCGACCTCATCCTGTAATGCCTTGCAGGTCGTCTGTGCTGTTGTATAAGCCTGCAGCGCCTCGGTATATTCTGTATTCGCAATCATATTCTCTACCTGGGTTCCGGACAGCTGATTGAGATACTGCAGGTAAGCTCCCCTTACCTGTTCCAGCGTATTGTTCGCTGTATTCAGATTTTCTCCCTGTTGTTCCATAATCACACGGTAATCTTCTGCTGCCGCTTCCGCAGATTGTATCTCTGCCCGTGCGGTCCGGTAAGCCTGCAGTTCTTCCTCTGTGGCATTTGATTCATCAAAATGCTCATATCTGGCATCAAATGCAGATTTTTTAGTCCGGCAGCTTTCCTTTGCAGAAATATAATTATTCTTTGCTGACTCATACAGATTGAGTCTTGTTGTATAATCCTGATTCGCCTCCGAGTATACGACTTCATTCTGCTGTCCTGTCACGGACAACGTAGCAAAATACTTTTCCTTACGTGCGGCCAGATCTGCCTCTTTGGTTTCCATATCGGCCCTGGCCTGCTGCAGTTTCTCCTTCTTAAGCTTCAGCGTTCCTTCTGTTTCAAGCAGGGTTTTATCCCTGTTCTTTGCTTCCAGCTTGATCTGGGCCAGCGCTTCCGTATCTCCGGTAAGGATATCAAGCTCACTGTCAAAGGTGATATCTTCCACATAACCAATTCTGGTATCCAGATCCTTAATCTGATTCAGTTCATCTTCCGTACCAAGCGTCGCTACCAGTTGTCCTTCTTTTACCGTATTGCCTTCTTCTACCAGGATTTCCGTTACAAATCCCTCTGCCGGTGAATAAAGAACCGACATTCCTTCTTCATCAAGATAAATTCCACTGATATCAATACTGGTTGGAAGCTTTCCCTGAAAGCCCCAGACACACAGCCCCGCTATGATCAGTAATGCACCAATGATCGAGATCCACAGTGATGGAGATACTAAAACGATCGCCTTGTCCAGCTGATCTCTCGTCGCTATTCGGTTTAACGCATTTCGATTATACATCTTACTCACAGTAGTTTCCTCATTGATCCTTCTAATGCCTTTCCAATTTTCACTGGTATATACACAATAGTATAGCGGGTTTACTCTTTGTTTACAAGTTCCATACCCCCTGTTCGTTTACCGGACATCCATAGGTACAGACATATTTATCCCCTATCTCTTCTCCGTTTCTACATTAATTCTCCGTATGATTGCTTCTTAAAAATCCTGTAACTTCAATTTCAAAATTATATTCCTCTGCATACCACTTTTTCATAGATTTTCTCCTTAAAAAATGAATGTTTTACATTCACCGTAATAAATTAATTTCCCATGCGCTGGCTTTGGGCAGAATGGAAACACCATTCCACTGGTAATTGTCCAGTCCAATATCCTCGGGTGTGACAGACTGATATTCTCCTTCTACGCCATTAATCTTTATTTTAGAATCATCAATTTCAACTATAACCGCAAAAGGCTCTTTATATGTTAAAATTCCGTTAAG
>CAKRON010000074.1 GCA_934373455.1 uncultured Marvinbryantia sp.
CTTCAGGTCACGGTTCGTAATGATACCTACCAGCTTTCCATTCTCAGTAATTGGAACACCGGAAATACGAAACTTTGCCATCAAATCATTTGCATCCGCAAGGGTATGCTCAGGAGATAAATAAAATGGGTCCGAAATAACTCCGTTTTCGGAACGCTTTACCTTGTCTACCTCTTCTGCCTGTGCCTCAATAGACATATTCTTATGGATAATACCAATTCCACCCTGTCTTGCCATCGCAATTGCCATTCTATGTTCTGTAACCGTATCCATACCGGCACTCATCATTGGAATATTCAGTTTAATTTTTTTCGTCAGCTGGGTATTCAGCTTCACTTCATTCGGAATTACTTCTGAATATGCCGGAACTAATAATACATCATCAAAGGTAATACCTTCTCCTATAATGCTGCCCATTTGTATTTCCTCGCTTTCTTCCTTTTTAATTATGACTTTTGCTCGATATTCTATCAAAAATAAAAGTGTCTGTCAATCGTTTCTGCATGACTTTTCTGTCACTGCAGATGTACTTCTCTTGGAGCCATACGCTTCATATCTTTTAGAATAATATCGCTTGGTTCAAATGTGACCATTTCTATCCCCTGTTCTTTCTTCAGGATCATAGTAAATGTCTTTGCATCCTGTTTTCCTGATGAAAAATCTTTTGCTTTTATATCAGATCTGCTTCTGTAATGATCCAGTTCATGAGACTGTGACGGCGCCATAAGTTCCAATGCAGATATGTCTCCGGAAAATACACGCTTTCTTTTCTGCTTGGACATAATCTTATCTATATCCAACTCCCCATTCACATACAGATACTCATACTCCAGATCAAGGGATGGGATTATAAAATAATCAGCCACTGCAAATCCAGCTATCAATATCAGGGCAATCCATCCAAGAATCATAAATGACAGTACTGACAATACTGTTCCGGCTATCAATGCTGCTTTGATCAGCATCTCCCGCCCGGTTTTTTCTTTCTTAATAATCTCTTCCGTGTACAAATCACTCATCTGTTTTCTCCTGCTTTTATTTTCTTTTTATTATATCATACGCTATTTCATTTCACCAGTCTTTATCAGAAACAGCTTGATAAAAAAAGAAGAACCCTGCAAAACAGGATTCTTCTAATATTCAACAGATTACATCATTCCAGGATTCATTCCTGCACCAGCCGGCATTGGTGCTTCTGGTTCTTTGATATTTGCTACACAAGATTCTGTTGTAAGGAATGTAGAAGCTACACTTGTTGCATTCTGCAGAGCACTTCTTGTAACTTTTGCAGGATCCAGGATACCTGCTTTTACCATATCTACATATTCTTCATTGTAAGCGTCAAATCCGATACCTTCTTCAGATTCCATAACTTTGTTTACGATAACTGCGCCTTCCAGACCTGCGTTCTGTGCAATCTGTGCCAGTGGTGCACTAAGAGCTTTGAGAATTACCTTTGCTCCTGTCTTTTCATCACCTTCCAGTTCATCAACAAGTTTGGCAACTTCTTTTGCAGCATGGATGTATGCTGATCCACCACCTGCAACGATACCTTCTTCTACTGCTGCACGTGTTGCATTTAAAGCATCTTCCATACGAAGTTTTGCTTCTTTCATTTCAGTTTCTGTAGCAGCACCTACACGGATAACTGCAACTCCACCAGCCAGTTTTGCCAGTCTTTCCTGAAGTTTTTCTTTGTCGAATTCGGATGTTGTTGTTGCGATTGCAGCTTTGATCTGTTCTACTCTCGCTTTGATTTCATCTTTATTTCCGATTCCGTCAACAATTACAGTATTTTCTTTTGCTACTTTTACAGATTTTGCACGTCCGAGCATTTCCAGTGTAGTATCTTTTAATTCCAGTCCAAGTTCTTCTGAAATAACCTGTCCACCTGTCAGAATTGCAATATCCTTGAGCATTTCTTTTCTTCTGTCACCATATCCCGGAGCTTTTACAGCAACAACTCCAAATGTACCTCTTAATTTGTTAACGATCAGAGTTGTAAGAGCTTCACCTTCTACATCTTCTGCAATGATGAGCAGTTTTCTGCCTGCCTGAACGATCTGTTCAAGTACCGGAAGAATATCCTGGATAACAGTAATCTTACGATCTGTAATCAGAATATATGGGTCATCCAGAACTGCTTCCATTTTTTCCATATCTGTTGCCATATATGCGGAAATATATCCTCTGTCGAACTGCATACCTTCTACCAGGTCAAGTTCTGTCTTCATGGTCTTGGATTCTTCAATTGTGATAACACCGTCTGCAGATACTTTTTCCATTGCATCTGCTACCATGTTTCCTACTTCTTCATCACCGGCAGAAATAGCTGCAACTCTTGCCATCTGATGTTTGCCATTTACTTTACTGCTCATATCAGCGATTGCTTTTACAGCTGCTTCTGTTGCTTTCTTCATACCTTTTCTCAATACGATAGGATTTGCACCTGCTGCCAGGTTCTTCATACCTTCCTGGATCATTGCCTGTGCAAGAACAGTAGCTGTTGTAGTACCATCACCGGCAACATCATTTGTCTTTGTAGCTACTTCTTTTACTAACTGAGCTCCCATATTTTCGAATGCATCCGGAAGATCGATTTCTTTTGCGATAGATACACCGTCGTTTGTGATCAATGGTGCTCCGTATGTTTTATCCAGTACTACGTTTCTTCCTTTTGGTCCAAGTGTTACTTTTACTGTATCAGCCAGTTTGTTTACGCCTTCCTGAAGAGCTTTTCTGGCTTCTGATCCGTATTTAATTTCTTTTGCCATTGTCTTGTTCCTCCTAATTATTCAACAATTGCCAGAATATCATTCTGTTTTACAATAATATATTCTTCACCATCCAGTTTTACTTCATTTCCGGCATATTTGGAATAAATTACTTTATCTCCTGCTTTTACCTGCATGGTAACTTCTTTTCCGTCAACGATTCCTCCCGGTCCAACTGCAACTACTTCTGCTTCCTGAGGTTTTTCCTGAGATTTTGCTGCAAGGATAATACCGGATTTTGTTGTTTCTTCTGCTTCAAACTGTTTTAAAACGACTCTGTCGCCAAGTGGTACTAACTTCATGATTTAGCCTCCTTCGATCAACTATTCGAACTTTTTATTAGCACTCTCTTCAACTGAGTGCTAACTACGGTTTTTATATTAGTAAATATATGTAAAATATGCAACTTTATACTTTTTTATCATTTTTGATTTATCTTATATATTCTTTATTTTTCTTCCTAATTCTCTCTTTTTCTCATCTTTTGCATTTTTTTCATTATCACAAAAAAGAGAGTCCTATCTGAACTCTCTCTGTCTCTTTATTTCATCCAATTCTTCAAATACCATCTGGTTGACAACCTTAATGTAGGTTCCCTTCATTCCGGAAGATCTGGACTCTATGACTCCGGCACTTTCAAATTTGCGAAGCGCATTTACAATCACTGATCTGGTAATTCCCACTCGGTCTGCAATCTTACTTGCAACCAGAATTCCTTCATTTCCTTTCAATTCATCGAAAATATGCAGGATTGCTTCCAATTCCGAATAAGATAATGTATTAATTGCAGACTTTACAATTTGAACTTTTCTATGTTCTTCGGCACTTTCCTCATTTACGGAACGCATCATCTCCAGTCCTACTACTGTTGTCCCATACTCGCTTAAAATAATGTCATCAATCGTATAGGAGTCTTTTACACGATACATAAACACCGTTCCCAGACGTTCACCGGCAATATCAATGGGATTAATAATCGCCTGATACTGTCTCACACCATCCGGTTCAAATCCAAGAGTTTCCAGATTTACATTTTCCTTTGTTGACAAAACACCCAGGAGACGTTCATTTAACATTGGATCAATAAAAGTTCCCACCTTATTTTCCATCAGTTCATGGATTTCACCTATATCATTACTGATACTGACACCAAGTACTTTTCCTTTCTTGCTCAATACCAGAATATTTGAATCCATAATATCTGTCAGCACCTTACAAATATCATTAAACACAACTTTGCTGGAATTATTATTATGCAGCAATTTATTTATTTTACGTGTTTTGTCCAGTAATTGAACACTCATATTCTTCCTCCTCTTTCAATCCATCACAAGTGAGTGATTTCAACCTTATATAATACGATGTTACCACATATTATCAGGAATTTCAAAACAATTTTCAGATAATTACACAATTATTTTTATTTATCAGAAAAAAAGAGAAATCACAGCCATTTCTGTAATTTCTCTTTTCACTATCTTCTTATTCGTCGTCTTTTTTCTTTTCCATGGTTTCCACGTAACCGCATTGCTCGTCTGCACACACCAGTTTATTTCCTTTTTCTAACATATACCCGCCACAGTTCGGACATTTTTTATCAGATGGTTTCTGCCAGGACATGAAATCACATTCCGGATTATTTTCGCATCCGTAATATTTTCTTCCCTTTTTCGTTTTACGAATCACTACTTCTTTTCCGCATTTTGGACAAGAAATACCTATTTTTTCCAAATATGGCTTTGTATTTCTACATTCCGGGAATCCGGGACATGCAAGGAACTTTCCATGAGGACCATACTTCACAACCATATTGCGTCCACACAATTCACAGATTACATCTGTTACCTCATCCTCAATCTTAACTTTTTCCAGTTCTTTTTCTGCATTCTGCACAGCTTCATCCAGATCCGGATAAAAGTTACTTACCACTGTTTTCCAGTTTACCTTCCCCTCTTCTACCATATCCAGAAGAGATTCCATATTGGCTGTAAAGTTCACATCCACAATACTTGGAAAAGCTTCTTTCATCATATTGTTGACAACTTCACCAAGTTCTGTCATGTATAAATTTTTACTTTCTTTTGTCACATATCTTCTGGCAAGGAGCGTGGTAATGGTTGGTGCATACGTACTTGGACGTCCTATACCAAGTTCCTCCAGAGTTTTTACCAGAGACGCTTCTGTGTAATGCGCCGGCGGCTGTGTAAAATGCTGTTTTTCCTGCATTTCATTCAAAGACAGCTTCGTATCTTTTGTGATCTTATTCAACAGAGTATTATTTTTCCCGTCTTCATCACCTTCCTGTGTATAGACGGACATAAAACCATCAAACAGCACTCTGGACGTTGCAACTGTAAAGCGATACTTTCCTGCACCTATTTTTATTGAGGTCGTCTCATATTTGGCATTTTCCATACGGCTTGCTGCAAAACGTTTCCAAATCAGCTGGTATAAACGGAACTGATCTCTGGAAAGGGATTCTTTTACAAAAACCGGCGTCCTGGTTATATCACTTGGACGAATTGCTTCATGTGCATCCTGAATTTTCTGTCCGGATGTCTTTCCCTGCGTTTTTTCAGCTACATACTCTTCTCCATACTCTTCTCTAATAAAAGTACGGGCTGCCACATCTGCTTCCTCAGCAATACGTGTAGAATCTGTTCTCAGATAAGTAATCAAACCAACTGTTCCATTACCCTTAATATCAATTCCCTCATACAACTGCTGCGCAATCCTCATCGTCTTCTGAGTTGAAAAATTCAGCACCTTTGCAGCTTCCTGCTGCAGTGTACTCGTTGTAAACGGCAATGGCGCTTTTCTGGTGCGCTCTCCGTGCTTGATCTCTTTTACCTGAAACTCTTCATTCTCTATTTCTTTTCGGATTTTCTCTACTTCTTCTCTGGAATGTATAGTTATCTTTTCATTCTCAGTGCCATGAAATTTTGCTTCCAGCGCTTTCCTTTCTCCTGCAACTTTCAGTATTGCATCTAAGGTCCAGTATTCATCCGGAATAAAAGCATTAATCTCATCCTCACGATCCCCAATCAGTCTTAATACCACTGACTGTACACGACCGGCACTTAATCCACGTTTCACTTTTTCCCATAATAATGGGCTTATTTTATATCCTACCATACGATCCAGCATTCTTCGTGCCTGCTGAGCATCAACCAGATCCATATCTATCGCTCTCGGACTTTTTAATGATGCTTTCACCGCGTTCTTGGTAATCTCATTAAATGTGATTCGATACACTTTCTTATCATCCAATTTTAATGCATGAGATAAATGCCAGCTAATTGCCTCTCCTTCACGGTCAGGGTCAGTTGCGAGATAAACTTTATCTGCTTTTTTCACTTCTTTTCTTAATCCTGCAAGAAGTTCTCCCTTTCCCCGAATTGTAATATATTTCGGTTCAAAATCATGTTCAACATCTATTCCAAACTGGCTTTTTGGGAAATCTCTTACATGGCCGTTTGATGCTGCAACCGTATAGTTTGATCCCAGAAACTTCTTTATTGTTTTTACTTTTGTCGGAGATTCTACAATCACCAGATATTTTGCCATCTATAACTCCTCCGTGGGAAACCACTGCATTTCGAAAATAATATTTGCTTCTGTCACTTCTTTGCTGTCTTTATTTTTTCAAAACGTAATAATTCTTTGATATTTCTTCAACCAATCCTTTTACTTGTAATCCTGCCAAAATACTCATCACAGTCTCTGCCGGCATTTCGGTTATTTCCACAATTTCGTTCAGGCTCTTTGGTCGAAAATCCAGACAAATATACACCATATTTTCTGAACTTGCAAGCTTAATGTTGTTTTTTTTCTTTTTTTTCATAATTTCTTCACTGACTCCCAGATATGATCTCAATTCTTCCATTGATGTCAAAATTCCGGCTCCCTGGGAAATCAGCTGATTACATCCTTCACTTAACGGGTCTGTGATCCTTCCCGGAACTGCCAGAACATCTCTTCCCTGCTCCAGTGCAAGATCAGCGGTAATAAGTGACCCACTTTTTTTCTTTGCTTCAATGACGATAATGCAATCACACAAACCACTGATCAATCGATTTCTCATTGGAAAATGATAGGGACATACCGGTGTTCCCGGAGGATATTCACTGATAATCCCACCCATTTTCTCCAATTGCAGATACAACTGTCTGTGATCTTTCGGATAACAGATATCCGGACCGCACCCTGTAACTGCATAACTTTTTCCTTTTTTCTCCAGACACGCTGACTGTGCAATTCCATCGATCCCATATGCCATACCGCTTACCACAGAAATACCATGTTCTGCCAGTTCTTCTGCAATTTGCAGTGCTATATTTCTGCCATAATTCGTACACATCCTGGCGCCAACAATCGCCACACATTTTTCATTTTGCAACGGCAGTTCTCCTAAATAAAAAAGACCAAATGGGTAATCTGACATCTGAAGTAATTTTGCAGGATATTGTTCCTCTTTGCAGCTGATAAACTTTATTCGTTTCGTTTCAAGCTTATACCTGATTTCCTTTGGATCTGTCTTTTTTTGCTGAAGCAATGTTTCCTTTTGTTTATCATTTAAAAACGGCAGCATACGAATCTGACTTTCCCCGGCCGCTCTTATTTCCCACGGTTCTTTAAAATACTGCAGTAATCTTCCAAAATCTCTCCTGTAAAATCCGGGAAGACTACACATCCACAACCATTCATCCATGCTTTCCCTCCTACCAGTATGTACGTGTCACACTCCGATAACAGAGTGCTTCCAGGAGATGCTCGGATCCAATCTGTTCTGCTTCATCTAAATCTGCAATCGTTCTTGCTACCTTTAATATTTTACTGTATCCTCTTGCGCTCAGCTTTAATTCATCAAACGCTTTTTTCATGATATTGCTCTCTGTGCTTCCCAATTTACAAAATTCATCCAACTCCCTTGCACTCATCTGTGAATTAAAAGTTTTTCCAAACTCTTTTAATCTCTGTTTCTGAATCTCCCGGGCACGCTCTACTTTCTTTCTCATCGATGCACTGGATTCTCCTGATTTTTTCTCTTTCAGATTTTTATATGGGATTTGAGACACCTCAATGGTCATGTCCATTCGATCCAATAATGGCTGACTGATCTTTCCCAGATATTTTTTTACATCCGTACAGGTACATTGACACCTGGAAAGATCCGGATAATAACCACAGGGGCAGGGATTCATAGCTCCAATCAGCATAAAATTGGCCGGAAAAACATACTGATAACCACATCTGCTGATTGTAACAAGCCCATTCTCCAAAGGCTGCCGCAATATCTCGAGTGTTTCCCTGTGAAATTCCGGAAGCTCGTCCAAAAACAGTACTCCCATATGAGCCAAACTGATTTCACCTGGTTTTGGTATCCGTCCTCCTCCGCACAATGCTTTTGCAGTAATGGTATGATGTGGTGCCCTGTAAGGTCTTCTTTCCAGCAGAGTCCCATTTTCCGGTATCATCCCCATCACACTGTATACTCTTGAAATCTCGATGGCTTCTTCCTGCGTCATTTTAGGCAAAATCGATGACATTCTTTTTGCTATCATAGATTTCCCGGATCCCGGCGGGCCAATCATCAGTAAATTATGAAATCCTGCCGCTGCAATCAAAGCAGCTCTTTTGGCTGTCTCTTGCCCTTTTACATCGGCAAAATCTTTTTCCTTTTGTTTTTCTTTTTTTATGTTTTCATTTTCTGCCTCTTCCTGAGGCAGTTCTCCCCATTGCAAGAAATCCATAACCTCTTTTAAGGAATGTACTCCTATCACTTCCACTCCCTGTATGGCCTGAGCTTCTCTGCGGTTTTGATAAGGTACAATGCATCTGCTGCACTGTAATTTTTTTGCGTCTGCCGCCACAGGCAAAATCCCCGGAACAGCGTTTATTCTGCCATTTAAACTCAATTCACCTATAATAATTGTATTTTCCAACGCTTCTGCGGATATCATTCCATAAGATGCTGCGATTGCAATTGCTATCGGTAAATCAAACCCGGTTCCTGATTTCGGCAAATCTGCCGGTGACAAATTCACAGTAATTCTTTTGGGCTGCAAATAGTATCCTGAATTTTTTAATGCTGTTCGTACCCTTTCCTGTGCTTCTTTTACCTGAGTGGACAGAAAGCCAACCATACTGAAAGATGGCAGACCTTCTGTACTGTCTGCCTCCACTTGCACAAGCTGGCTGTGCACTCCATACACAGATGCTGATAATACTTTACTGAACAATCTGTATCCCCCTGTTATTCTGTTTTCTATTTATTTGTGAAATTATCTTCAAAAGAACTTTGAAGTTTGAAGCGCCTGATCAACGCAGAATTATTTTATCACATATATTTATTATATGCAACATATCGTTTTTTCTTTTTCAAATATACCGCATACAGTAATCCAGCTATCATTTTCAAAAATAGATTGTATATGGACAGTTCCTTTAGGTCCAACCCACACTTTCACGCTTTCTACCGTCTGAGACACGAGCACATCAGCCATATCAATACAGCGTAAATCCATCCTGATTCCTGCTCCGGTATATTTTACATATGCTTCTTTCATTGTCCAAATGTGAATCCATTCTTTATCCAGGTTATCTTGCTTATTCAGCCATGCCCATTCCCTTTCACTGCAAAATCTTTTTGCTGTTTTTTCACTATATTTACGCACTGTTTCCATATCGATTCCAATTTCATTTTTCGATAATGCGCAGACTACACCATTTCTGCAATGACTGTAATTGAAATGAATTTCCGGGTAATTTAAAAAATATGGTTTTCCATAACTGCTTCTATGAATTTCCGGCAGCTCGGACAACCGGTATTCTTTTTTCAGCGCATCTTTCAGAAGCATTTGCGCAAAATCAGACATTTCTTTTCTTGTCAGTCCTTCCGGCATTTTACGTAAATAAATCATATTTCTCCTGTTTCCTCTCGAAATTTTCTTCTCAACTTTACAATTGCATTTTTTTCAATTCTGGATACATACGATCTTGATATTCCAAGTACTGATGCAATCTCTTTCTGTGTCTGCTCCCTCTCCATGCCAAGTCCATATCTCATCTTTAAAATACTACGTTCTCTATCATTTAATTCCGTTTGAAGAAACTCTCCCAGCCTGACTGTATTCTGTTTTAATTGCATCTGCTCTACGACATCTATATTTTCACTTTCCAGAATATCCAGCAGGCTGATTTCATTTCCTTCTTTATCTGTTCCGATTGGGTCGTATATGGATACATCCCTGCTGATTTTCTTTCTATTTCGAAACAGCATCAGTAATTCATTTTCTACACATCTCGCTGCATAAGTTGCCAGTTTGTTATTCTTCTGGTGGTCAAACGTTGTCACTGCCTTTATCAATCCTATGGTTCCAACAGCAATCAGATCTTCCGTATCTTCGCCCTGATTCGCATATTTTTTTGCCACATGAGCCACCAGACGTAAATTTCTCTCAATCAGAATACGTTTTGCATCCGGATTTCCTTCCCGTAATCTGCTAAGATAATATACTTCTTCTTCTGAGGTAAGCGGATTTGGAAAGGACTTCATAAAAAGCACCTCAAAGGGGGTTTCTATTATCTTATGTAGCAACCCTCTTTTTAGTGCTTTTCCAGATTTTTATTCCTGTCTTCTTAAAATATCATAGTGCTCTGCTTTTTGGTCAAGGCGAATGTATAATACCTGCTTTGGATGCGGTGCACTTTCCTGTTCTTCCCCATCTTCATTTAAAATCTGCTGTACCCTGGTTACTATATTTTCCCCATCAGGCTTCATGATTTCAATTTCTTCACCAACCGAGAATTTATTACGCTGTTCAATCCGGCAGAGTCCATCTTCGGTTACTTCTCCAACAATTCCAAGATATGTATACTCTTTTACATAGGTATTACTGTCATAAATCTGCGTATTTTCATCTGGTTTTCCGTAAAAGAATCCCGTCGTAAACTGTCGATATGTACAATTTGAAATCTGCTCCCTGTACCATGGCAGATTCTTTCCATATAATTCTCTGGACTTAAGACAATCATCAATTGCTTTCCGATAAGTTCTTGCAACAGTGGCTACATACAATGCCGTTTTCATTCTTCCTTCTATTTTTAAGCTGTCTATGCCAGACTCCAAAATTTCAGGAATATGATCTATCATGCATAAATCTTTTGAATTGAAAATATAGGTGCCCCTCTCATTTTCGTATACCGGCATATATTCTCCCGGTCTTGTCTCTTCTACCACAGCATATTTCCATCTGCATGGATGCGTGCAGGCACCACGATTGGCATCTCTTCCTGTAAAATAATTGCTGAGCAGGCATCGTCCTGAATAGGAAATACACATTGCTCCATGAATGAACGTCTCTATTTCCAGGTCATCCGGTATATGATTTCTGATCTGTCGGATCTCTTCCAGTGATAATTCTCTGGCTGATACCACTCTTTTAGCACCAAGTTCGTACCAGAAGCGATATGTCTCATAATTTGTATTGTTTGCCTGAGTGCTGATATGTCGTTCTATCTCAGGACAAACGCGTTTCGCAATGGAAAAAACTCCAGGATCCGCAATGATTAATGCATCTGGATGAATATCTCGCAGTTCTTTAAAATACTCTTCCACCCCTTCCAGATCATAATTATGCGCTAAAATATTTGCTGTCACATATACTTTCACATTTCTGGCATGGGCAAACTCAATTCCTTCCTTCATTTCTTCCATTGTAAAGTTCTTTGCCTTAGCTCTCAATCCAAACGCTTCGCCACCGATATATACGGCATCTGCTCCAAAAATAACTGCTGTTTTTAATACCTCAAGACTGCTTGCAGGTATTAATAATTCTGGTTTTTTCATACTCTGCCTTTCCGCTAATTTTCTGATTCTTTTTGTTTCTTTATACTAACTGCAGCACCATCTCCAACTGGAAGTATTGCCGTTTCCAATCTTTCATCATGTTTCAATGTATAAAGATAATCCCGCATTCTTTTATATATCGTTCGATTTCTCCGTTCCACCGCAAAATGAGATTCAATCAAATCGCCTTCCTGCAGTACATTATCTGAAACAAGGATTCCACCCGGTTCCAGAAGTCTCATTACCTCCGGATAAAAATGGATATACTGCCCCTTCGCAGCGTCCATAAAGATAAAATCAAAAGTTTCATCTATACTCTTTAAAATCTCCAATGCATCACCTTCAAGAAGCGTAATCCTGTGCTGCATATTGGCTGCCTGAAAGTTTTCTTTCGCAATAGGGATTCTTTTTTCGTATTTTTCGATTGTTGTAATATGTGTCTCTTCTGAAGTATACCTGGCCATAAGCAATGCTGAAAAGCCTACTGCTGTCCCTACTTCCAGAATCTTCGCCGGTTTTTTGATCTGAAGCAGAACTTTCAGAAAACTCTGCATTTCCCGTCGTACAATCGGCACTCTGTCTTTTTTTGCCTGTAATTCCAATGCATCCAGAAATTCTCCGCTTCCTGTATCCAGAGAATTAATAAAAGTAACCATTCTCTCATCTACTATCATATATCAGGTCTCCTCATTCCCGGATGTCTCTGTCTGACCACTTAATATGGCAATCATATCATTTCCGCTCTGGGATGTATTCAGGACATAATTTCCGGGTTGAATCTGTCCATGATATTTGGATAACCGTTCCTGTACCAAAAAAACAAACGAATT
>CAKRON010000075.1 GCA_934373455.1 uncultured Marvinbryantia sp.
TTTTTATCCAACTCTGGAAGCGTTGGCAGAGGGGCTGGATATAGACCAGGAAGAACTGGTGAAAAAACTGGCGGATATCGATTATGAATACGATGCACAAAGAAATCAGTTTATATAAAGGAGAGGCTTAAAGCCTCTCCTTTATTATGGAAATGGTACCAGGATTACTTCATTTCCGGTACGTGTCTTTTTCATATCAATGACTCTCTGATTTTCAGAACCTCTAAAGTATAAGGAGAGGTTCTTTTTTTCTTCTTCAAATCTGCCGTCTACCAGAACATCGATGTGATCCAGAATTGTATCTGTCACATCCGGTATATAGCGGCAGCCGCCAGGAACAAGATCCTGATGATAAGTATATCCGGTATACATCCAGATATTTTTTCCCGGAAGCTCTTTTTTGACACGAAGAATTAATGCCAGAACATCGGGCTGGTTCTGAAGTTCAAAAGGTTCACCGCCCAGAATGGTCAGTCCTTCATAATAGGATTCGGAAAGTTCTTTTATTACCATATCTTCCAGTTCTGGTGTGAATGGTATCCCATAATGGAAATCCCAGGTTTGTGGCTGAAAGCAGCCCTTGCAATGATTCAGGCAGCCGGATACAAAGACAGACACTCTGGTGCCGGTTCCGTTTGCACAGTCTGCTTTCATGATCTCACCAACGTACATAATTACCTCCCGTTATTCACAGGTTCCGCAGGACATGTGAAGGACTCTGTCCTTGATCTCCTGAGTACGTCCCTGATTCCAGAACTGGGTGCCAATGTAACCGCAGGTTCTGCGGGCTACAAAAAGCTTTGCCTGATCACGATTGCCGCAGTTCGGGCATTCCCAGACGAGTTTTCCGGATTCATCCGTTACAATCTTAATTTCTCCGTCATAGCCACAGTTTTCACAGTAATCGCTTTTGGTATTCAGTTCGGCATACATAATATTTTCATAAATAAATTTCATTACAGACAACACAGCAGGTATGTTGGTCTGAAGATTTGGTACTTCTACATAACTGATTGCACCGCCAGGAGAAAGCTTCTGGAAATCGGCTTCAAACTTCAATTTACTGAAAGCGTCAATCTTTTCAGACACGTGAACATGATAACTGTTGGTAATATAATTCTTATCTGTAACACCTGGAATGATACCAAAACGCTTTTGCAGACATTTTGCAAATTTATAAGTGGTAGATTCCAGTGGTGTACCATAGACAGAATAACTGATATTTTCAGCAGTTTTCCATTCCTTGCACTTATCATTCAGACGCTGCATCACTTCAAGAGCGAAGTCACGTCCTTCCGGAGCAGTATGGGAATGACCTGTCATACGTACACACATTTCGTGAAGCCCGGCATAACCAAGGGAAATGGTGGAATAACCATTGTACAGTAATTTATCAATGGTTTCTCCTTTTTTCAGGCGGGCAAGAGCACCGTGCTGCCAGAGAATCGGTGCAACATCAGAAACTGTACCAAGAAGGCGCTCGTGACGGCATCGCAAGGCACGATGGCAAAGTTCGAGACGTTCATCCAGGATCTTCCAGAAAGAATCCATATCTCCATTCGAAGAACATGCCACGTCAACCAGATTTAAGGTGACAACACCCTGATTGAAACGACCATAAAACTTATGAGAACCATCCGGATTGAGTTGTGAATCTTCTACTGTCAGGAAAGAACGGCAGCCCATACAGGTGTAGACATTTCCATTTTTCAGTTTTCGCATGATTTTGGCTGAAATATAGTCAGGAACCATACGTTTGGCAGTACATTTGGCAGCCAGTTCTGTCAGATACCAGTACTTGGAATCTTCTGTAATATTGTCTTCATCCAGAGTATAAATAAGCTTTGGAAAGGCAGGCGTGATCCACACACCCTTTTCATTCTTGACACCTTGCATACGCTGAATCAGAACTTCTTCAATGATCATGGCAAGGTCATCTCGTGTCTGTCCTTCCGGCACTTCATCCAGATACATAAAAATAGTAACAAACGGAGCCTGACCATTACAGGTCATCAGTGTAATTAACTGATACTGGATGGTCTGGATACCACTTTTCACTTCTTCGCGCAGACGCCGTTCGGTAACTTTTTGAATAATAGCTTCATCCAGACTTTCGCCACATTCAGTACGTTCTGCAATGACGGCTTTTCTCAGCTTCTTACGGCTGATATCCACAAATGGTGCCAGATGAGAAAGCGTGAAGGACTGTCCGCCATACTGGTTACTTGCTACCTGTGCTACGATCTGTGTGGTAACGTTGCAGGCAGTGAAGAAGCTGTGCGGCTTTTCAATCATAGTCTCACTGATCACGGTACCGTTCTGAAGCATATCTTCCAGGTTCAGAAGATCACAGTTGTGCTCTTTCTGAGCAAAATAATCGGAATCATGAAAATGGATAATACCTTCTTCATGAGCCTTCACGATGTCTTCCGGAAGCAGTACACGGCGAGTCAGATCTTTGCTGACTTCACCAGCCATGTAATCTCGCTGAGTAGAGTTAATAACCGGATTTTTATTGGAATTTTCCTGTTTTACTTCTTCATTCATATGGTCGATCAGGGCAAGAATACCATTATCTGTGGTATTACTCTTGCGGGAGAGTTCGCGCTTGTAACGATAGCGCACGTACTTCTGTGCAACTTCGTAACCACGCATCTCCATGATACCGGTCTCGACCATATCCTGAATGTCTTCCACATTCACGGCATGGGTCATGCGTTGAATCTGCCTGGAGATGGTATCGGCAATAGCCATAATCTGAAAATCATTCAATTGATGAAGACGGTCTACCTCTCTGTTGGCAGCCTTGATTGCGTTCACAATTTTGTCCAGATCAAAGTGAACCTCTTCACCATTTCTTTTAATTACATTTGTTGTAGTAGCTGTATGATCCATAATTACCCCTCAAATAATATTAAAATGATTTGAATTAGAAAACACAGCAGCTGCAAATAGAGAATGTCTGCTGTGTAAACCAGATATAGTTTTTTAAAAGTTACGTAAACACAATATCTGGTGTCCGAGTACTATGATAACTCATTATAGAGGAAAAGAAAAGGAAAATAATTACTAAAAATCAAAGGCAAAAACGAGAGGTTTTTCTACTTGACATTTACAAAGCTTGAATTTATGGGGAAATCATGAATAATACTTTTATAACTGAGCACGTTATAATTTTGTGCTCCATTCCTGACAATTCCATACCTTTGTTACCACATCCTGATAGAATTCCGGTTCGTGGCAGATGAGAAGGATACTGCCCTTATACTCTTTTAAGGCGCGTTTCAGCTCATCTTTGGCATCTACATCCAGGTGGTTGGTCGGCTCGTCCAGGAGAAGAATATTGGTCGGTTTGTTTAAAATCTTGCAGAGACGCACCTTTGCCTGTTCACCTCCGGAGAGAACACGTACCTGGCTTTCGATATGCTCTGTAGTCAGCCCACATTTTGCCAGAGCAGAACGAACTTCAAACTGATTGTAAGCCGGGAATTCCTGCCAGATTTCTTCAATACATGTGGTAGTGTTGCCAGCCGGAGTCTCCTGTTCGAAATAGCCGATATATTGGTAGTCGCCTAAAGAGACAGCCCCGGAGAATGGCTTAATAAGGCCGAGAATACTTTTTAACAATGTTGTTTTACCAATACCATTGGCGCCAGTCAGGGCAATACGTTCGCCACGTTCCATAGAAATATTTAAAGGCTTTGTCAGTGGCTCATCATATCCGATCACAAGATCCT
The DNA here is from genome assembly GCA_934373455.1 of uncultured Marvinbryantia sp. GTDB lineage: Bacteria > Bacillota > Clostridia > Lachnospirales > Lachnospiraceae > Marvinbryantia. The sequence continues at coordinate 3,738 of CAKRON010000075.1, forward strand.
TCGTTTCAAAAATCATTTTGCCGGAAGCGCGGGCAGCCTGAAAATGAAATTCTGGTTTTGGTTTTTCCCTGGCCAGCTCAATGATATCCATTTTATCCAGTTTTTTCTGACGGGACATAGCCATATTTCTTGTGGCCACACTTGCCTTGTTGCGTGCAACAAAGTCCTTCAGGTCACGGATTTCCTGCTGCTGACGGTTGTATGCAGCTTCCAGCTGAGCTTTTTTCATGGCATAAACTTCCTGGAACTTGTCATAGTCACCAGGATAACGATCCAGAGATTTGTTTTCCATATGATAGATCAGATTGATTACGCTATTCAGGAAAGGAATATCATGAGAGATCAGGATAAATGCATTTTCGTAATCATTCAGATAGCGTTTCAGCCATTCAATGTGCTGCTCATCCAGATAGTTGGTCGGCTCATCCAGAAGAAGGATGTCTGGTTTTTCCAGAAGTAGTTTTCCCATAAGAACTTTCGTTCGCTGTCCACCGGATAGTTCTGTGACATCCCGGTCCAGACCGATGTCCATCAGACCTAATGCACGTCCGATTTCTTCTACCTTAGCGTCAATCATATAAAAATCATGATGTTCCAGAAGTTCCTGGATGGTTCCGGTCTCTTCCAGAAGCTTTTCCATTTCTTCAGGAGAAGCTTCGCCCATTTGCTCAAACATTCGGTTCATGTCTGCTTCCATATCGAAAAGGAAAGCAAATGCAGATTTTAATACATCACGGATGGTCATGCCCTTTTCCAGAACGGCATGCTGATCCAGATAGCCGACACGGACATTTTTCGCCCATTCGACGGTTCCTTCATCTGGCATCAGATGACCGGTAATAATATTCATAAATGTAGACTTTCCTTCACCATTGGCACCGATCAGACCGATATGTTCCCCCTTTAACAGACGGAAAGATACATTTTCAAAAATGGCACGGTCACCAAAACCGTGACTTAAATTTTTCACCTCTAAAATCATAAAAACTCCTTATACAAAACAGAATGGTCAATGTGCATGTTGGGCACTCTCGCATTATCATAACGGAAAATGTGGAATTTAGCAAGGAAATTCCTTGACAGTCTTTACAGAACTGAACTAAAATGCTAATACTATTAGTGAGTCTTGTGCAGAAAAGGAGACAATATGGAACTGGAGGAACTTGCAAAAGAATTTCTGGAAGAATTTTTTCATCTGGGAAGATATACGCAGAGCAGAGAGATCAGCCATTCGATGAGAGGCGAGGCATTTCTATTGATGTATCTCTGGAAGAAGAAAGATGGGGCATCTCCGGGCGAACTTGGAAAAGTCATGAAGACCAGTACGGCAAGAATTGCAGCAGCACTGAATAATATGGAGCGTAAAGAACTGGTTGTGCGTAAAACAAATAAAAAAGACAGAAGAAAAATATGTGTGGAATTGACGGAAAAGGGCAAAATACAGGCGCAGAAGTGGCACAATATGCCTCTTATAAAGGTGAGTCAGCTGATGGAGCGCCTGGGAGAAGAAGATGCAAAACAGATGATTCATATATTAAAGCGTATTAATGAAATCATGCCGCAGATGGAAGGCAGTGCGTGTGCAGACACGATTTCGAAAGAAGAAAAAAATACGGAGACCAGTGATGGGAGATTTGAGTATGAGAACAGGAAAAGCAGCAATTCTTCTGACAGCAGTAATATTTCTGAGCACATCTGGACGTTGTGAAGCAACGGAAAGATTCACAGAAATTCGGAGGGAACAGGTAAGGGATACAGAATTATTGCCTGATGTGGAACTGGTATCAACAATAACGGAAGTTGAAAAAGAAAGTGAACTGATTCTGGATAACACGCCAGAGACAGAGAAAGAAGCGGAAACAGATTTGCAAGATACGGAAGCAGATTCAACAAAAATAATGATTTCAGTAGAATATACAATAGAAGATCAGAAGCTGGAATCGGGGAAAACATTTGAGGACATTATAGTACCGGAATATGCAATTGCAGAAGATGGAAATGAAGTGACGGGCAATGTGGAATGGTTAGATCCGGATAGTAAGATGATCCTGGATCCGCAGATGGAATTAAGTGGTATAGATGGTGAAAGTATGGTGTGGGAATGGAACTTTGTACCGGAAGAGGACGGATATGAAGCAGTTGAAGGTACTGTAGAGCTGACCATATGTACAGCAGGACATGGTGTGACAAACAGCATCATAGACAGGATTACAGAATCCGGATCAGAAAATAAAAACACCAGTTCCTTTGGAAGCAGTACCGGAGCGACTAATATTAAGAAATTCACTTCAATTTTGGATACGCTTCAATGGATGGGATCTGCGATGACTGGTGTTGGTTCCATCGGTAATAGCAATGATAAAGGAGATTACAGAACCGACAGTGGTAATCTGACGATTGTCCATGGCGTTGTTCAGCATGAAGAGACAGAGGTCCAGATGGAAAAACCAGAAGAGTCTCAGATAAATGGTTGTGGGACGGAGACTGAGAAAGTGACAGAGAAGGAAACGGAAGAAGCTATGCCTGTCAGTGTGAAAAATGATCGGAATATCACGCAGCTTCCGGCAAAGAAAGAGAAAATAAAAAGGCGATGGAATCTATCCATGGTACGCAGAACAGGATTTCTGTTTCTTATGATCTTTCAGAGGATGTCAGGGAAATAAATGGTCTTGAAATAGTAAGTGATTTGACATAGAATAGATACAATGGGGATCGGATTAGTCTTATCCCTTAATCATAGTAAACGTATAAGAAGAAAAGAGGAAAAATATGGCAGAGAATTCAACATGCAGCAGTGCATCCAGCTGCACAAAGTCAAGCTGTGAAGGATGTCCAAGCAAGCAGACACCACAAAGCTTTCAGGTAGAAATGAATGCATTTTCAGATATAAAACATGTGATCGGTATTGTCAGCGGAAAAGGTGGAGTTGGAAAATCTATGGTAACTGCATCTCTGGCGAATCAGCTGGCGTCCAAAGGATATCGGGTAGGTATTCTGGATGCAGATATTACAGGTCCGTCTATCCCGAAGATGTATGGTCTTCATCAGCCGGCAGTAGCAGATGATCAGGGAATTTACCCAGTCATTACAGAGAATGATATTAAGGTGATTTCAATCAATCTTCTGATGCCAAATGAAGAATCTCCGGTTATCTGGAGAGGTCCTGTACTTGCCGGAATGGTAAAACAGTTCTGGAGTGATGTAATCTGGGGCGAACTGGATTATCTTCTGGTAGATATGCCTCCTGGAACAGGTGATGTTCCACTGACGGTGTTCCAGTCTCTTCCGGTAGATGGAATCGTGATCGTATCCTCACCACAGGATCTGGTGCGCATGATCGTAAAGAAAGCTTATAATATGGCACTTACAATGAATATTCCGGTACTTGGAATTGTAGAAAATTATAGCTATCTTTCCTGTCCGGACTGCGGAAAGAAGATATTGGTATTCGGAGAAAGCCATATCGATGAAATCGCAAAAGAACTGGGAACGAAGGTACTTGGAAAGATGCCGATAGATCCGGAATTTGCGCATATGGCAGACGGAAGCTTCGCACAGGCAGTCAATCCACATATTGATGCAGCTGTTATGGCATTACGAAATATCTAAGAACATGTTCAACATATTCCGGATCTCCATAGCTGTCCCATCCCAGAGTATATTGCATCATGAGAGAAAATTCTGTGGCATTTTCGACAGAATAGGATCCGTAATTTTCTAATGCCCAGGTAGCATAGCTGTTGCCGAAATTGTAATCTTGCAGAGCGATTTTTAATCGCTCTGTATTTTTTATGCTTTTGCATCCTGCTTCTTTCAGACAATACGCAAAATATTCAGCTCCGACCTGAATCGAGTAGTAAGGATCTGTGATGGCATTCGGGATATTATCGTATACTGTATTAAAAGGACATTCGGAACACTGCAAAACATCCGTGCCAAGTCCGGAACTCTCCTGCTGCATGATTGCCAGCATCAAAGTGGAAAACTGGGGAATATCTGCATCTTTGCAGGCAGATTCTACGGCAGATTTATATTGAAGAACTTCTTCGCTGACGCCTGAAAGAGTCCCCTTTTTAGAGGAGACCAGAAAATGATGCACCAGAAAAACGCCTGCAATGAATACCATAGCAGAAATAACGGCAATTTGAATCTTTTTTCGGTTGGCTGCCTGCGTCTTTTTGGATGATGAATTCTTAGTTGGGCGTCTTTTCACAGCAGGCGTGGTCTTTTTCTTCGGTGTTGGCATAAATCTCCTCTAGTCGCGATAATTTTCAGCGCATTTACTGCATGCAGAATTACGGCTGCATACAAAATCAGTCATTATGTCTTCAGGATAACGGCTGCAGCTGCCTTTTGTATAAGTAACAGTATGTTTTACTTTAGAAGCATCTACCGGACAGCGGTAGTCAAAAGTTTTTGTATATTCCATGACATTCTCCTTAAAAACAAAGCAATTTGAATAGGATTATTATAAAAGCCGCAAGTTTTTACGTCAAGTAAAGGAAAACAGGTGATGAAGAAAAATAAGAAATTTTGTAGACAAATGAAAAAGAGTCTTTTATAATGTTATGTGTGTATTTGGAATTTTTCGTAAACGAAGATAGATATAGAAACTATAAATAAGCAGAGTAATATACGTGTCCAGATGCTGCAATAGCCATATAATTGTAGTATCTGGAATTTTTTTCTTGAGGCAGGTATTTGTATGACAATGCAGGAAATTCAAAAAGAAATGGAATATTATAAGAAGCTGTTTGACATAGTCAGGCTTCTGAATGTAGAAGATATACAGACTCTGGAAAAAAATGAGCTGTCAGGAAAACTGTCAGAGTGTTGTCAGTGTTATGCATTCTGGAATAAGCATAAGCCATGTGAGAATTGCATCTCACTGAGAGCATGGCAGGATAAAGACCAGAAGATCAAAATGGAATTTCAGGGAGAAGAGATTTATCAGGTACTGTCCAGGTACGTTGAAGTGGACGGCGCTCCATATGTTATGGAACTGATAAAAAAGATGGATGAAGAGACGCTTCTGGATACGGATGGAAGAAGAAAACTTGCCGTAAAACTATCCGAATACAATGATAAGATTTATCTGGATGTACTGACCGGTGCATACAATCGAAGATATTTTGAAGAAGAATGGAAAACAAGAATAGACAGGGCCGGAGTAGCCATGATTGACATGGATGATTTCAAGCTGACGAATGATACCTATGGACACAATGCAGGGGACTCAGCGCTGGACACGATGGTTCGGGTGATTCGTAATTACATTCGTAAGACCGATATGCTGATTCGTTATGGCGGAGACGAATTCTTACTTTTAATGCCGGATGTCACAGAAGAGGTATTTGAAAAGAAACTGAATCAGATTCAGAAGAAGATCTATGAGTCCAGTGTTCCGGGATATCCGAGTCTGCGTTTGTCTGCAAGTATCGGAGGATTGATTTCTGAAGGTGAGACACTGGAAAGAGCAGTAGATCGGGCAGATCATTTGATGTATCAGGCAAAGAATCGCAAGAATGTGGTTGTCACCGAACAGTTGATACAACAGGAAGATGGCAGTAATATTCAGATGGTGAATGGAAGAATTCGTTCTCAGATTTTGATTGTGGATGATTCTGCTATGAACCGGGAAATTTTGGCAGCAATGCTTGGTGATGATTTCGATATTCTGGAAGCTGAAAACGGTGAGGAATGTATTCAGACTCTGCAGCAGTATGGAACCGGTATTTCGCTGGTACTTCTGGATATTGTTATGCCTGGAATGGATGGATTTGAAGTATTATCCATTATGAACCGGAAGAACTGGATTGCAGATATTCCGGTAATTATGATATCCAGTGAAGATTCGGTCTCTGTGACACGAAGGGCATACGAACTGGGAGTAGCTGATTATATCAGTCGTCCTTTCGATGCAAAGATTGTTTATCAGCGCGTATATAATACAATTAAGCTGTACGCGAAGCAGAGACGTCTGATGAATATGCTCACAGATCAGATTTACGAAAAAGAAAAGAACAATAAGATGATGGTCAGCATACTGAGTCATATTGTAGAATTCAGAAATGGGGAAAGCGGACAGCATGTACTTCATATTAATATGCTGACGGAGAAGTTGTTGGAGCGTCTGGTACAGAAGACAGATCAGTATAATTTGACTCAGGCAGACAGAAGTCTGATTACGACAGCATCTTCTCTTCATGATATAGGAAAGATTGGGATCGATGATAAGATTCTGAATAAGCCAGGAAAGCTGACAAAAGAAGAGTTTGAGATCATGAAGACACATACGTTGATTGGTGCAGATATGCTGAAGGATATGGGTATGTATCAGAATGAAAAGCTGATTCAGATTGCCTACCAGATCTGCCGCTGGCATCATGAAAGATATGACGGAAAAGGATATCCGGACGGTTTGTACGGGGAAACAATACCGATTTCCGCACAGGTAGTGTCACTTGCAGATGTATATGATGCACTGAGCAGTGAACGCGTCTATAAAAAAGCATTTTCTCATGAGAAAACCATGGAAATGATTCTGGCAGGAGAATGTGGACAGTTTAATCCGCTTTTATTAGAATGTCTTGTGGATATACAGGATGTGCTGAAAGAAAAAATGGCAAAAGCCGATCATTAACGAAAAAGGCTGAAAAGTATTTCAGCAGTGGAGGAAAAAATGGCAGGAGCTTTGACAATAAAAAGTGGAACTAAGCTTCGTATGGCATTTGATGTGCCGACAGGGAAGGAACCACAGTTTAACATGATATGTACATTTCATGAAGCACTGGATGAATCTGCATTTTTAATTTCCATTCCAATGGTAGGGGGAAAATCTCTTCCATTGGATGAACGGCAGAAGTTTTTGTTTCGGTGCGGTGAAGGTGAAGAACAGCAGTTTTTTGCCGGTTATGCGGATGATGAAGTCAAGGTGGGGATTCGCCGGTACTGGAAGATTCGCCGGGTGACAGAGCAGAGACAGTTTATAAAGCGTGTCGATGTTCGTATGAAAGTGGAACTTCCGGTTCAGTATATGCAGGAAACATGGGAATTGAACCTGGAAGGTGAAATAGATAAAGAACATGGAGAAACGATGGATATCTCCAACAGTGGTCTTGCCGTGTGTATGAACCGCTGGTTTGAAGTGGGAGAAACCTGTGTATTTACGATGCCGAGAATAGGAACAGCTTCAGATGGAATTGCTTCTATTGATGTGGTAGGTGTAGTCTGTTGGATGCGTGAAATGCCAAAAGGCGGCGCATTCCGTTATGTTGCAGGTATACAGCTTCGATTTGCAGATATGGAGGAGCGAAAGCGGATGCAGGATTATGTCGCCGGAGTGAAGAAAAGGTATCGATTATGAGTTTAGGAAAAAAAAGACATTCTGGCAAAAAAGAGAAGACAGATCAGGTTATTCGTATTCAGGAACTGGAAGAACTGATGGCAAAATATGGGGATGATGTGGATCCGGAGACGATTGTCAGTATGTACATGCCCCATAGAAAACGCAGGAAGATAGCAGCAGCTCTGCTGCGTCTGGATAAACTGCAAATAGCACTTTTGGGAATGCTTCTTACGATTTGTATATTGTTTATTATTGCATTTATGCAGGAAAAGATGGGAAATTTTACCATCAACCTGAATCGTCTGGAGTTGTACCGTAAAGGTGTCAGTATTTCTGAAGCAGGAACTTTTGAAGATGCGACAGCTCGACTGACCGCACATACTGTGCAGGATGCGACGAATATGTCAATTGAGGATCTGCCGGATGATCTGGATCAGATAGACGGTGATCATAATGGCAAGAATTATATGGCTTATACATATTATCTGCGTAATGCAGGAAAAGAAGATCTTGGTTATGTAGCATCGATTACTTTGGACGCCTGTGCAAAAGGCGCTGAAAATGCTGTACGAGTGGCAGTCTGGAGAAATGGAGAAAGAGTCGTTTATGCGGAACCGGCAGCCAATGGTGAAGCCGAGCCAGGATGCACCAGTTTTGTATCAAAAGATGTGGTCTGCCAGTATGAAGAGAAGAATTTCCTGGTGGGAAATGTGGATCGTTATACGATTGTCATCTGGATGGAAGGCGATGACCCGGAATGCGTAGACTCCATTATCGGAGGCAGTGTGGAATTCAGCATGCATATTGATTCTGATTATGATGACCAGACCAGCTTAGTATGGAAATTTGTGAAAGATATCAAAGATACTCTGACAGGTGACAAGCCGATTGATGCGGCAGGAAATACTGCGCCAAATGGCAGTTATTATCCGGACAGAGAGATTACCTGGGAGAATCGAAGAAATAAATAAGAATGCTTTAAATTTTATAGTTTGGAACATAGATAACAGGTATAAGCAGCGCCACAACCGCTGATTATATAGATAGAAGGCTTTTGAAAAGTATATGACAGAAGAAGATTTTGACGGCGGATAAGATCCTGTTATAAGATGATTTTCTCACCGGTACAGGTGAGAAGAAAAACTCTTTCAATCGGGCCCGGTGGGAGCATGATCTTATAACAGAAAGTTTATCTCAGTCGAGAAGACTCCCACCTCTTCAGGCGGTGAGTAATAGCAAATTTGTCTCAGTGGGAGTCCAATCTC
>CAKRON010000076.1 GCA_934373455.1 uncultured Marvinbryantia sp.
GAAGCTTCTCCGAAAGGTTCGTATGATCTTATTTTTATGGATATCCAAATGCCTGTTATGAATGGTTATGAGGCAACTGCAGCAATCAGGAGCCTTCCGGGTGAACAGGGAAAACTGCCGATCGTTGCGATGACTGCCAATGCTTTTGCAGAAGATGTACAGCTGGCCAAAAATACAGGTATGAATGGACATATCGCAAAACCGCTGGATATGAATAAGCTGAATGATGTCCTGGAAAACTGGCTGAACCAATAGGGACGGAGTTTTTGGCTTTTTTACTGTCACTAATGGTTTCATTTATTAACAGTTAGAATACTATTGAAAATCAGAGGATTTACAAGTATAATCAATAAGAATACGTGAAAAAGAGAGTAATGAGAAGTGAGGAAGTTAAGATGAAGAAACTGTTAGATCTGATTGCCGAAGAATTAATTCCGGCATTTGAAAAAGCAGGCTATGATGCGTCTCTTGCAAGAGTTTCCCTGTCCAATCGACCGGATTTATGTGAATACCAGTGTAATGGGGCAATGGCTGCAGCAAAAAAATATAAAAAAGCGCCAATTATGATTGCCAATGATGTAGTTGCCAATCTGGCAGACAGCACCATGTTCGAAGAAGTGACAGCTGTAAATCCGGGATTTATCAACCTGAAGGTATCAGGAGCATTTCTGGCAGATTATTTACAGAAGATGCAGGAAGATGAAAATTTATCTGTAGAGAAGGCAAAAGAACCAAAGACGATTGTCATTGACTACGGCGGAGCCAATGTTGCAAAACCTCTTCATGTTGGTCATTTACGTTCTGCTATTATCGGTGAAAGCTTAAAGAGAATGGGACGTTTTATGGGACATGAGGTGATCGGTGATGTGCATCTGGGAGACTGGGGACTGCAGATGGGACTGATTATTACAGAGTTACAGAAGCGTCAGCCGGATCTTGTTTATTTCCAGGATGATTTTACCGGAGAATATCCGGAAGAAGCACCATTTACAATCAGCGATCTGGAAGAGATTTATCCGACAGCCAGCAAGAAATCCAAAGAGGATGAGAGCTATAAAGAAGAAGCACTGGAAGCAACCCGTCAGCTTCAGATCGGAAAGCCGGGATATCGTGCTTTGTGGAATCATATCATGAATGTTTCCGTGACAGACTTAAAGAAGAATTATGGAAAATTAAAGGTTTCTTTTGATCTGTGGAAGGGTGAGTCTGATGCACAGCCATACATTCCGGATATGGTACAGAAGATGAAAGAAGATGGATTTGCTCATGAAGATCAGGGCGCTTACGTAGTAGATGTAAAACAGGATACAGATACGAAAGAGATTCCTCCTTGTATTATTGTAAAATCTGATGGAGCTTCCCTGTATGCGACTACAGACCTGGCAACAATCGTAGAGCGTATGAAGTTGTATCATCCGGATCAGATTCAGTACGTAACAGATAAACGTCAGGAGATGCATTTTATTCAGGTATTCCGCTGCGCGAAGAAGACTGGTCTGGTGAATGACGATACAAAGTTATCCTGGCTTGGATTCGGAACGATGAATGGACGCGATGGAAAGCCATTTAAGACACGTGATGGCGGTGTTATGCGTCTGGAAAATCTGATTAAAGAGATCAATGAAGAGATGTATCGCAAGATCATGGACAACCATGAGATTGATCCGGAAGAAGCAAAAGAAACAGCAAGAATCGTTGGACTTGCAGCGATCAAATACGGAGATCTGTCAAATCAGGCTTCCAAAGATTATGTATTTGATATTGATCGTTTCACATCCTTTGAAGGAAATACCGGTCCATATATCCTTTATACCATTGTACGTATCAAATCAATCCTGAACAAATATCAGGCAGCAGGAAATGATATACAGAATGGCGAAATCGGTGTAGCAGCAAATGCCGGTGAGAAAGCATTAATGCTTGAACTTGGCAAATTCAACAGTGTAGTAGAAAGTGCTTTTGAAGAAATGGCACCGCACAAGATCTGCTCATATATATATGACTTGTCCAATGCATTCAATAGATTTTACCATGAGACAAAGATATTATCCGAAGAAGATGCCAAGCAGAAAGCATCCTGGATCAAACTTCTTGTGCTGACCAGAGATGTGCTGGAAAACTGCATTGATATGTTGGGCTTTGATGCACCAGAGAGAATGTAGAATGATTCTTAAAATAATGAGGTCTGTCCGTAACAGGAATCAGACCTCATTATTTTTATCGCATTCGAGAATTGCCCACCAGGTCTTATGTACGTTTAAATACAATTCATATACTTTGTGCAACATTAACAATAGACAAATGTTGCATTTAGAGTTACAATAATACCAATTCAAATCAGAGAATCATATCGTGGCGTTCGCCAAAAGATTCCAGACATGAATAAAAATGAATAAAGGGGGGAATGGAACTGGAACCAGGAACCTGGATTGATGGCAGATATAAGATTCTGCGTCTTCTTGGAAAAGGAAGTGAAGGAAGTGTCTATCTGGCGTTTCAGGAAAAATTATTTCGTTTCTATGCGATAAAAGAAGTGAATAAAGAAGGAATTTGTTTTTCCAGAGAAAGTGTGGAAGTCTGGAAAACTCTGCAATGTGACGGTCTGCCGGAGATAGTTGATATTCTGGAGGAGAAAGATCTGGTATGGATTGTCATGGAATATATCGAAGGCTGTAATTTACAGGATTATCTGAGGCAGACAGAGAAACTTTGTATCTGGCAGGCAGTGGATTGGTGTATCCAGCTTGTGGAAGTTCTGGAATATCTTCACAGACAGGAACCGCCTATTCTATATGGGGACTTGAAACCAGAAAATCTGATCATTCGGAAGGATCGGATTGTTATGGCTGATATGGGTTCACTGATACGCCAGGGAAGTGGTGGAAAACGTACCGGTACCAGAGAATATACACTGTTGTCATTGGCAGAAGAAACCGGGGATGAATACAGTTTTGGAAAATTGATGGAAATACTGGCAGATCACTGCCAGAGCCGTCGACTGAAAAAATTATCAGAAACGGTAATGCAGCAGGCACAGAAAGGAAAGGCTGGAATATTTAAGAGTACAAAATCCAAACTTATAAAACTAAAAAAACAAAAAAAGAAAGAAAAAGTAATGTTATGCATGACAGTTATCATGCTGATCGGGATCGGTCATATCGTGATCCATGAAATACAGATGGAAAATCAAAAGGAAGAATATATCAGCCATATATCAGAATTGCGTACCCAGCCAATACAGAAAAAAAGAAAGCAGTTAATATGGTTGATTGCCGATAATCCACAGCGAAAAGAAGCTTATCTGGAACTTCTTGGTACATTTCGCGAAGATTTGGAAATGGATCAGGAAGAAGATCATATGTATCGGAAACTGTGGAAAGAAATACCGGAAGGCAGGACAGAAAATTATGAGGAATTGTTAAGGAAAAGTCCGGAGAATTATCAGGAAGTGGCTTACGAATCAGGCATCACATACTGGTATTTTTATAAAGGAATACAGAGCCGACAGTACGCATCTGTCTGGTTTCAGAAAGTGACAGAGATGCCGGAATTGACAGGGAGTGATACAAATTTGCGGGAAAAGAGTTTTCTTTATAAGAAATTGGGAGAATATCGGGAGAAATGGAAACGATACGATGAAACCGGAGAAAGAGAAAAGATATTTTCAGATTATTGGCAGGATATCAGCCAGTTGTTAAAAGAAAATGAAAACTCCATATCCATGGTGAGAATGCTGCTGTGGAAGGATGCGCTTGCAGCATGGCAGCATTATATGGTGGAACTGCAGGAAGAAGGCGTGCAGAGAAAAGAGATAGAGGCACTTTTACAACAAATGCAGAAAGAGATGAAGTATGTCCCGGAAGGACATCAGCGTATGCAGGCGTTAAAGAAACAGTTGTTGGAAGAAAAAGAGCAGATTTGTAAAATGATGACCAGAATATATGAGTAAAGGAGACTATATGAAAATAACAGAATCTTTGATCGCGTTTGGAATATGTGCTGCACTGGGTATTGCAGCGGATCGCATTGGTTATACGCAGGCTATGCAGCAGACTGAGCAGTTTAGCGAGACAGAAGAAATGGATTCGGAAATATGGATAACAGAAAATCCGGATATAGAGACAGAGGAGACGGAGACTGAATTCGAAACGGATACAGAAGAGAAATGCATTTATATTACAGATATACATTTAAAAGAAGACAGATATTATGATGGGACGGCAAATGCAGAAGTAGAGGCAATGGTAACAGGAGTGCCGGAAGGAGTGAATGTAGTTCTTCATGGGGAAGCAGAGAACTCTGATGCAGGAAGATGGCCTGTGAAGATACAGGCAGAATTGGAAGGTGAGAACAGTGAAAACTATAGAATTCAAATCGAAGATACAGATGTATGGATGACGATAAAGCCGCGGCCACTGCAGATCAAAATCAGTAATGCCAGAAAATGTTATTATTCAGAAAATGAGATATCCAGTTTGATTTTCGAAAAAGAGAATCCCATAGAGATTTCTGGATTTTTGGAATGTGATCAGGAAGAAAATGGATTACCCAGAGGTTTTGAATGGCCGAAACTTGTGATTGATGAAAAGATTCTTCAAAAAGACAGCCCGATGTATGAGAAAGGACGGGAGATCCGATATCAGGATGCTGTTACCCTGAAAAGAGATACCTATGGAAATCTGACAGGCAATCCGACGCGTAATTATGTATTTAATATAGAAGAAACGGAATTTTTTGACGGTGGAGATGTCATACTTTCGGCACCGCCAATTTCCGGGACGCTGGATTATACGGTGCAATGTTCTGATCCAGAGGCTTTTAAGATGGATGAGACTGGAACGCTTTGGATAAGAGATGGGGAAAGCCTGATGATTACACCTACCGGAAATGGAGATTTTACAGATGGAAAGGTCATATCAGGCATTCATGGAGATGGAACAGAAGAGTTTTCGCTTATTCGAAGAAATCAGGCAGGTGAGATAATAGCAGAGTCCCAAATTCGCAGCATTTCCTGGAAAGTAGACAGAGAAGCACCGAAAGGAAACTGGATTTTAGATGGAAGGCAGATGAAAGAAGGTGTTTCCAGTTACGTAAATTGTGATACACAGATCACATATGCATATATACAGGATGCGGGAAGTGGTATCAAAAGCATAGAATTATATCCGGCTTACGATGGGGAAATAACATATAGTGGAGAAGCTTTATATAAAGAAAATAGAAAAGCATGGGTGAGCACCGGCAAACTTCTTCTTGGTCGTCAGGGAACCTGTAAGGTATGGGCAAGAGCCGAAGATCAGGTAGGAAATGTGCAATATTATAGTTCGGAAGAAATCGTGATGGATCGCATAGCACCGGAAATCTGGTTTGAGCATATTCAGGCGGGGAGTGCAAATAAAAGAGATGTGGAACCCGTCTGTAAATGGAAAGATGAAAATTTACAGACAGACACTCTGAAGATTACGATATCTGGTTATCGGAATGGCAAATGTCAGGTAGAGTGGGAGAAAACAGAATCGCAGGATCATGCACAAGTAGAGATGAAAATGAAAAATCTTCCGTTTAGCAGGGAATGGGACGACATCTATACGTTACAGGCTGAAGCAAAAGATCTTGCAGGGAACTGCAGCAGCAGGGAAATCGTATTTTCTGTGAATCGTTTTGGTTCAGTATACTATCTTGGAGAAGATACAAAAAAACTAACAGATCAGTTTTATGTAGAAAGAGCATCAGATTTAAAAGTGTATGAGGTAAATGTGGACTACCTTACTGAATCAGGTATTTTGCTGGGGCATGAAGGTGAAACCAGACAGCTTCAGAAAGACCGGGATTATACGGTAAAAAAGACTGGTGATGATAAAAGCTGGAAGGAATATTGTTATACGATTTCGTCCGGTTGTTTTGAAGAAGAAGGGCTGTATTATCTGATATGCGCCAGCGAGGATCGCGCATTGAATGTCAGTGATAATCGTATGAGAAAGCAAAAACTGGAATTTGCAGTCGATAAAACAGAACCGGATATTTTGCTGACCGGTGTGGAAGCGAACGGCGTATACAGAGAAAAAGAAAAAATCATAAGTCTGGAATGCCGGGACAATCTGGCATTGAAAGAAATTACTGTGTGGATAAATGGGAAAAAACGATATCGAAATGAAAAAGAAGAACAGCAGATTGAGCTTCAGTCAGATGACAACTGGCAGAGGATCCGGGTGACTGCAACAGATAAAGCAGGAAACAGCAGAGATACCGGAGAAATTTTTTTCTGGTTGAATGAAAAAGAAGCCAGACCGAGACAGAACGCTGCCGGTATACACGATCCTTCCAAAGCAACCGAAGCATATCCTGTACAGCGAAATATACAAAGCAGCCAGGAAGAAAAGGAAGCTGCCAAAAGAAGTGCAGAAACTCAAAAGCAGCCTCTGGAAAAAAACTGGAAAATACTGGCTTCCATAGCGGTAATTACTGTAATTTGGACGATTTTCTTAAAGACAAAGAAGGAGAAATAATGGACAATTTAAATAGGATGTGATATGATCCTTACCAAGAGGTGAGGAAAAAATGTCTAATAAGAGGAAATTAACTACGATTCTGGCAGTTGCAGGTGCAACAGTGCTTGCAGCAGGTGGAAGTGCATTTGTAGTAAATACCGGATTATCCATGATTGATAAAGATACTGTAACCGAACAGGGGGCAGATGTAGCGACAAGCGAAAAGGAAACAGAATTGCCGCTTACGGTAGAGAAATTTGCATCAACCAAAGATTCCTTTACGGTAAAGCCAAAATCAGAAAATACGAAGAAAGACAATCAGAAGACAACAGAGAAGAACGAAGAGAGTGAACAGCAGGAGAATGCTGGTTCAGAAAATACAGAGACGTCAGCAGGATCTGACAGTGATACACAAAGCAGTACATCCAGTGCAGCCAGTGGATCATCTTCAGATAGCAGCAGCGCATCTACAGATTTTTCATCCAGTCCATATTACAGTAAGGATGGAAAGTTCTATAATGAAAGTGAAGGCGGCTATTATGATGAAAAAGGTCTTTACCATGATCAGTGGGGAGGCTATTATTCAGCAGACGGTGCCTATTATGATGGTCAGGGTGGCTATTGGGATGGCAGCGGATATCACGGAAACGGATCCGGAAGTTCATCAGGCGGAAGCTCCTCAGGAAGCAGTTCCTCAGGAAGTGCTTCATCATCAGGTGGAAGTTCTTCCGGTGGAGACTCTTCCGGAATTACCATTGAAGGTGGAAGTGGTTCCTCAGGCGGCGGATCATCCTCAAGTGGAGGAAATTCAGGTGCCTATGATGACAGTTATATGATGTATGATATTGATTCCCGTTATGTATCAGAAGATGAACTGAGCGGATGGTCTTCCGAAGATCTGGCAAAATTGAGAAATGAGATTTTTGCCCGTCATGGACGTATTTTTACAACACAGAAGTGGATCAATTATTTTGCAACAAAGACATGGTATGTACCAAGATATGATAACGTAGATGCCTTATTGAATGATTATGAATGGGCGAACCTGGAAGTGATCATGAGGCTGGAAGACGAGAGATATTAGGAGGTACATAAGATGGCAGAGAAAGAAAACCAACAGTATAAATGGAGACAGCGAAAAAGAAGAAATACTTTGCTGACAGCCTGGATAATTGGTGTGATAATTGTGGCTGCGGCAGTGACGTTTGTGATTGATGGTACAAGAGATGGCAATCCGTTGAATGTAGCAAAGAGGTATGTGGAAAATGTAATAGGTGTGTCGGACTACAAGGTAGAGACCGGTGCACGATCCCTGAACAATGACAATCAGTTTGTTCAGGAATACAAGTTTACTTATACAGCAGACGGAAAAGAAGCAACAAAGACCATCAATATGGTGGAAAAGAAAGACAAGAGATACGGTTTGTTTGATCAGTGGGGAATGGATGGTGCGGCAGCAGCCAGCACAATGAATCTGGAACTGATTGCACCGGCAGGTTCTCAGGTGTTGGTCAATGGGATAGCACCGGACAGTACTCAGATAAAAGAAGATGAGAGTCTGTCACCTGGAGCAGTTTGCTATGAGCTGACAGGCGTGAAGACACAGGACAGCAAAGTACAGGTAAATGGACTTCCTTTTGATTCTTATGAAACAACACTGGATGGTTCAGGTTCTGTGCTGGATGTACGTGATCAGCTTGTTGTAGGCGAGAATGCGCAGACGCAGATGACAGAGATGGCTAAGACGATGATCAATGAACTGTTCACGGCAGCGATGCAGGAAAAGGGCGCTGATTCTTTGAGTACTTTGTTTGCACAGGCGGCAAATAAGGATAACCTGTATAAAGCGATACACGATAATCTGTTTCAGGATAAATCACTGAAAGTGAAGAGTATTACATTCAGTGAATTTAAACCGACATTCGGTGAAGTATATTATCCGGGTAAAGATGAGGAAAGCTATATTGGTATGGAGATGACGCTTTCTTATAAATGTGCATACGAACCTGCAGATGAGCAGGAAGCAGAAAGCGAGACAGAATCAGAGTCTGATACAGAAACAGAAACAGAGACAAAGAAGAGTGATTCAAATTCTTCAACAAAGGAAGCAAAATGCTATTTCAAATATGTAAATGGGAATTGCACGGTAACAACCATTGAGGTTCCGAATGCAATTTAGACAGGAGTCTGAAGAGGAATGAGAAAGAAAAAGATCGCAGCAATGTTTATTGCGCTGGCAACAGGTCTGTCCAGTACAATGACAGCGAGCGCAATGTTATCTGAAGATGAACAGAAAGCTGCATATATTGAGAAAGCTGTAAAAGAAGCGCTCGGTACGCAGAAAGGGTCTGAAAGCGAAACAGAAACCGAAGCAGAATCAGAGACGAAAACAGAAACTGAAGCTGAGTCAGAGACAGAAACAGAAACTGAAACAGAATCAGAGACAGAAACAGAATCAGAGACAGAAACGGAAAGTGAGACGGAGAAGGCAGATAGCCAGAACGAGAAGATCATAGTGGCGATTGATGCGTCTCATCAGAAAACAGGAGCAGATCTGGAGATGGAAGTGCCAATCGGGCCGGATTCCGAGACGATGGTAAAAGGATTCAGTGAGGGTACGGTCGGAACTGCAACTGGAATAAAAGAATATGATCTGACGCTTTCTGTAGCAGAGAAGCTGAAGGAAGAACTGGAAGATCGGGGATATGAAGTATATATGACCCGTGAGGGAGATGCATCAGATCTCAGCGAAGTAGACAGAGCGAAAGAAGTAAATGCGTCTGGCGCACAGGCACTGATCAGTCTCCATGCAAATGGTGGCGATGACAGCAGTGAACGTGGTGTAACTGTGCTGGCGCCTTCTTATGAAAATGAGTTTTTAAAAGACGAGGAAGATACAATAAAGAAAAGCAATGCACTGGCGGACATAGTAATTCACTCTTACTGTGAAGAGACTGGGCTGATATTAAAGGGACTGTATAATCAGGATAACCAGATTTTGATAAACTGGAGTACAATACCGGTTATGGTATTAGAAATGGGTTATATGTCCAATGCGGAAGATGATGCTTATATGGCAGAAGCAGATAATCAGCAGAAAATGGCAGAAGGCATTGCAGAAGGTATAGATCTCTATTTTGGGAGATCCTGATCATGATGGAAATGATACAGGCAGGAATACGAGTACTGGAACCGGTTTTTATTCATTTCGTCATAATCAATATGGTACAAATGACAGGGCTGCATGTAGATGCAGCCTTTCTCACAACTATGGCAGCCTGCCTGACATTACCTGTTTTATGCTATATGATAAAAAAAGATGGGTATATAACCAGGGAAGAAAAAGGGATATCCATAAAAAGTGGGCTGCTGATTGCAGGAATCGGTATAGGAGCAAATATACTGTTCACTTTTTTACTGAATCTGGTGAATAGCAGGATAGAATTGCAAAGTGGAGCACAAGATGCACTGTTTGGCAGCAATTTTTTTGTACAGTTAATTGGAATCGGAATAATTATACCGATTATGGAAGAAGTATTATTTAGAGGACTTGTTTATAATCGATTAAAGGACTATAATAAAGGGTGGTTGTCAATTATTCTGGCTGCCGGAATTTTTGCAGTGTATCATGGAAATGCGATGCAGATTTTGTTTGCATTTCCAATGGCCTTGCTGATTCTTGCAGTCTATGAAAAATGGAATACACTGCTGGCACCGGTGATATTTCACATGGCAGTGAATATCAGCTCTATCCTGATTACAGCAGTGTCCCAGAGATAACCAGAATCATTGAAAAGGAGAGACAGATGAAAAAAGAGATATTAAGCTGGATTGGATGTTTTGCAATTGCGATACTTGCAGCATTGTTTATTGTTACTTTTGTAGGCCAGAGAGTGCAGGTAGATGGGCATTCTATGGAAGACACATTGCAGGACCGGGACAATCTGATCTGTGACAAGCTGTCTTATCGTTTCTCAGATCCGGAGAGATACGACATTGTGGTTATTTATCCGGATGAACAGAAAGATAAAAGGTGGATCAAGAGAATTATTGGTTTACCGGGAGAAACTGTCCGCATCGACGAAGAAGGTAATATCTATATCAATGGAGAAATCCTGGATGAGCATTACGGAAAAGAAGTGATACAGGATCCGGGACTGGCTGCACAGGAAATTACACTGGGAGAAGACGAGTACTGGTGTATGGGCGATAATCGGAATCACAGTAGTGACAGCCGTGTGATCGGACCGGTTCCGAAGAGCAGAATTCTTGGTAAAGCATTTATTAGAATCTATCCGTTCAGTAAGTTCGGACTGATTCACAAAAAAAAAATAATGGAGATATGAACATCATGGAAAGAAAAAACATTTGGAACAGTTATGGCAAGAAAGAAATGGCAGAGCTGGAAAAGCTGAATAAGAATTATCGTCATTTTCTTGATCATGGAAAAACAGAAAGAGAATGCGTAAAAGCAACAGTAAAGCTTGCTAAAAAAGAAGGATTTAAGGATCTTAAAGAAGTAATTCATTCCGGTGAAAAGCTTCAGGCGGGAGACCGTGTGTATGATGTGTTCATGGAAAAAGCAGTAGCATTGTTTGTCATCGGCAGCAAGGACATCGAAAAAGGTATGAATATTCTTGGTGCACATATTGATTCCCCACGTCTGGATTTGAAACAGAACCCATTATATGAAGATACAGAACTGGCTTATCTGGATACCCATTATTATGGTGGAATCAAGAAATATCAGTGGGTAACGATTCCTCTGGCACTGCATGGTGTGGTTGCGAAGAAAGATGGCAGCGTGGTAGATATCAATATTGGTGAGGAAGAGGATGATCCGGTATTTTGCATCACAGATCTTCTGATTCATCTTTCTGGAGAACAGATGGAAAAGACAGCTGCAAAAGTAGTAGAAGGAGATGCATTAAACCTTCTGATTGGCAGCATTCCACTGAAGGATGAAGAAAAGGATGCCGTTAAGAAAAATGTATTAAAGCTTTTAAAAGACAAATATGATATAGAAGAAGAAGATTTCCTTTCAGCAGAACTGGAGATCGTTCCGGCAGGAAAGGCAAGAGAATGCGGACTGGATCGCAGCATGATCCTTGCATACGGACATGATGACAGAGTGTGTGCATATACTTCTCTGGAAGCTATTCTGGATATGAAGAAAGTAAAACGTACAGCTTGCTGTATTCTTGTAGATAAAGAAGAAATCGGAAGCGTCGGTGCAACCGGTATGCAGTCCAGATTCTTTGAAAATACAGTAGCAGAGCTGTTAAACTGCATGGGTGTATATTCAGAACTGACATTAAGAAGAGTACTGGCAAATTCCAAAATGCTTTCATCTGATGTCAGCGCAGCCTATGATCCGGAATATGCAGCTGTATTTGAAAAGAAAAACACAGCTTATTTCGCAAGAGGAATTGTGTTCAACAAGTATACAGGCGCAAGAGGAAAATCCGGTTCGAATGATGCAAATGCAGAATATATGGCAGAACTGAGAAAGATACTGGAAAAACATAATGTGGCATTCCAGACAGCAGAACTTGGTAAAGTTGACGTTGGCGGAGGCGGAACCATTGCCTATATCCTTGCATTATATGGTATGCAGGTAATTGATTGTGGTGTGGCGGTTATGAGCATGCATGCACCATGGGAAATTGTCAGCAAAGCAGATGTTTATGAAGCAAAGAAGTGTTATATGGCATT
>CAKRON010000077.1 GCA_934373455.1 uncultured Marvinbryantia sp.
ATGGAACCTTCTCCCATCGCCAGGGAAATCATGCTGTACATTGGTCCTGTACAGATCAGATTCACAATAACTACAACTGACAGTAAAATTGCGATCCAGCCCTGCGCGCGGATCATTTTCTTCAATGGTTTATTCAGTTTGCTGACAGCGATCATTGCTATAATTATCACTGCAAAAATTATCCCAAGTGCAATCAGATAATTCTTACAGGAATTAAGGACATTGATCACGTCATCGATGTTAATAGCTAACATTCATTTTTCCTCCTTCTTAGAGATCTCTTCTCTTTTTTATGCATAAAACTGTATCATATTTTTTTATTTTGCGCCGTTTGGGGCATGAAATGCATGATTTTTGCATGAAATGCAACCAGAAACGAAAAAAGAGACTTTTCCAGTCCTGTATCGTTCTGTCTGGAAAATGTCTCTTCTATTTAAGAATACCTGTCTTTTCTATGTCAGCGGAATGAGAATACTCAATTCAAACCAATTGTTCTTTACACCAAAATTCACACTTCCGTCGTACTTCTGTACTGCATAACAAATACTTTTGATTCCAAATCCGTGATTGTCCTTATCCGCTTTACTGGTTGGCAAAATTCCGTGTTCATTCACTTCCACTTTTTCTTCACAATAATTCTCAACTTTAATAAATACAAAATTTTTCTTTGCTGATACCGTAAGATGAATCAGACGTTTTTCCTCTTCCGGAAGCAAAATAACACTCTCAATCGCATTATCCAGCGCATTGCCAAAAATAGAACAGATATCTGTGACATGCATAAAATCCAGCAGTTTTCCGTCTGCTACGCAGGATATCTGTATCTTCTTTCTTCGGCAATGAAAGATTTTAGCTGCAAGAATCGTATCCAGTACCTGGTTGCCGGTCTTATTCAAGCTTTCAAATGCACTGATCTCTTCTTCCATGACGTCCAGCCAGTCTTTTCTCTTCTGCTCATCAGTTTCTGCACGGAGTCCTGCAATTTGATGCTTCAGGTCATGATACTTCATGTGAATCAGATCCAGACTGTCCTGATAGTTGCGGTACTGATCGTACTGGCTGCGCAATAACAAATTGATAGATGCCAGCTCTTTTTCAGCCGTATATTCACAAATTCTGCTCTGATAGGCATGCAGTACTGCTATTCCCACCAGATCCACCAATGTTCGGACATTAAAAATATCCCGTAAAATAGATGCGGAAAACGGTGATTCCACTGACAGATAGCTGAGATTGCTGAATGCAAAAATCAATGCTGCAATTCCCACTGCAAATCCCGTTTCTTTCCATGTCACCTGCTTCAGTATCCCGGCTGTTATCAATGGTTTTTCCAGATAATACATCACCAGAATGCAGAGCACATAAACAGCCATCAGCAACAGACCTCTTGCCAGTATATTCTGCCCAAACAGCAATTTCCACCCAAAGGAACACAACTGCCATTCCAATGAAGCCATAAATTCTGCCAAAATAAATGCTCTGGCACAGCAATACCCGGTTTCCCGGATCGTGAGCTGTCCTGCAAGACAAATATAGCCAAACATGAGTCCTACTGCCACTACCATACAGGGAATCCACAGATACACCGCCACGTTATCGGTACTTACGAGAAATCCAGTCTGGACAATCAGAAAAGTTCCTGCCAAAAGAATGTTCTTCTTCTCTTTTTTGATCCCTCCGATCAGACTCACATACAACAGACAAGCTGACCATTCTGCAAGTGCTGTATAATATCTTGGAATATCCTGTACTACATTCATTGCTATCCCTCATCCATATACTGTATTAACAGTTCCATAAATTCCTTTTTCCGGCTTCGACTGACAGGAACCCGCTCACCTTCAATGATACAATCACTGCCGCTGATTCCGTCTACCCGCTTCATATTTACAAGGAAACCTTTCCCACACCGAAAAAATCCATACGGTTTCATTGTCGCTTCCAGTTCTTTCAAAGCCGTTCTGGATAAATACTTTCCGGATTCCATCCGATAGATCACATTGTGCCCTACACTTTCAATGTAAAGAATCTCTGCCACATTCAGCTTCTTAACCCCATCTTCTACCGGGACTTTAAGAAATACCTCTGTCTTTTTCTGTATTCTTCCAATTGCCTTATCCAGCTTTTGTGAAAAAGCAAAATATTCCACCGGTTTCACCACATAATCCATTGCATCCACTTCGTACCCGCGCACTGCATATTGAATCATATTGGTAATAAACATCAACACCACTTCAGAATCCAGTTCTCGTATTTTCTCTGCAGCCGTCATACCATCCATAAAACGCATCTGAATATCCAGAAGAATGATATCATACTCCCCTTTATAACCGGACACAATATCTTCTCCGTCCTGAAACCATGTTACTTTTATCTGTTTTTTTCGTTCTTCTGCATATTTACTGATGTAATTCTGAAGCTGCTCTGCATATAATTCTTCATCTTCCACCACTGCAATCCGAATCATTGCTCTTCTCTCCATCTTCTCCGGTCAGCTGATTCCATAACCGGTAATAACTGCCTCTATTTTTCAGAAGCTCCTCATGGTTTCCTTCTTCCTCTATGCCATCCCCGGATAATACCAGAATACGATCATAGTTTTTTATCGTTGTCAGTCTGTGTGCTATGGTAATGGTTGTTCTTCCCTGTGCCAGTTTGTTTAAACTCTGTCCAACCAACAGCTCACTTTCATTATCCAGTGCACTGGTAGCCTCATCCAGAATCAAAATCGGTGGATTTTTCAAAAATACTCTGGCAATGGAAATACGCTGCTTCTGTCCGCCTGAAAGCTTCACGCCACGTTCTCCCACATAAGTATCGTAACCATCCTTTAATCCTGAAATAAATTCATCTGCCCCGGCCAGCCTTGCTGCCTGATAGATTTCTTCCATTGTAGCATTCTTTTTTCCATAAGCAATATTTTCTGCCACACTTCCGCTGAACAGATAGACATCCTGCTGTACCACTCCAATTGCTTCCCTCAGGCTTTTCAGCGTCACTTTTCTGATATCCTGTCCGTCAATATCAATCTCACCATCTGTCACATCATAAAAACGCGGTATCAGATTACACAATGTCGTCTTTCCTCCGCCGGATGGTCCTACCAGTGCAACCCTCTCTCCAGGTGAAATATGAAGAGACAGATTCTTTAGTACATGATTATGATCGTCCGGATATTCAAACGATACATTTTTAAAGTCAATACCGCCCTCCTTCATCTGAAGCGGAACAGCATCCTCTGCATCCTGAATTTCCACCGGTGCATCCATGATCTCAAAAAAGCGCTCAATACCTGTCATTCCACGCTGAAACTGTTCTGCAAATTCCACAATTCGGCGAATCGTTGCGATCAATGTCGATACATACATCACATACGCTACCAGATCTCCCGGAGAAATTGCTCCGCGAATCACAAACATCCCTCCACCAAGCACTACAAGAAGGTACATCAAACCGTCAAAAAGTCTGGTAGATGCCTGAAAAGCTGCCATAGTTTTGTAGGTCAATTTCTTAATATCCTGAAATTCCTGATTTCCTTTTGTGAATTTCGCTTTTTCCTGTTCTTCCACACCAAAAGCCTTCACCACACGTTCCCCAAGCAGAGAATCTTCGATCTGCGCATTTAATTCACCGATTTGTATTCGCTGTCTGCGGAATGCTTTTCTCTGCCAGCGGTTCAATTTAATAGATACCGCAGTCATCAAAGGCACACAGGCAAATATCAATATCGTCAATGGCACATTATAGGTGCACAGAATAACAAAACTGACCACAAATTTCAGCCCGGCAATAAAAAATTCTTCCGGACAATGATGGGCAAACTCTGTCACATCAAACAAATCATTGGTAATGCGTCCCATAATCTGCCCGATCTTTGTGTTGGAATAGTAGGTATAGCCCAGCTTCAACAGATGAGCGAACGCATCTTCTCTCATATCCGTCTCAATATAAACGCCCATCACATGTCCCATATCTGCCATAAAATACTGAGCGCCGGCGTCAATCAATCTCAGTACAAAATACAAAAAGGTCAGCTTCAATACCAGCGATACCGTCAGTGCTGCCAGATCTGTCATTGCAAGATTGGTGATGGTACGTAAAATTAACGGTAATACCAGATCACATAAACAGGTTAATGCTGCACAAAACAGATCCAATATTACCGTTTTTAAATACTTTCTTTCATATGGCCAGAAACGTCTGATCAGAGACCAGCTGCTTCTGCTTGTCTTACGCTTCTTCATACTCATAATACTCCTTCTTATTATGAGTACATTATAACCTTATTGATGCTGATATTGCAACCTCAACTGTTATTCTTTTCACACACACCAGAAACAAATCTTAACTTTCTTTCCTTCTGCCTCCAGATTATCAATTAACTCTAATGCCAGTTTTTTCTTCTTTTCCCGGTCAATATGAAGTGCTGTATAATTTTCATTTAATGCATTGCCAAAGAAAAAATTGATTTCTGTCGCTTCTGTAAAAAGAATACGAAATAGTTCCGCTGCCCCATCCTTCTTTTTTATAAGACGATTAAAATAGAGGCGGTCTTCACTGAAATCCTCATAATATTCCATCAGCTTCTGTAATGTCAGCAGTCCTTCTGTTACCAGATCAATCCCTTTGATTTCTGACATTGCAGGGACATCCTCGCTTCCGGAGTCCGGAATATTGATCACTTTTGTATGAAGATAGTCTGCAACCAGTTTCGCTGTCGTACCACCGCATACTACATGCATTCCTTCTTTCTGGAAAAATGTTTCAAAATAACTTCTGTCATCTTCCCGGTCCGCCGGCGGTCCTACCATAATATTAACCACTTTTTTCTTCATGCCCTTCATAACAAGAACTGTCAGATCATCATCCGTTTCTTCCAGATTCAGATCCAATCCTGCATTGCCTATTGCAGAAGCCATTTCCTGCGCACTGATTTCTTTGCGCCAGCGCTGTTCACAGAATTTAACAACTTCTTCTCTTCCCCAGCCCCCGTATGTTGTCTTTCCCATACCCGCATTGGTCACTCCATCGCTCATGAGGATCAGCATATCACCTTCCTGAAACTGAAAATAGCTCTGATGTATTTCTTTTTCTCCAAACATCTGGATATCCCGGCGATAATCTATACTCTTTCCCTTTCGAAGCAGAATTGCATCCGGATTATCATACTGCAACAGACAAATTTCATTTTCCTGTGCAACCATTACCGTAAAAGTGGCATAAGCAAGATTTCGTACACTGCATACCGGAAGCGTATCTGCTACTGCTTTTACAGCTGTACGGATAGCGACCTTTCCAGCAATCATGATACTGAGCATTTTGGCAGTCAACGTAGCCAGAATATTTGCCTTTACTCCACTTCCCAGACCATCTGAAAGCACCAATACAGCAGACTCCGGTTCTGTGATTATGGTATAATAATCCCCACAGATTTTTTCTTTCTTTTTATTAAGACTGACTTTTCCAAAATCAATGGGAATCTTTCCGATCATCTGTATGGCCTTACTTTTCTTATTCTCCATTTTTACTCCACATCCTGCTGAATTGTCTGTTTCAATTCTTCAATTGCCACTTTTGTATCTGCTGCGGTTTCACCTAAAAGGCTGGCAATCTCATGAACAATACGAAGCTGTTCTTCTGCCAGCTTATCTGCCAGCTGTACGGCATTTGCCTGCGCACGCCTCTGCTTTTTCTGCTGTTCTTTTTCCTTCGTCACATCTTTCATGATGCAAATAATCAGTTTGTTTTTCTGATCGTTGGTCATGACTCTTTCTATGTAACGTTTTTGTTCGTCCAGATACACACAGTCTCTTTCTATACTCCGGTCAAAAGCAATCATGTTCACAAGCGTATAATCATCCATAATTGCTCCAACCTGCTGACCCAAAAGTTGTTTTTTTCTTGAAATATCGAACACATCCATAGCTGTTTTGTTCATCTGGACTATATTCAGCTCGTAATCTACTGTCACAAGAAGACCCGGCATCGCATTGATAATAATGTTGGCATAATCATCCTGTTTTTCTCTCATATAAGGAATACACATAGATACTTCTGCTTTCCCCTGAATAACTGCTACTGCCTTTGCCCGGCAGCTATCGTATCCACAGGCCCCGCAATTCAGCTCATCTTCTTTTGTATACTTTCCCATCTCATGAAGCACATGCAGCAATTGTTCCTGAGTAATGGCTTTGCCGGGATAAAATTCTTCCTGTTTAAATTTTCTTTCTGAATCAACTGATATTTCTATATGATAGTCTTTTTCAAAATCCGGATGTCCATTCTCCATAGATAATTCTCTTATGGCAATCAGAGCATCCAACAGCTTTTTCTCTCGTTTCTGTGAATATGGGCCGCCAATGCATCCATTGACACAGGCATTCATCTCAATAAAGTAGTCCTGATAACCACCGGTCTGCAGTTCTTTTAATATTTCTTTGCATTGCTCTATTCCATCTACGTGCAATGTCTGCTGTCCTTCCATTGGTCTCATAGACTGAATTAAGCCACCACTGACTGCTGTCATTCTCGACAGATACCGTTTCTGGCACTCTGTGTCCGGCACATCTTCCGGCATATCTCCCATCCAGTTGCTCAGCTCTCTAAAGGTAATCACATAATCCATATGTTCCTGACTTTCGTTGAGTTCTGACATCACTGAGATACACGGACTGATATATACCAATACTGCATCTGGATATTGTGTTCTTAAATATTCTGCATGTAGCTGCATCATAGAATTTACCGGTGCCAGATGCTCTGTCAGATGAGGATATTTTTTTTCGATCAAACGTACTACCACTGGACAATTTGACGAAATTATCATTTTTTTCTGCTGTTGTTCTTGCAAAAGCTTCTCATATTCCCGTTTCATAACAGCAGCTCCCTGTGCTCCATCAAGTACTTTCCAGAAACCAAGCTTTTGTAACCTTTTTTCCAAATCCCCTATATTTTTCCATCCATATCTGGCCAGATATGCCGGATGTACAGACGCGATTACTTTTTTTCCTGCTTCCATATCTTTTTGAATATCCGGTATATCATTATGTTCCACTTTCGCATGCTGTGGACAGACCGATGTACATTTTTCGCAAAGGATACACTGTTCTTCCATAATCTGTGCCTGTTGATTCGTTACACGAATCGCTTTTACCGGACAGTTACGGATACATTTATAACAGTTTTTGCAATTGGCAGTGCGAAACTGCAAAATAGATGTATGATTCATGTTTTTTATCCACCCTGCTATCTGTTATCTGCCGTTCCAATTTTTCTTCTGAAGTTTTCTTTTCAGCATCCTGATTTCTTTGTTCTTTGCTTCCAGTTCTTCTTCCAGTTGTTGGATATATTTATCTTTTGATCCGATTGTCAGATGCTTCTCCTCTGCAAGGGTCTTTGTCTTCTTTACCGTCTTCGTGGCTGCATCTGCCAGATTCAGGGATGCTTCTGCTACTGTCCCAACTACTTTTTCACGAAAATCTTTATCCGTTACTTTATCTGTTATCAACTGTGCTGTTTCTCCAATGATCTCAGCACTTTTTTTCATCATTTGCTTCCACTCCATCTTTCGTTCCTCCCATTCAAAATTCAAGAATCCTTTCTTTCATTTTAATGTGCTTCTATCTGTACGTCAATTATATACCACAAAAAAAGATGCCATCCAATCACATTTTCATGATTGAATGGCACCTGTTTTTCTGTCTTATTATTCTGCTGTTTCTTCTTCTTTGTCGTCATCCGGTATCTCTGCATTACGTGGTACAATAACACTGACCACTGGTGCATCCATATGAGTGGTGATATCAATATCTTT
The DNA here is from genome assembly GCA_934373455.1 of uncultured Marvinbryantia sp. Taxonomy (GTDB): domain Bacteria; phylum Bacillota; class Clostridia; order Lachnospirales; family Lachnospiraceae; genus Marvinbryantia. Next base: position 7,814 of record CAKRON010000077.1, read on the forward strand.
ATCTTTTGCGATCTCAAGATCTGCAACTTTCAGTGTATCACCAAGCTTCAGGTTGCTACAGTCTACAATGACTTTCTCAACCAATGCTGACGGCTCTGCCTTATAAGCAATCTCTTCCAGGTGCTGGTCAACCACTCCACCAACTACCTTTTCTTTATTTAGTAATACAATTTCTGCTACGGAATGTACTTTTTCACCTTTTACCAATGCCTGGAAATCCATTTCCAGAATCTCATTCTTCATGGAATCATAATCCATCTCTTTAACCAGTACATCGTATGTGGTTCCTTCCAGATCCAATAATGCCTGACTGCCCTTCATACATTCACGTAAAAGACGTTCAGCTTCTTTGCGTTCAATCTTCAGTGGAATGGATTCTTTGATCTCTTTTCCAAAAAGATTTCCTGTAACAAAACCTTCTCTTCTCAGTCTTTTTGCCTTAGTTTCCATGTCTCTTTTTTGCACTTTGTAAGTATTCATTTATCTTTTCCTCCATTGATACAAATAGTGAACAGGGATGTTTTGCGAAAGAGTCATTACTGAGTGACGTTTCGTTTTCTCTTGTTTCGTCTTGCATTGTAGTCCTAATTTTTCTGTTTTTCAATAGTTTTTAGAATATTTCACAAATTCTTCACAAATTACCAATCAACGTTACTGCAAATGCTGCCACCCAGGCAATTACACACTGCCAGATTACTACTGCAATGGCCCATCTGCAGCCGAGTTCTCTCTTTATCGTGCTGATCGCAGCCACACAAGGTGTATATAACAAACTGAATACCAGAAGGGATGCTGCTGACAATGTCGTAAGTGCTGTACCGACTCCTCCTGTAAATAATATTCCAAGAGTAGATACCACACTTTCTTTGGCCATAAATCCACTGATTAAAGACACAATAATTCTCCAGTCTCCCAGGCCCAGTGGAACAAATAATGGTGCAATCCAGCCGGCAATCATGGCAAGGATACTTTTTGAAGAATCTTCCACCAGATTAAAGGTCAGATCAAAGCTTTGCAGGAACCAGACTACTATCGTAGCCAGAAGAATGACCGTAAATGCTCTCTGAAGAAAATCTTTTGCTTTCTCCCACAAAAGCTGTCCTACATTTTTTATTCCAGGAAGACGGTAATTTGGCAATTCCATGACAAATGGCACTGCTTCACCTTTGAACATAGTTCCCTTGAATACAAGTGCTGCCAGAATTCCGATACAGATATCCAGGACATATAATCCAGTCATAATCAGTCCGCCTTTTCCAGGGAAAAATGCATTTACAAAAAATGCATATATCGGCAGCTTTGCCGTACAGCTCATAAATGGAGTCAGTAGAATTGTCATTTTACGGTCACGCTCACTTGGCAGTGTTCTGGTTGCCATGACTGCCGGTACCGTACATCCAAATCCAATCAAAAGAGGTACAATACTTCTTCCAGACAGGCCGATTTTTCTAAGCAGTTTGTCCATAAAGAATGCCACTCTGGCTATGTATCCGCTGTCTTCCATCAAAGAAAGGAAAAAGAACAGGGTCACGATAATCGGCAGGAAGGATAATACGGATCCCACACCTGTAAAGATTCCATCAATAATCAAACCATGCAGAGCATTGTTCACATGTGCTGCTGTCAGCGCTGAATCTACCACTTTTGTCAAAGCTGTCACACCCATTTCCAGTAAGCCTTGCAGCCATGCACCGATCACATTAAATGTCAGATAAAAGACTGCCAGCATAATTCCTACAAAGCATGGGATTGCGGTATATTTTCCGGTCAGTAACTTATCTATCTTTTCGCTGCGAATACGTTCCTTACTTTCCCTTGGCTTTACCACTGTCTTTTCACAGACTTTCTCAATAAAGGAAAAACGCATGTCTGCCATCGCAGCACTGCGATCCAGTCCACGTTCCTTTTCCATCTGCAAAATCAGATGCTCAATCGTCTCCACTTCATTCTGATCGAGTTCCAACTGCTTCTGAATCAAATGGTCGCCCTCAATTAATTTGGATGCTGCAAACCGCAGAGGTATTCCGGCATGCTGCGCATGATCCTCAATCAAATGACAGACCGAATGAATACAGCGGTGTACGGCACCATCAAAATCATTTTCATCGCAAAAATCCTGTCTTCCGGGGCGTTCCTGATATTTGGCAATATGTATGGCATGCTTTACCAGTTCATCTACCCCTTCATTCTTGAAAGCAGAAATCGGCACTACCGGAACACCCAGCATTGCTTCCATCCCATTTACGTCAATCGAGCCTCCGTTTCCGGTCAGTTCATCCATCATATTCAATGCAACAACCATCGGTATATTCATTTCCAGAAGCTGCATCGTCAGGTACAAATTTCTCTGAATATTCGTAGCATCTACAATGTTGATAATCGCCTTTGGTTTATTTTCCAGCACAAAATTTCTGGATACAATCTCTTCACTGGTATATGGCGACATGGAATAGATACCTGGTAAATCGGTAATCTGAGTGTTCTCGTATCCTCTGATAGCGCCATCCTTACGATCCACCGTCACACCAGGGAAATTTCCAACATGCTGATTGGATCCCGTCAACTGATTAAACAACGTTGTTTTTCCGCAATTCTGATTTCCCACCAGTGCATACGTTAACATTTCCCCATCCGGCAATGGATTTCCATCTCCCTTTACATGGTACTTTCCATCCTCGCCCAGGCCCGGATGTACACTCTGATTGATATCACTGGCTCCTTCATGTTTTCTGGTTCTTTCATGAATCGGTGTAATCTCTATCTGATCTGCATCTGCCAGACGCAGTGTCAATTCATATCCATGAATCTGAAGCTCCATCGGATCTCCCATAGGCGCCAGTTTCACAACCGTCACTTCCGCTCCTGGTATCACACCCATATCCAGAAAATGCTGCCGCAGTGCACCTTCTCCTCCTACAGTCTGTATGACTGCACTTTTTCCTATTTGTAATTCCTTCAGTGTCATAACTAAGCCCTTCCTTTCCGCATCTATAGGAACTTTATCTGAAGTAGAATATTTCAATCAAAACTCACTTAAGAGTCTTTGTTTATAGATATCCTGTTCATTATATGTAGATTCTGTCTCACTTTCAAGTAGTTTTCTATATATTTTTCACAATTCAAATATACCGGAAACAGATTCAAAATAACTGAGATGCTCTCTTTGATCTGTTTCCGGATAAATTGTTTTATGTTGCAGCATACTGTTCTTCTTCCAGCATATTTTCAATAAATATTCCATACCCTCTTGTCGGATCATTTACAAATACATGTGTTACCGCCCCTACAATTCTTCCATTCTGCAAAATAGGACTGCCACTCATTCCTCTTACAATTCCTCCTGTCAACTCCAGCAGTTCTGGATCTGTAACATGAATCACCATGCTTTTGTTGGCATCTTTATTGTTCATATTCACTTTTTCAATTTCAATCTGATACTCTTTTTTCTCCCCTGTTATCTCACTTAATATAACTGCTTCTCCTGTTTGGATTTCCTGTTTATATCCAATCTCCATCTCTTTTAAGCTGTCTGTCACACTTTTATCTTTTAATTTTCCAAAAATTCCTATATCAGAGTTCTCTGTAATTTCCCCAAGTATATGTTCCTGTCCATAATCTATGATTCCTCCCACTTCCCCCGGCATTCCATCCATACCTTTTACGATGGAACATATTTCTGTATCATAGATATTTCCACCTTCCAGTGTCAGCAATGTACTGGTGTCAATATCATTGATACCATGTCCCAATGCTCCAAAACTACCATCCTCAGTTACAAATGTCAGTGTTCCAATCCCCTGAGTGTCATCTCTGATCCAGATTCCCGCTTTATATTCGTTTTCATCCGTCTGAACTACCGGGGTTCTCAATTCTACGATATCTGAATCTCTCAGCACCGTAAGCTTTACATTTCCATCTGAAGATTGACGGATCTGTTCCACTACTTCTTCTTTTTCAGATACCGGAATATCATTGACAGCCAAAATATAATCTCCGGAATGAACCAGGTCCCCCTCCGGTTCCTGCATCTTTCCATTGATGTCACAC
>CAKRON010000078.1 GCA_934373455.1 uncultured Marvinbryantia sp.
TTAAAGTGGATTGAAGGGGCCGGTCATAATTCTAATACAGATAAACCGGAGATGATCAATAGTTTACTAGAAGAGTTTTTCTCGAATATTTTATGACAGGCAAGGGTTCATTATTCAATGTGAAGGTTTGAATGAAGCTACTGGTGAAAAAGAATACACAATGTTGTGGCAACAGAAATAGAAAGCGGATTTTGGGGGAGAATTTTATATGGAGTTTAAGAATAAAGTAGTGATTGTGACGGGAGGTGCGCAGGGCATTGGAAAGACCATTGCAGAGGAATTTCAGAAGCAGGGCGCCATTGTTTGCAGTATTGATAAGCAGCCAGGAGTTTACTTTACCGGTGATCTTGCACAGCAGGATACATTGGAGAAATTTGCTCAAAAGGTGATTGCTGAATATGGTCATGTGGATTATCTTATCAATAACGCATTACCGTTGATGAAAGGAATTGACAACTGTTCTTAATTGTGGAGATAACTGTGCAAAATGGATTTTGAAGATTGCAGAGAAAAAGGACCTGACAGTATATTTGCAACATATAATGCGGTTTGAAGGTGAATTTAAAATTCAAATTATGGATACAGGGAAGATTGTATGCAATCCTGCAGAATATGTAGAAGGATTATTGGAAGCAGAGGAGATGGAAGATGAAAGGAAGCTACTGGTTTAAGGCTAAGAGTAAAAAAGTATTATTTGAATTTTCCATTAGAAGAAATATTACTGTCATAAAAGGAGACAGTGCAACAGGAAAGACTACTCTTCTACGTATTTTATATGAATACTTGAGAATCGGAAGGCAGTCAGGATATGCTGTTTCAACAAATGCATCATATTATGTATATATTCGAGATGAAGAGGGACGTGATTGGAAAGATGCATTATATCCGTTAAAAAATACAGTTATTTTTATTGAAGAAAATAATGAATTTGTATTTACAAAGGAATTTGCCAGTTATGTAAAAGAATCTGGAAATTATTTTGTTTTTGTAACACGTGCACCATTGAAGATGCTGCCTTATAGCATTCACGAAATTTATGAAATTATTACGGATGGAAAGCGTACAGATATAAAAGAATCCTATCATGAATTCAAAGAAATCTATAGCAATTATCCTATTATAGAAAATAACAAAATTCAGAATGTTGTTACAGAGGATAGTAATTCAGGATATCAGTTCTGGATGCACACTGAATAGTAGCCAATTTGCCCACCACCCCAGTATTTATACAAGCCGGCTGATGAGCGCTTGCGAAATAGCAAAACTTCAGCCCCACAGACAAAATAGAAGTCCATTGACGTAAAATTTATATACACAACGCTTCAGTTTTGATGTATAATATAGAAGTAGACCATTTATAACAGATGAAAATTTAATAGAGTTACCAATTCCGCGAAAGTACGGAGTCGGTAGCCGCTAGATTCATCGGCGCAGGATTTGAGCGCCGTCTACACAGTGATTGGCAATCCGGTACTGAGAACTTTATTAGCTCATGCCAACAAAATGCCAACATTTATGCCTGAAACGAGAGCTTTCAAGGACAATATAAAAGCTGACAGCGAAGTGCCCACGAGAGCTAAGAAAGCCCGCAAAAAACGTTAAATTGAAGTGGAAAAACGATTAGCTGGCTAAGCAGATCGGGATCCGGTTCTTTTATTTTGGTAAGATCCTGAGGGTGAGAAGAATAACCATTTCAGCTAAGAGAAATGAAAAATTAATTAACTGCCAGCTAAGAAGAAAAAGAACCTGTTTGGTCAGATGAATAAGCATCTGTCCAGGCGGGTTCTTTTTGTTTGGATCTCCGGCAGGATGCGGAAAGGAAATGGAGTGAGGTTATGCAATGCAAGCAAAAAGAAAAGGATCTTGAAGAAAAAGTGATGAGATCAGCACTGAGAGACTGAAAGGGTTTAAGAATCTTTCCTTTAAAGTAAAAAATGGTGCGCAGATGGAAGCTCTCCGTGAAAGTATTGGACATTTTGGAATTTTGAATCCAATTATAGTCAGACCAAAACTGGAAGGATATTATGCCAGTATGACAACAACACAGAAAACATATCTGCAAATCATTCAAGAACTCGAAAATAAAGGTGTCGACCTGGTAATAAGAACGTTATCGGAGTTATAAACACAAATAAAAATGAGCGGGAGGGCGAAAATTATGAAATCTTTCTTTATATCCAGCACATTCAGCGATATGCAGGCAGAACGGGATATCCTGCATCAGAGAGTATTTCCAAGAATCAGAAAACAATTAGAACAATATGGAGAAGATATCGAAGGCCTGGACTTGCGCTGGGGTGTGGATACTTCGAACATGTCAGAAGAAGAAAGCGGCAAACATGTAGTTAAGATGTGTATTGATACCATCGACCGCTGTAAACCATATATGATCATACTGATCGGGGAACGGTACGGATGGGTACCGGATCAGAAAGTCGTAGATGAGATACAGGATGAACGGCTTTCGGAGTTATACAGAGAAAATTTAAGTATCACACAGATGGAAATTCTGTACGGTGCGCTAAAAGAACCGAAGAATTTAAAGCACTGCATTTTCTGCTTTCGTAACAGTGAAGTGATAAACAGCATACCCGAAGAAAAAAGAAGATTTTATGACGCGGAAAGTGAAGAACACCGGATACGTCTTCAGAAATTTAAAGAACAGATCAAAAAGACACCGGATGTGATCGTGATGGAATATAGCGGGGAATGGAGTGCCAAAAGTCAGAAAATTGTTGCCTTGGATACCTTTGCCAGAGATGTAGAAGAAAAAATAAATGAATTGCTGAAAGCGGACCTGAATATAGGAGAAACAGAGCAGACAATAGAACAGCGGATCATCCTCAATGCAAAGGCAGAGCGGGAGCAGCATTTAAAATATTATGTTGATAGATATAAACTGGAAGAACTGGGAGCATTGGCGTTGCTGCGCCGGCAGATTTTCTGCTTTTTTGGGGATGAAGGATGTGGAAAGACGATGCTACTGTCCAGAATCTCGGAACTTCAGGAGGCATGTGGGATCCGGACATTACTGTATTATTGTAAAAATGAAGGATGTAATGATGTAAAAACATTTCAATCGGTCTTTGAATACTGGATGGAAAGACAGCAGGGCGAGAATAAGATGGTTCTGATTGACGGGGTGGAACATCTGAAAGGAGATGTGGAGCATCTTATCGCCTGGCTGTCCTGGTATATTACGGAATATAATAAAGAGAAAATCAGATTTTCTGTTGTGATTAGTGCATCCAGGGAGATGGCGGTTATGCTGAATCGGAAGATCAGCAATCTGATGAGCTATGCGATCAAAGATCTGGAAGAAAGTAAGATAGAATCCATAGCGCAAAAGCATGCAGCAAGACGTGGAAAGAAACTGGATATGGCAGTTTTGCGGAGAATACGGAAGAATCCGAATGCGAAGAATCCATATGGATTATCGTTGCTCATGCAGAAACTTTTCATGTTGAACCAGAAAGATTTTGAGGTAGCCGAACAACTGTCGCATGGCATGACTGGAATTACAGAGTATATGTGCCAGCTCGTGGAGAAAGTTTCTGGGAATATAGAAATACTTGCAGAAAATGTGATATTAGATGCATTTGATAAGATTGCCGATTACCAGGAATGCAGTAACCTTGCTATAGACGGGAAACGGACAGCAGAACCGACAGAAATGATGGAAATCCTTTCTGTCAGTGCGGGAGGCATGAAAATTGAAGAGTTGCAGGAATATCTGGATCTGCGGCAGGCATATGTTCCAAGAATAATTTTGGAAGAATTATTATATTATCTGTATGACTTCTTCGACGAGGATGAAAGTGGAAGATGGAATTTCAAACATACATTGAACCGTGAGTATTTTTGGAAAAATATGTCAGAAGAAGAGAGAAAGAGCTATGAAAAAGATTTCCTGAACTATTATGAGCACAAAGGAAAAGCATTTTCCGGTTTACAATTGTATTATGCGTGGAAGTCAGAGGACGTGTCGGCCGGGATCAGGGCATTAGAGAATGCAAAAGAAGATAAAACAGGAAAATCAGAAGAAGTATTCTGGGAAATGGTTCAGGACAGAAGTTATCTGAGTGAGATCGTGGGGCAGGCAACCGGTGCTATGCTGGAAAACATGTATGAGATTATTCTGAAAAATCCGGATGAGATTGCAAAAAATTATAGAATGATCAGGTATGTTGCTTTGCAAAGACTGCCGGATGAATGTGCATCGGAAAACGAAAAGAGATTATATGACCGCATGCAGTCGATTATGGAAATTTATGAAAAGAATTATGTAGCATATCTGTGGAAAGACTCTGAAGAGCAGACGGATCAGAAGATTTGCAGGGCAGATGGATATCTTGATGAAAAAAATACAGATGAAGGATATAAGTTGTACCGGGAACTGTTGACGGAATGTGAGAGAAACTATTGGTTTCAGGATAATGTAAAGTCATATGTTCAGTATGCCTATTGTCTTTGGGGAATGTGCAGCCTGGTAAAAAAAGAGTATCAGGAAAAATATATAAGTAAGGCACTGGAAGTTCAGAAAGAAGCAGTGGAGAAATATGACATACAGATCGTACGATATAATTTCCTTTGCATTTGCCTGCAGTATGTGAATATTCAAAAAGGGAAAAAGTCGGATCGCGAATTATTAAGAGAGCTGGATGGATGTCTGGAATATATAGACAAAGTAAAAAAATGCGGAAAAGAATTCGGAGTAGAAAAACTGCCGGATGTCGTCTATTTGTTGGAAACGGATGCAAAAATAGAACGAATAAAATTAAGAAGCAAAAAGGCAATTTGGGGTAATCAGAAATTGCAGAAACAAGACCTGGATGATGTATATAATTTCTATATGAAGATAAAAGAGGAGGAATTTAGAAATATAAGCAATCTCCGGTGGATATGCCGCTATGCCATGGAATATTATACATATAGATATGAAAAAGAAAGTACACTTTTGTGGATGAACCGATTAAAAGAAATTGAAAAAGAGATCGTGATCGTGCGGGCTGACAAATGGCAGATGTTTTATCAGACAGATAATCTGCTTTTTGCGGCAGGAGCTATGATCTGGTTTGAAGAAACAGAAAAAGCAGATCTTATTTTTCAAAAATATCAGAAAATCATGCAGGAACTTTCAGAAGAGTGGATTTTAGAACACAAGAAACGGTCCTATGAAAAAATTAAAAAAGAGGAACTATTTATCCAGATTCATCTGGCTGCCAGAGAAGGAAAAACAGATCAGTTAAAGGGGTTACTGACACAATTATATGAAAAAATCCGTCTTACAGAGGGAGGATTCCTTATGGAGGGAAAAAATCTGGTGAAAATAGAAGAAATCCAGCCAGAAGAAAAAATCAAGTCAGAAGAAGAAATCTACCAGATTTTAAAATATGCAGAAGTGGGAATTCTGATGGTGGAACAAGGTATGGATGTATCGGTCATAGCATGTACAGACTGGTTATATGATGACATATTGAGAAAGCATACGCCACATGAAGAGATACAACTGAGACCTGTAATTGAAAAACAGCTTTATCGTCAGTATGAAATATACAAAACTTCCGAATTACCGGTAAAACTGAAATTTATACTATCAGAGCTGTGTGTCAGAAAAAAACAGCCGGAAGCAGGCAATACAGAGGGAATGGAAGGACTGGAAATAAAGAATCCTGAGATATTGACCAGACTTGTAGTAGATGGAAAGGGTGGCGTCACAGAACTTGTGAAAGAATGTATGTATAACATTCCGCTGGAAGAAAGCATTAGAGAAGCTGTAAAAGAAAGAGGCAATCCGCAGGATTATATAAAACTGACATTCAGACTTGGTATGTTGTATTGCAATCAAGGAAAATATAAAGAATGTCTGGATATATTAGGAGAGACTGCTCATACAGAAACTCTTTCGCTTAATGAAAAATTAATCTTTCGCATAAAAGAATATATGCATAAATACAAAGATGTGATAGAATCTGACAAAATCAGTAATTATATTGCATCCGGGCTTTTATATGCATTGAAGATCAAAGAAGGAAAAGAGAATCTGGATCGGCTGGCGTTGAGGGCATATCTGAAAAAATCATTGTTATATGTGGAGTTAGATAAGCCGTTGGGAAGTAAGTATTTTGTAACTATCTGCAGAATCATCGGAAAACATTTGATACAGATGGATGAAAAAGAGCATGTAGATTTGAAGGTTATGCTGAAAGATATGCAGCTGCAAGAAAAGTTGTATACAGAAATGTATTTGTCTGATTCAGAGAAAAACAGTTGGGAATGGATCCGAAGATTAATGCAGATGAATATGAAATATGGCCAGATAAGATATGAAATGGGAGAGAAAAAGAGGGGAGTCAGCTCGAAGATCTCCTGTTTTGTATGGATTAGCCAGTTGGAAACAGAACAACTTGCATATCTTACAGATACATATATTTCGGAATTGGAACATCTTGAAAAGTTATGGGAAGAACAGCCGGAGATATTAGAAGATGATCAGAAAAATTGGCTTTGTTTGTTTAGGGCCGTTGCGGATATCTATCTGAAAAGATACGACACTGCAAGTAAAGAGAAGAAGCAAATATACAAGAAAAAAATACTGGATAATTCCAGACGTTGCAGAAACTGGTTAAAAAAAGAGGACACAGGAATTGGAAAAGAGTGGCGTATCAATAAGACAGCAGATTCTTATGATATGGACCGGGAAATTCTGGTGAAATCAAAACTGGAGTGTGATGAAACAGAGTGGGTAAACAGTTATTTATCTGTTTTGGACAAACAGTTCAAAGAAGCATGTCTTTATGGAATGGAAGAATACAAAAAAGGGATTTTACAGTCACAGCTGGAAGAACTGTATGACTTAGATATGCATTCGGAAAAAGCTCAGATCCAGATTGAACATGAGATTTCTGAAATTATAGAAGAACAATGTAAGAATGATATTCCTTTAATGTACTATATTGTACAGGCGGTAAAAAAATCATAGGAGAAAAGGAAAAAAGAATGAAAGAGAAGAAGAGCAACATAGGAAAATACCTACTGATCCTGTTTCCGTTTGTTATGGGTGGTGTTGGATTTACGGTTCTGGATGGTCAGCCAGTAGTGGATTCGTTGTTCCAAAGTATGGAGATGTATTTTTTGAATTATTCGGATTCACCGCCGAATATACTGATCGAGATTGCCAGATGGACAGCACCACTTATGACAGCCAGCGGAGTTCTGATGTCAATATCAAAGATCCGTGGCAGAATATTACAAATGCTGCGGTATTATCGTGGAGACAGCATTGCTATATACGGAGACGATATCCATAGGAAAGAAATGGTACAGGCACTGGGAACGTGTGGGATAGATGCCGGAGAAGATTGGGAATGGGTGAAAGCAAAAAAATATCTGCTTCTTGGAAATGAGGACGAGAATTTTCGATTTTACGGGCAACACAGAGAAGAACTGGCAGGGCATACCGTTTATCTGAAATCTGAAAATCTTGCGGCAGAAGGAATTTTGGATCCGCATTTACGCCTGTTCTGTCCGGAAGAAACAGCAGCCAGATTATACTGGAGAAGGAATTGCCTATATGAAACCTCCTGTGCACACGGACATCATCTGCAGATCGTACTCCTGGGATTCGGACTTCTGGGGGAAAAACTTTTGGAATATGCATTACAGGATAATATTTTTGATCCGGAACAGCGGATCGAGTATCATATCTTTGGCGACGGAGCCGAGTTTCAGGCTTCACACAGGGAACTGTCTCAGATGAGTGACCCGGTGATTTTCCATGCAGAACACTGGTATGAGAACATACCGTTTCTGGAATCTGCAGACAGGATCCTTCTGCTTCCACAGAAAGGGCAGCTTGGACTGGCAGGAAAGCTTCTGGCATCTACAACAGGTACTGCGTTTGAAGTATTTACGGTGGAAGACGATGGATTTGAACTGTTATCGGGAGGAGAACGTTTGCATGTACTGGAATGGGAAAAAGAAGCATGGAACCCGGCAAATGTACTGGGAACAGAGATGTTTGAGCATGCAAAGAAATTGAATCTTCATTATGCATATCTGTACGGAGGTGTGGAGGAAAATTCGGAAAATCTGGATCTAGAGTGGGGAAAATTGGACGGATTTACCAGATATTCCAATGTCAGTGCGGCCGATTATCATAAGATACGGGTATATATGATGAAGACAGACGGATGGAGTATGGATGTTGCCAGCCTAATTCCGGAACAGATGGAACTTCTGGCAGAGCTTGAGCATGTCCGGTGGTGCAGGTATCATCAGTTCCACAACTGGCGAATGGGAATTCCAGAAAATGGTGCGAGAAAAGATGCTTCGCTTCGGATCCACAAGGATCTGATACCGTATGAGGAACTGCCGGAAAAAGAAAAGGAAAAAGATAAGGATAATATCCGCATGCTGCAGAAGTTGTTTGCAGAAAGTTAGAAGGGAAGGTAAAGAAATGTATTATCTGCTGCTTGATGAAATTCGGATGTTAGATTATTTTGAAGCTATTTTGAATGGCTATCTTCGCAAAGATAATATGGATGTATTTGTGACGGGAAGTAATAAAATCCTTCTTCACGGGTACTTCCTTCGCTCTTATGTAAATATAAAATGATTGAAATTTTTCATTATTAAATACATATATTTATAATTAAGAGAGTTACAATGCCGGTACCTTGGGAACATCGGAGGCTGTAATTATGAGGGTTTTTGATAGGAAAAAGTCTTTTAATATATTTTGAACAATGATATAATATTCTAAAATGTTGACAGATGGAGATTTTTGCTTTCTAAAATGTTGATAGATGGACATTTTCACCTTCTAAAATGTTGATAATAAAAGAAATATAGTAATTAAAATATTACAAAGTTGTTCTAGATAAAAATATTATTTGGTAACAGGAGGCATTTTATGTTAAAAAGAAAAGTGACACATTACATAAAAAAATGGGTAGATTCAAAAAACAAAAAATGTCTTGTAATTCAGGGAGCCAGACAAACAGGAAAAACATATATAGTTGAAAGATTTGCAGAAGAGAACTATGAAGAAATTGTTGAAATTAATTTTAAACAGATACCTTCTGCGATGGATATTTTTTCCGGTGATCTAACAGTAGATAATATGGTTATGGCTATGCGGTTTCGTTTTCCTGAAAAGAAGATTATTCCAGGAAAGACTATGATTTTTCTGGATGAGATCCAGGAGTGTCAGGAAGCAATAACTTCTCTTAAGTTTTGGGCATTAGATAATAGATTTGATGTTATTGCATCAGGATCACTTTTAGGAATTGATTATAAACGTGCTTCTTCTTACCCTGTTGGGTATGTTGATTATCTGAAAATGTATGGAATAGATTTTGAGGAGTTTCTTTGGGGAATGGGGATCTCTGAGGATATGATAATGAATCTCTGTGGATATCTTGATTCAAAAACTGCTATTCCAGAGGCAATTCATTCTCAGATGATGAAATATTTTAGGCAGTATGTTGCTATAGGTGGTATGCCGGAAGCAGTTCAGAAGTATATAGATACAAAAGACTTCAGGGAGGTTGATCGGATTCAGAGAAGCCTGTTACAGGGATACCAGTATGATATAGCCCATTATGCTACAGCTGAAGAAAAGGTAAAAGCGGAGAAGTGTTACCTTTCCCTTGCGAAACAGTTATTGGATAAAGAGAATCATAAATTTCAATATAAAGAAGTTGAGCATGGAGGCAGGGCACAGAAGTATTTTTCTAGCATCGAATGGTTACTTCGTGCAGATATGTTGTATATGTGTAAACTTGTAACAGATATAAGATTTGATCTGGATGATTATGCAAGAGATGATTTTTTCAGAGCTTATACAACGGACTTGTCTCTGTTGATGGCGATGAAAGATTTTTCCTTGAAGCAGCATATTATAGAAAATACCTTAGCAGGAAATTCCAAAGGAGGAATATTTGAATGTGCTGTAGCAGATGCTCTTTATAAGAAGGGATATCAGTTATATTTCTATAAAAATGAGACAACGAAAAAAGAAATTGATGTAATCATTCAAAAAGATGGAAAAGTAGTTCCTATTGAGGTCAAGAGTGGAAATACACGTGCAAATTCACTAAAGTCGATCATGAAAAATAATAAAGATATAAGCTATGGATATAAGTTTATAGATGGGAATGTAGGAACCAGCGAAGAGGGAATAATTACATTACCGCTCTATATGATTGCTTTCTTTGATAAAGTATCAGAATAACTGTTCTTATTTTTGTAGACAAATTTGGTGTTGGGTGTTATGCCCAGCACCATTTTTCTTATCAAGAAGTCTTGCGGAATCCCGCTCTGCTTTTCTTAACAAGAATCTTTTGCGAACACTGTCTCCGGAACAAGAGGAAGTGCTTACGAAGTATTGCGATGAAATATTTGCCAGCGGAGCAGAGACAGAAGAGTTTTTCTATCGCCTGGGTATAAAGGATGGACTGACTATCTGGTAAGGTCTACCCACCAGTAGTGAGTACTGGGTGGCTGTTAGTAATGGTAGTTGCTAAGCATAGACAGCGAGAAAAAGAGTGTGTGATTGAACCTCGAAATTTTGATATTTGGAAGACTAACGTTTTAATTTCGACGGAAAGCAATACAAATCAATTCACATTGGTGAGAATATGAAGAGCTGTATGTGGGAAAGCCGCACTTACGGTTTTGTGAGGGGCTTACATGTGGGGTGTAAGTCTACTTGACGAGGAAGAACGAGCACCCTTGCTTGAGACATTTGACGGCGACTTATTTTTGTTCTATACTTCAAGTAAGCAGAAACTAACTGCGTAGTTTGATATGGATAGAAGGTGGGATTATGGTATTTAAAACAATAGGTGACAAATCAAATCCAGTTATCCTTTTTTTCACGCAATGGGGGTGACTGGGGAAAGCAGCATGCCGGTTGCAGAGAAAATGGCAGATAAATTTAATTGCGTTATGCCGACGTCAACAGTGTATTGTTCCGGGCAGAAATATCGCGGTAAAAAAGACGAGGTACAGCAAATTGTACGATTCCTGAAAAAACAGGGAATCACAGAGATAGAACTTGTAGTTGCATCTTCGATTGGTGCAGATCTTGCAATGGCATTCCTGACAGATGCAAAAATACCAGTGAAATATATATTTTTTGACGGCGGGCAGTTTGCGCAGATCGGAAAGATGACACGCAGGATTATGGCTCCGTTCTTATATGGTAATACGGTAAATGTAAGATATTGTCTGTATGACAACGGAGCGAAGACGGATGCGGATGGTAATTCTTGCGAAGAACTGGTGTTAGAAAAAGTATATCCTGACGGTAATTACGAGACCGAATTGGTAGATTTTTATCTGGTAAATACGGATACGATGCAGGTAACAGATGAACAGAAGAATACGTGGTAAAATAAATTCTGGGGAAGTAGGTGCATTATATGACAATGGGAGAAAGAATAAAACAACTGCGAAGTGCAAATGGGTTTACACAAGAAATGCTTGCAGAAAAATGAATGTGTCCCGTTCGGCAATTGCAAAATGGGAAGCGGAAAACTAAAATTATTCGGATTGAAAAATCGGGATTCGAAGGTGCGATTGATGAAAATTATTGAAGTTAAAGAGAATAAAAAACAATATCTTGATTTGATCCTATTAGCAGATGAGCAGGAAGATATGGTTGACCGTTATCTTGATAGCGGCAAGATGTATGTACTTGATGATAA
>CAKRON010000079.1 GCA_934373455.1 uncultured Marvinbryantia sp.
TGTGTAGTCAAAAATCCTGTACCAAATTTTCCCGTGCTCTTTTTAGTTTCCTCTTTTTCGTCTCTATCTTTTGTCGCTACCTGCTCTATCAAAAAAACAATATTCTGCATTGAAAATGGTTTCCCATTATGTGCAAATTGGAGTATTCTCTGTTGCTCATTAAAGCTAATCTTTACATCCACACTTCCACTACTATTAGCCACATCTTTTGCATTCTGAATAAGTTCCCAAACCCATCTGCAGCGACTTTTTTCATCTGAGCTTTGTTGTAATTCTTTCAATGAATCAATTATCTTGTTAGCTACATTAGCATCATGTGCTTGTGCACGTACCTTCTCTATATCATTTGCCATCATCTTGATACCTCTCTAAAAAACCTTCTCCTCATTCAAGTAAAGAACACAATCTTACGATAACAGAACTATTATATCAAACACGTTTCCAAAAATTAATAACTTCATCTTTCTACTCTAACTCAACCAATTCCTTACCTTCCCTTTGAAACTCATCCTTAATAATTTCCCGATAAGTAAGCTGACCACATTTTTTCATTCCATATAATATTCGTCTGAATATATCCTTCTTTTCTACTTTCTTCAAAGCATCATTTCTATCAATTTTTGATTCCATAAAATACTTACAAATTTTTTCTGCGTTTTCTGTAAAAAGATGCTCCCCACTACCATATTCTCGAAATACTAATAATAGTGCAATCGTATCATCTGAAATTTTTTTCGACAATTCTAATCTCTTTCTTGCCTTCTCTTGGATAACATTTAGCAATACTTTCCCTGATTGCGCTCGTACTTTTGTTTTATCATATAACTCAGGACTATTCATCTCCATGACAAGTCTAACATATTCTCGTAATTCGTCTTTCGGAATATCTCCTAGTTTTTGTTCCATATCAATATACGTGCAAAACTCTCTATGATTTTGAATAATATTTAATGCTTCTGAAAATTCCTTTGATCCTATTCCATATTCTAATTTTATTTTTGTCTTACATTCATCAAAAGCGTTATTTCTCCACTGCTTTCTCGGTAGTAGTTTTACAGCGATATTCCTAATATCCTCCCTAGACAAATTTTTCGTAAATGTACCAACTGCATATTCTTGACAGAGATACATCATTTCAAAAATCAATTTATCAAAAAGTACCATCATCTCGTTATATTTTCTTTTTAATACATCATAGCTTATAGAACTTATTCCTAATTTTATTAAATGCGGATTTCCATTATAATCTGTTTCATACTTAAAAACATCACCTTTTGTATCGAAAAAATAATCTTGTAGATATGGACTAATTTGGTCATAGTATACTACTATTCTCTTATCAACAGAATAATATGCTTTTACTATATCATCCAAAGTCTTTATATCATGCGTATATACCTTGCTTTTATCTGCATCAGTAAATTCAAAATTCTTTACATCATATATATAAATAATCTTCTCAATAATTATTTTTAAACTCAATTCAATACTATGTCTTGCATTGTAAACAACAGGATATATAAGCGTGTCTTCATATCCTCCATTTTCTACTGCATTTATCATTATATTTACAGACGACTTAAATCCTTCTCTAATATCAAAGTTATCTGTTCCACCATTCTCTCCCACACAGGCAACATACATATCTGTGTCATGAAATTCAAATGGATTACAATTTCCCATAATATCAAAACTCCTTTAGCCACATTCCACTGCTATCACATAGTTTGGCATTATAATTCACATCTCATATACCTGCTTATTATAATTTCCTTCTTCTGCCAATGCCCTAACTTTATTCCATATCACAATGGAAATATCCATTTTTCTTGTTAATGCTACCGCCAGCTCCTGTACTGTCATTAACACTATATTAACTTTTCTACCATTGCAAAATGTTTCAACTGCATCACTGCTATAACCAGCAAAACTGATAAATAAACCTCTTGTAAATCCCGATTTTGAGGATACTTTTTCGTTAAAAACTACCAAATCACTTTTTTCAGTTGGCTTGTTCGTCCATTTTGCCTCTAATAAATATATATCATTCCTTAAAACAAAACTGCCATCTATCTGTTCTCCCTTGATTCTAAAACTTTCTCTTGGCTCTAACGCACAATCCTTAAATAACCTATTTAAATACCTCTCGAATTGATATCCTCTTGCTTGTGGATTATCATGATAATCCGCCAAATCTTTCAGTTCATTAAGATACTTTTTAAAATCAAATTCGATTTTCTGAGATTCAGGTACAGTATCAACTGTTTTCGCTGAAACTTTCTTTCCAATCAACCGATATCCTATCTCTGTGCATTTCTGAAAAATTTCTTTTTTCTCACCTGTCACAAGTTCTCTTGCCTGCATATATTGCATTAATCCAAGCAACAATTTACCAACTGTAACATTATCACAATCATCCATAATTGCTCTTAATATTTTTGCTTTGGATAAATCATGATACTTTTTATAAACATCTATGTTAATAGTATCAGCAACAAACCTTTGATAAGCATAGTTTGTAAAGTCTAATACATAACCCGTTTCCATATCGAATAATCTCTCAAAGTAATCTTTCTCGATATATGTCATCTGCGCCATAGATTAATACCTCCGTTGTCAGAAAAATATAAATTTATTATACAATATTTTCCTACTATTGGCATCTAAAATATTAACTATGGTATTTTAGATGTAAAAAGAAGAAGCCTCATTTCACTTTAGGCTTCTTCCTTTTAATCTTACAATAGTTCTTCAAATTCCTCCCGATACTTCCAGACAATCTCTATCCGCTTATCTTCATATACTATGACTTTCTCCACCATCTCCCTCATAAACTCTTCTGTCAATGTTTCGCTCGTTCCATACCTTTTCACAAGATCAGCAACACTCCGATAGTTCTTTTGTTTTTTCTTCTGAATATCAATCTGTTCGGAAACTTTCTCTATTTCTTTCCGTACCATTACTTCTTGCTGGCTCAACTGTTCTTTTTCTTTCAAGAACATATCCTGCTTTACCATGCCTGAACGGAACTGTTCATACAGATTTATTTTTTCAGCAGGAAAACGCTCTAATCTCTGCATCAGTATATTTTCCTGCTTTCTCAACTTCTCCTGCTGCTTCTCAAAGAACTGGGAGAGAGGAATTGTCACAAACAATCGACAATGTTCCTGCCAGATAGTCCATACAGTCCGCTCAATCTGCTCTTTTTCTATTTGCAGTTCATTGCACTTTGCATTATCCAGCAAATTTCTGCGCTTACATAGATAATAGGGGCTTTTGGTTTTCCTCAGTTCTAACCTATTCCCACAGCATCCACAAAAGACAATCCCTCGGCGGACAGCAGAACGGTCATACTCTGCTACTTTTCCTTTTCTGATATTGTCATTTGCCTTCTTGAAAATTTCCCGGCTGACAATCGCCTCGTGATGATCCGGTATCACAAGCCATTTTTCTTCCGGCTGTCTTACCTTCTGTTTACAGCCAATTTGGGTACGGACCGCCTTTCGATACACCATATCTCCCTGATATACCCGGTTATGGATAATAGAATGTATCTTTTTACGATTCCATATATCTGCTTTATAATGCCGATTAAGCTGCTCTCCCTTTGCCTGCTTATAAGTCAGCCTGGTCGGCACTCCCTCTGCATTTAGTTCGATTGCCAAAGTTTTTGCGTCTTTTCCACCTGCCAACTCCTGAAAAATACGCCGTATGGTAACTGCTGCACCCTCGTCAACTTCCATGCTTTTACCATCTGATGACTTTTGGTAGCCATACACCATGCAACCTGCGTAATATTCACCCCTTTTCATGCAGGTTGTAACTCCGCTTTTTACCTTTTCAGACAAATCTCTGCTATACATCTCATAGATAAAATTCTTAAAAGCGACATCCATTCCACTCGTCTGTCCGAAAAAATTTTTACTGTCAAACCCATCATTGATACTGATAAAACGAACACCCAAAAACGGGAAAATCTGTTCCAAATAATCTCCAACTTCCAGATAATTTCGTCCAAAACGTGACAAATCCTTTACGATAATGCAATCTATTTCTCCCTGCCTGCATGACCGGAGTAGCTCCTTTATCGCCGGTCTGTCAAAATTAGTGCCGGAATATCCGTCATCCACAAATTCCTTGATTTCTGCTCCCTGAAATTCTTCTCCTTGCTCTATAAAGGTATCTATGAAATTTCTCTGGTTACTGATACTTACACTCTCTGCCTTTTCTTCAGAATTGCATAAATCTAAATCTTCCATGGAAAGCCGGATATATTTTGCAACCATATATTTCTTCATCCTTGCTCCCGTCTGTCCGCTACAGCGGACACTCAAATCAGAGAGATTAAAATTCTCTTTCAATTTGCTCCCTCCTGCTCCATATCAGCTCTCTTTTCCAGTAAACTCCGATATTCATCCTCGAATCGAAATATAATATGAATACGCCCTTTTTCAAATACTTCTATTCGTTCTATTAGGGCATCCACCATATCTTTTGTAGCCACCATCTGCCCGAAATACTGTTCTGCGGCGTGAGATAGTTCCAGATCCTCTCCATAAGTCTCCTGCATTTTATTCAAAAGCAGTTCTTTCTCTTTACGAGCCACCTCAAGTTCTGCAAGTGCAGCTTGATATTTATTTTTCAACATGAAATATTCCTGAACCGTAAGTAATTTATCTTTATAGTCAAGATAGGTACTGCTTAATTTCTGCTGATACTGTGCCTCTTTTTGTCTTAAGTCTCTTGTCTCACTTTCAAGCGCCATTCGCCTCTTTCCGATTTCAGCACTTCCATTTCTTGACCGAATTTCTTCTCTGCCTTCTAAGAATATTTTCAAATGTATCTGAATCGCTTCTAATACTGCTTTTTCCAGTTTTCTTGCACTGATATGCTTTTTAACGCATCCCATTGCTCCATTTTCTCTGTAATTGGGGCAATAGTAGCTCATAGAATTGTAATTACCAACAGTACCTCCCATCGTGATGCCACAATCCCCACAAAATATTTTGCCTTTAAACAAATTGTCACGTTTCGGATTTTCTTTTGCTTTTTCCAGATTATCTTTATGCTCCTGCGCTTTCTTTTCATTAACCGCTTGTACTGCTTCAAAGAGTTCTTTGGATACAATAGGCTCATGGGTTCCCGGAACAATCACCCATTCCGACCTTGGAACATAATGTCTCTTTTCTCCCTTGTGCATAGCTGAATGTGTCTTGCCTCTTACCATGTTTCCCAAGTACACTTCATCACGAAGCATATCCTCTATGGCATAGATTTTCCAAAGAACATTACTCCCCTTCTCGTTCCTTACAATCCCTTTTTCATAGCGGTATGCACTGGGTGACTTTATTCCTTTTTCGTTCAAAATCTTTACAATACTGCAATATCCATAGCCCTCAGATCTCAGTCTAAAGATATAACGCACCACCTCGGCGGCTTCCTCATCCACTTCATATTTACCCTTAACTGTACTTGATTTCTTATAACCGTATGGAGCAACTCCACCGCCATATCTTCCTTCTCTTTTCTGAATTTCTATGGCAGAGCCTACTTTTCTGGAAATGTCCTTTGCATACACCTCATTGATAATATTTTTCAGCGGAATTTCTATCCCATTCGCTACTCCCCTGACATCTTCAGAAGAAATTACGGCAAAAGTATCAAAGTGGTCTGTAACAGAAATGAACCGAATGTTTAAGAAAGGGAATATTTTTTCCAAATAATTTCCTGCTTCTAAGTAACTACGTCCAAAACGAGAAAGATCTTTTACGATAATGCAGTTAATCTTACCTCGTTTCGCATCTTCCATCATTTTCTGAAAAGCAGGGCGTTCAAAATTTGTTCCACTAAATCCATTGTCGATATAAATATCAACCACTTTCATATCCGGCTTGTCTTTTACAAAATCTTCCAAAAGCGACTTTTGATTTTCCACTGTATTTTGATTATCTTTTCCGCTATCTTCTTTAGACAGCCGAATGTAAAGTGCAACGGAAAAATCATGTGTTTTAACTTTTGGGGTCTGTTCCGATAATTTGTTCTCACTCATCTTATCTCTCGGAACCGGATGATTTCTGACCTTTCGTGCCATCAGATCACCTCCCCAAGTGCTACATCATTCCTTATCTCTTCTACTAACCTGGCTAATTGCTTGATTTCATCCTGATAGCGGAACATAATCTCTATCCGATGATCTTCATACACATATATCTGACTGATAAACCGAACGAATAAGGAACGCTTTAACTCTATATCTTTGCTTGTCAAAAATTTCTCCATGAAACTTTCTTTTTCATATCTGCCATCTAATAGCATTCTTTTTTTCTTGCTCAATTCCGTAGCAGCCTTCTTAGTATCCTCTATTCTGTTATCTAATTCCTTCTTAAACAGCAGATACTCGTCCTGAGTAATTAGTTCATTTTTATAGTCCTCATAACATTCCAATTTTAAGCGATTATACTTTTCAATATCTCCCTTTATTTTTTCAGATTGCAGTACCATCATTTTTATCTTGTCTGAATTACAAGATGTTTTCCGTATGTACAGGATACTCTCCTGTAAATCAGCCAAATGCTTCAAATGAAGCTGCAATGTTTTTGTTACGGCAAGATTTAAGGCATTTTCACTGATTCTATGACTGCTACATGTATCTTTGTTCTTCTTATTTCCAGAGCAGACATAATATACATATTCAAAAGAACCGCTATATGCCTTCTTTCTTACCATACTGCATCCACAATCCGCACAAACTAGATAACCGGAATATATGGAGACCGCTCTTTTTCCTGCTGTTACCCTTGTATCTTTCTGTATAATATCTGAAATAATTTCAAAATCAGCTCTGCTTATGATTGCCTCATGTGCATTTTCAATCCGGATCCATTCTTCCCGTGGCTTCTTTTCCCGCACTTTGACTTTATAATTAGGGGTACTCTCCTTTCCCTGTATCAGAGTTCCCACATAGATCTCATTTGTCAAAACACGCATAACTGCCATTGCGGTCCACTTCGCCTTACTGTGTGTCTGGAACACCGTCTTATACCCGCTCCCCTGCTCTTTCTTGTATTCTGCCGGAGAAAGAATCCCTAGACTATTCAATTCATCCGCAATCGCCTGCTGGCTCATTCCGTCCATCTTCATACCAAATATCTCTTTTACAATTTCTGCTGCATAAGGATCAACAATCAGTTTATTTTTATCTTTCCCTCGCATATATCCGTAGACCGCAAAGGCACCAATAAATTCTCCACGTTTCCTCTTTACTTCTAAATGGCTTCTGATTTTAATTGAAATATCCCTGCAATACGCATCATTGATTAAATTCTTAAAAGGAATAATGATATTATTGGATGCCGCTGTATCATCAGCACTGTCAAAATTATCATTAATTGCGATAAAACGTACACCCAGTAAAGGAAAAAGTCTCTCAATATACTTTCCAACTTCGATATAGTTTCTTCCTAGTCGTGACAGGTCTTTTACAATGACGCAATCTATCTTCTTGTTTTTGATATCCTGCAGCATTCTTTGAAAATCAGGTCTGTCAAAATTCACGCCACTATAACCATCATCAACATAGAAATCGACAATCTTAATCTCCGGTTTGCTTTGTAAATAATCTTCGATATATTCTTTTTGATTTTCGATACTGTTGCTTTGCAGAGTTTCACTTCCGGCAACATCCCCATCCTCTTTGGATAAACGCAGATAACCTCCGCATAGATATGTTTTAGATAAGTTGTTTGATAGCATAAAAAACACTCCTTATTCATATTAGCCAGAACAATCTGCTATAAAAATAAGAAGTGGTTTCTATTCATTTAGTCCTATGCATATATTAGCACAGAACTTTCCTTTTTTCCAGACCTTTATAGCAATTTTCATTCTATATTCCATCTGCCAACTCCCGTAATCTTTGTTTCAGGCTGATTCCTTCTGTAAAAGAAGATTTTACTATTACATCTCCTACCATAAAGCAATACGGATTTTTAACATTTCTTAAAAAAGTTCTCATCTGCATTTCTTTATCCACATCGTCTGAATCATCTTCCGGGATTCTTGTTACATCTATGAGTCCATCTCGATTAACTGTTCGTATATCAACCGACTTCAGTTTTTCCCATTCTTCCATTTTTTCTCTCCACGAAGCAGCAAGCTGGCTTATCTCACTATATGACAGCCAGCTTGTTCGATATTCCTCTATAATCTTTTCATTTCTTCTATCGCTCTCATACATTCCTCAGCCCTGACAACTGCAATACAGGCTGCTAGAGCCATAAGAAGCAGAGCACCCGTTACAATGCTTACGACGATTCCTATGATTTTCATTCTTCTTCCCACTCCTTATCCATAAAATAACTGTCTGCTTTCTTCCTTATAATAAAGTCTGCCACATCCATGAGCCTGTCCGTGACCGGCATGGTCGGCAGGGTATTCAGAATTTCCGCCCGGTATCTGCCACGCAGGGATGCTCTGCTGTCTAAGATGGAAAATACCGCCGTGTCCTTTTCCCGGCGGATGCCGCGCCCGAACCACTGCCTTAGTTTGATCAGCATTTCCGGGATAATGATGTCCCTGCGGTATAAATCAAAGTCCTCATACTGGTTTCTCTGGTATTCCATGACCGGATCCGGCACGGGAAACGGCAGTTTTACCACGATCAGACTGGAAAGTATATCCCCTGCAAGGTCAATTCCCTCTCCGGCACTGTCACTGGCAAACAGCACTCCGTTTCCGCTCCTGCGGAAGCTGCTTATCACATCCAATCTGCCTCTTCCCATGAGAAACAGCGGATAATCAGAAAGCTGCTCCTTCAGACCATAGAACACCCTCTCCATGAGCCAATAGGATGTAAAAAGGATCAGGGTATGCCCATGAGTGGCAGACACAATCTGCAATATTTCCGCCATTACCGCCTGTATGTATCTGTCATCCCGGATATTCGGAAACGGCATACGCTCTGGTATATAGAGCAGACCGTTACTCTGAAAATCAAAGGGTGAGGGCTTGCTGGTTTCCATGATTCTTGATAAAGCTGCAAAGGAAAGCCCTGTCATTCTCTTGAAGTGACTGAAATCACCCCGGACTGACATTGTGCCGGACGTAATAATAACCGGTATCGGTCTGCTCCAGATGTCACGGAATAAAACCTGTTCCAGTTCCATTGGAACCGCACACAGGGCAAGCCTGCCGTTCTCCCTCTTTTCCATCCAGCAGATTGAATTTCCGCTGTTTAGAAATACGGTCAGCTTGTCCGTCAGCTCCTGACAACGCTTTTTCAGGCACTGCATCCGCATTTTTTGTCCGCTGTTTTCCTGATAGCATAAGGGAAGCTGCTCTAAAGCCTTTGCCATGTGCCTTATGTAAATTTTTTCCATGGAACCTATCACTATTTCAATCCTGCTTCCCTCTCTGGTGTGGTTTCCTGCTAAATCTCCCGCCAGTCTGTCAAATATCTGTCTGTTATATTCCGCAAGCTGACTCCGTAACACAGTAAGTTCATCCATGGCTGCGGTTCTCCTGTTCGCTTCACTCAAAGTTACGATGAGTTCCGCATCCTGCTCGTCCCAGACTGTGCTATACATCTGCCTTGCGGCATCTATCAGCTTGTGGGACTCATCAAACACCATTGCCCCATATCCCGGAAAGAGAGGTTTTCTGCCATGCTTCTGTCCGATTAGATCGGCAAGGATATAATTGTGATTCGTAATCTGAAAATCAAAATTATCCGTCATGCACTTTTTCTTAAAATTCATAAATCTGCATAAAAGCGAATAAGGACATGACTTATTGCAGCGAAACACGTTGATTCTGCCTTTTACATAGGGTGTCAGCACGGCATCATCCAAATCAATCCTGTCAAATTCCTGCTCCCCAAGCCTTGCCAGTTCCAGTATCAGATTGGCATCTGCTTCTCTCTGCAAATTTTTTATGGATGTCTCATATATCTTCAATCTGGAGTCACAGACATAATGCCGTTTTCCTTTCCGCACCACAAAAGATAATGGTTTGTTAATTACATGGTGCTCTAAAAGGATGCCGGATATCTGCGGTATGTATTCCTCTGTCAATGCTTTCTGCAGGGCTATAGTGGATGTTGATATGACTGCCGGAATCTTCTTATCTGAATAAATGTTATGTACCGTCAGTGCAAGGATATATGCGTGAGTTTTTCCTGTCCCCACTTCCGCCTCACATAAAGCCAGCTTATTTTCCTGCAATGCCCGGAGCATTTCAAGAGAAAGTTCTTTCTGTTTTACCCTCAGATTCATTCCGTGTTTCGGTAAAATCTCATCAAATAAATAAATCAATAATTCTTCTGCACTCTTTGCCATCGTTACGCCTCCTAAAATTTCTTAGTGCCATAAAGCAGCACAGGAATAGGTTGGAAGGTATCGGTTTGGCTTTTTACTAACAAAAATGAACTTCCATCCAGCCCATGATTTCTACTGCTTTATAAAAAGTGCATCAACCATCCTGCCGGTAAGCAGGCATCATAAAAGCCGCCCACATTCTTTCTCAAACGTGGGTGTGCATTTTCCCGTCACTTATGCGGGCCACTGGCGTGGAAGTATCATTATCTCCGACCGGTATCATCGCATCCTGCCCCACCACGGGCAGTAAAGCCACAGGTAGTTCCCGCTCAGGATAGTGCGGTTCTTTTCACACTGATCCGTCATGGCGTACCCTGACTTGTGCTTTCCGGCTCTCCGGCCGGTCGGATGTGTGCCTGATGCACAGATATGAAGTTGTCAAAGTACAGTAAAAGGGGAATATTTTTGAACAAAAGAAAACCCCTTCACCTAATTCGCCGCTAGGTAAAGGGGCCTGCCGAAAAAAATTTATTTTTTACAATAATTTTCTCAGTTTCTCTAATATCTTATATTTTCTTGACTGTAAGGTTGTTCTGGCTATTCCTAATTTCTTCGCCAGTTCCACCTCACTGATTTCCTGATAGAACAGAGCATGAATGATAGCTGTCTCCTCGTCTGTAAGTGTATGTAAGGCTTCGTTCAGTTTCTCCAGCATGACCGCCCGAACTGCCACATCCTCTACATTCTCCGCTTCCTCTGCAAACTGCTTCTCTGCTTCCAGAAGCCGCTCATAAGAATCTTCCCTGCTGGGAATGACAATCATCTCTCCGGTTTCCTTATCCACCTTTGTATGTTCCTGCTTCAGATCATGGGTAAAGTATTTCTCCTTGCGCTGCCCTTTGTAATATGTCTCGTAAACTTCCTTACTGACTTCAAAGATTTGTCCGTTCAATCCGATATAATATTTTTCTCTTTCTGCCATCTGTGGCTGTCTCCCTTCCGATTTTTGAAATATTCAAAATCGGAAAGGGGCGGTCCCCGGATATAGCAGGCAAACTTCTTAAACTTCAAGAATTCTGCATATTAAAAAAACCGAACAGTAAAAAAACTGTCCGGCTATCGTATTTCTATAAGTAAAAAAACCGTTCATGCTTTCTCCTTTCAGCCTGAACGGTTTTCAATATTATTTTTAATTTAATTCTCTTCTATTGCTTGTGTTCTTTCCAGTAACTTTGAAACTGCCACTAAAATATTCGTACAGGCTAATAAAAACAATTTTGTAGAAGAACCTAATGTTGTAAATACAATACCTA
>CAKRON010000080.1 GCA_934373455.1 uncultured Marvinbryantia sp.
TTGACAGCACTGGCATTTTTAATTATTTTGTTCATTATTTAGTTATCAAGGTTCCTAGACTTAAGTTGATGACATTGTGATTCATCCCCCTGTTTGCAACGACTTCTGCAATCCACG
This sequence comes from uncultured Marvinbryantia sp., assembly GCA_934373455.1. Lineage (GTDB taxonomy): Bacteria > Bacillota > Clostridia > Lachnospirales > Lachnospiraceae > Marvinbryantia. Next base: position 118 of record CAKRON010000080.1, read on the forward strand.
CAAGCACGCCATATGCATTCAAATCCATTACTTCCAGATCTGTCATATCCAGATCATATTCATTCACAATACAGTGTTCCCGTACGCCATTTAATGCTGCCCAGCTTTTGGCTCTGTCTTCATATTCTGTTGTATAAAACCCATTTCCATAGTCATTATCTGCTTTTCCACACTGATATTTCGGTGATTTCAAAACATGGTCCGAACCATGATATACTGTCCGCATAAATCTGCATGCCTCCCATCAGTTCCTTTCGTCAATTGCTTCTATCATAACATGATTTTCCATGTCTCACAAGCCAGTATACCTTTTTCAAACATGTTCCAGAAACAGTTTTCCGGTTACTGTTCACTTCAAAAAAAGACGGCATCTCTACACCTCCACTTTCTCTTAGTGTCAGTGTATAAGATACCGTCTTATATGTTGCAGAGATTTTATTGTACTGTTGTTTCTGGCATGTGCTGATCTAATATTGGTGCAACAAACAAGGCACTCAGGTATGCTATTACTCCCGGCAGAACCAAAAGCAGTACTGGCATTGAGAGAGCAAGCACATATCCGATCCCTGTCAGCACTGCCAGTAAAACGGACAATGGTAAATGTTTTACAGTCAGATATACCGCCAGTTTTATGATCCAGCCAACAGGCATGTCAAATCTGGACATTGCAGGAAATGCATATTGTCCAACCATAATGCAAAAAACCAGACAGAACAGATACAGAAGCACAAAGAACAGCCTTACCAATCCATCCATTTTATTCCACACAATTCCAAGATTTAACAGAAGCAAAAACAATGATGCTGCAAAAAGCATTCCCAGAAAAATTCCACTTTTCAGATTCTTTTTATAAGAATTCCAGAACTGTTCCGATACTTTCCCTTTATCCTGCACAATATTCCGTTCTGCCGCCGCATACAATCCACAGAGTGCAGTTCCAGCAGTTATCACCGGAATACTGCCAAGCAGCCATAACACACTCAATACAAGCAAGTCAAATATTTTTCCGGTATAATAATAGAATCCACTTCCCGTTTCAAATAATTTTCCGGGCCTGTCCGAATATTGTCTCTGCACAATTCTTTCCTCCTATTTTCTGACAGCTATTTCAATGGCAGCTGATATCCATTTCTTGTGAACAACGGGATCTGCTCCAGCGGGGCTGCCGTAGTGATCCACTGGCCTCCAGCAAAGCTCTCCTGTGTCCATGCATTCGTCCAGTCAGCTCCTTCCGGAAGATATACTTTCAGATCACGTACTTCTTTGTCTGTTACCGGTATAACCAGTACATCCGGTCCAAACATGTATTCCGTCTCTACCTCCCAGCAATATTTGTCTTCCGGGAAATCATAGAACAATGGTCTCATAACCGGTGTTCCTTTTTCATGAGCAGCTTTCATCTGTTCTGTAATATATGGAAGCATCCTTTCTCTGATCCTCAGATATTCTGATAAAATTTCATATACCTGATCTGTATAGCTCCATACTTCATTTGGTGCTCCGGATACACAGGTTGCTCCACCTGTTGTTCCATACTGCGGCTGAAGTGGCCAGCGATATCCGTGAAGCCGCATAACCGGGCAGAAGCATCCATATTCAAACCACCGAATCAGCAGTTCATGAAATTCCGGATCTTCTACATTTGCCCCAAAGAATCCTCCTATATCCGTTGTCCACCACGGAATACCTGCAATTCCCATGTTCAGTCCTGCTGCCACCTGATTCTTCATACTAGGGAAAGATGATTTTATATCACCAGACCATACGAGGGCACCGTATCTCTGAGAACCTGCCCATGCACAGCGCAGAAGATTGATAATATTTTCCTGTCCCTCTGCTTTCATTCCATCAAAAAATGTTTTTGCATACATAAACGGATAAATATTTCCTATCTGCACATCCGGTCCAAGATGATAACGATAATTTTCAAAATCATATACGGTGTATTCCGGTTCTGCTTCATCCAGCCAGAAAATCTTTACTCCTTTATCATAGTAATTTTGTTTTGCCTTATTCCATACATACTCACGTGCTTCCGGATTCGTTGCATCGTAATGGAGCGTATTTCCCTGAAAATCCATAGAAATTGGATATCCGGATTCCACACGAATCAGCAATCCTTTGCTCTTCATTTCCTGGAAATTCTCACTGCGATAATCCACTGTTGGCCATATAGATACCATCAGTTCGATTCCCATTTCTTTTAATTCTGCAATCATGGCATCTGGATCAGGCCAGTAAGTTGGATCAAATTTCCATTCTCCCTGGCATGGCCAGTGGAAGAAGTCCACCACAATAACAGATATTGGAAGCCCTCTTCTCTTATATTCTCTTGCCACTTCCAACAATTCTTCCTGTGTCTGATAACGAAGTTTACACTGCCAGAATCCCATCGCATATTCTGGCATCATCGGAACTTTTCCGGTCGCATTTGCATATGCTTCTTCTATCTCTGCCGGTGTATCTCCAGCTGTAATCCAATAATCCAGTTTCTTTGTGGAATAAGCTTCCCAGGTTGTGATATTCTTTCCAAAATTCACACGTCCTACTGCCGGATTGTTCCATAAAAATCCATATCCAAGACTGGATAATACAAACGGAACACTTGCCTGTGAATTTCTGTGTGCCAGTTCCAGATCTGCGCCTTTCACATCCAGATACGGCTGCTGATACTGCCCCATACCATACAGTTTTTCTTTTGGCTCTGATACAAAACGCATACTTAATTTGTAATCCCCACCAATAATTGGCTTAAATTCTCTTGCCTCTACTTCCAGCGAACTGCAGGTACTGCCAAACATATCTCTGCGGTCTCTTAAATATTCTTCCAGAAGAACTTCACCTTTCTGATTATAAAATGTCAGTTTTCCAATCAGATTGATTTCTGCTTTTATTTTTCCGTTTGTAATCGTTCCACCATCTTCAAATACTTCTATAACAGGTTCGGACTTCTCCTCTGGCGGAATCAGTGCCCAGTCTTCCTGAGGCATTTCCGCCATTTTGCTTGCACGTACACGGAGACTGTTTTTTCCCCACGGTTCAATGATCAGTCTTTCTGCTTCATAACGATAGCAAAGTGCTGTCCCCTTTTTTTCAAAATAACCATACACGTCTCTTACTTCTTCCTGATTAGCCACTGTTTTCTCCTCCTTTACTTAATCCTTTACTGCGCCCGCTGTCAGACCGCCAATAATATACTTCTGCAGGAAAATAAATAGTATTACTACTGGAATTACCAGAATCGTTCCATATGCCATGATACAGTTCCATTTTGTTCCATATGCATTCTGGAATTTGTAAATATTTGCTGTCAATGGTCTCATTGTTTCTCCAACATTAAATGTCATAGAAAATACCAGATCGTTCCATCCATTCAAAAATGAAATGACCACAATCGTAATAATTCCCGTCTTTACTGCCGGAAGCATAACAGACAAGAATGCTCTTACCGTTCCGCATCCATCCAGTCTCGCAGCTTCATCCAGTGCTACCGGAATTGTTTTAAAATATGGTCTTAATGTCACAATCGCAAAAGGAATCGATGCTGCTGCAATTGCTACCGGAGCTGTAAAATGAGTTCCAAGGAAACCAATCTTATTAAAGATCAAATACATTGGTGTCAGTGTCAGAGATGCCGGAAGCATCTGGGATACCAGAAAAGTCAGTAAAAAAACATTGCTTCCCTTTACTTTATAACGGCCCATTCCATAAGCTGCCGGAATGCCAAGAACTAACGTAATCAGCATCGTAAGAAAACCATTGATAAAACTGTTTCTCAAGGACATCAGGAATGTCTTATCTGTCAGGTTAACCAGCCATGGCTCAAAAGTAAATTCCCGTGGAAAATAACTTAGTACTTTTCCAAATGTCTCTGCATCTGATTTAAAAGAAATCTGTACCAGCCAGTAAATTGGAAATAAAAATACAATTCCTATTAAAATTGCTATGATGGAATTTCTCAGTGCCCTTTTTCCCTCATGTGTTTTCAAATTTCTCATATCAGTCGTCCTCCTTTGATAAAAGTCTCAGATAGAACAGACCAACAACAAACAGACATACGAATAATACCATTGCCACTGCTGAACCTTTGGAAAATTCAAACTGCGTAAAGGAAAGCATGTACGAATAGGTTCCCAGTACATCCGTGGAATTCAAAGGTCCTCCTGCTGTCATAATATACATCAGATCAAATGCCCGGAATGTATAGATAAATCCAAGCATCAGCACTGCAAGCATGGAACCTTTCATCAAAGGCAGTGTAATATGTAAAAATCTCTGTCCCCATGTTGCACCATCAATTGCTGCGCTTTCATATACATCCTGTGGAATACTTGTCAGACCAGATACAAGAAGCAGCATATTAAACGGGATACCTACCCAGCAGTTCATGATGATTACTGCAATCATTGCAGTAGAAGTATTTACCAGCCATTCCGGTCCGGCAATGCCAATTTTAGAAAGCAGATCATTGATCAGTCCTGCATTGGAAAATATGTTCTTGCCAAGAAGTCCGGTAACTGCCATAGGCATCATATAACTTACCAGGATCATTCCACGAATTGATCCTGACAGTTTAAATTTCTGATTAAAAAATAAAGCAAATGCAAATCCGATTGTAAACTGGAATACCAGACACGCAATTGTAAATATAAATGTATTCTTCAAAACCAGGAGAAACGTTGGATTCTGGAACAGATCTATATAATTCTTCCATCCCACAAATATTGCTCCGCCCTTTGTCAGATTTTTTACATTTACATTTTTGAAACTAAGAATAATATTATAGACCAATGGATATCCCAGTACTAATATCATATAAAAAAAAGCCGGCAGGATAAAACAATATGCTTCTCGTCTTCTCCTGACCGCCATTGACTTTGTTCGCTTACTCAAAAACCCACGCTCCTTTTTTAAATGGAAGCGGGTACACCCGCTTCCATTTTTGTTTTCTTTCAAAAACTCTGTTCCTATATTCCTGATCTTATGATTATTCCGGAAGTGGAGTTTCTTCAACGATCGGAGTAATCGTTTCCATTGCTTTTGCAAGTGCATCTGCCGGAGCAACGCCATCTACAAATACAGACTGTGCTGCTGTATAAATTGCTTCTGAAATAGATGGCCATTCTGCATGAGGTCCTCTTGCCTGAGCATAATTCATTTCATCTACAAATACTGCAAATCCATCCTGTTCATAAGTATAGTCTGCTGTTGCATCACTTCTGGTAGGAATCTTTCCTGCTGTAACTGCCCATTCACCTTCTTTTTCTTTGGAGCAAAGCCATTCCAGGAAGTCTACACATCCCTCTACGTCAGCAGAACCAGAGCATACACCAAAGTTTTCTCCGCCGATTGTAGAAGTGGATGTTCCTTCATCACCGGTTGGAAGCAGACAGAAACCATAATTAAATCCATCAATTGTGTCCGTCTGTGCCAGATGCCAGGTTCCTACTTCAGCCAGTGCAGCTTTTCCTGCTGCAAACTGATTAAATGTATCTGCCTGTGTCCAGTTTACACATTCTTTACTCATGTATCCGTTTGCCACAAAATCTCCCAGTACAGACAGACCATTTACAGCTGATTCTGCTGTCAGATCATCTACATTTACACTGGTTCCATTCAGTGAAGAACGAAGCCACGGAAGAAGCTGGAATGTACCTTCCTCTGTAGAGATTGCACACATTGCAAATCCGTATACACTGTTATCCGGATCTGTAGTGGCTGCTACCATTTCCTTAAATTCATCCAGATCTTTTGGCATATGGTCATATCCTGCTGCTTCCAGAAGATCCATATTGCAGCCAAGAGCCAGACAGTTTGTATTTTGTGGTAATCCATATAAATTTCCGTCTGAATCCATACAGGAACTTAATGGTCCCGGATAAAAGTTATCAATCTCACCCCATTCATCCAGATAAGATGTAATATCTTCAAATACACCCAGAGAAATATAAGATGCCATATCAGGAGAATCTACCATACCAATATCAGGAAGTTCCCCGGAAAGTGCTCCGATGGTATACTGATTCATCAGTTCTTCACGTGATACGTACGTTGCCGTAATGTGAATATCATCCTGAAGAGTATTATACTCATCTACCCAGTCTACAATCGCCTGTGCATCAGCTGATGCATCAAAGTAATGCCAGAGAGTGATCTCTGTTGGTCCCTCTGCACTGACTCCCATAGATACCAACGCCATAGAAATTGCCATTGTTCCAAGAATGATGTGTCTCTTTTTCATGTTAAATCCTCCCTTTTATTTTTTCGTCGTTTTGTACAAGTTTTTTGCAATTGCTTGTTTTTGTATGTATATATTTTATCATTCGCTTTTCTTGTTCTCAAGGAATCATCTAACATATAGGCAAATATGTGTGGGTATTATTTTAAGATTTTGTGCACTTTTTTAAACATTTTGCATACTATTCAGATATTCTGCTGGTGTCTGTCCTGTTACCTCTCTAAATACTTTATTATAATATTTTGCATCACTGTATCCAACTTTATAAGGTATCTCTCTTCTATCTACACATCCTTCCTCATACATGCGCCGTGCCATTTTTATACGGTAATTTTTCAGGAATGTACTGAAATTGTCATTCACATTTTTACTAAACAGATAGCTGAAGTATTCTGGTGTCAGTCCCAGTTCCTTTGCAAGATCCTTCTGACTGATTTTTCCTGCATAACTATTTTCTATAATGTCCAACGCCTTACCAATCAGTGGATGTACATTGGGATAAGTTTCACGCAGAGAACATCTTTTTCCAGACAGACCATAATATTGTCTGCCATTCATGCGATGCTTTATCTTTTCCAGTACTTCTACAGCCTCTTCTTTGATCATTGGTTTTAACAAATAACCGGCAACATCCAACGATATGGATTGCTGTGCCAGGCCAAAATCTGCATAAGCACTTACTACCACAAACTCTGTTGCCATATTATGAGATCTGATTGCCTGAATAACAGATAAGCCATCCATAAATGGCATTTTTATATCAATAAACACCACATCCGGTCTCATCTGAAGAATCAGATCCAGGGCCATATTTCCATTCGATGCCTGGGCGATCACTTCATATTCTTCTCCGAGTCCCTGAAGCAGTCTGACCATTCCCTGACGTGCTCTCTGCTCATCTTCAGCAACAATGATTCTCATATACATCCTCTCCTTCCATTTGTTTTGGAATCGGCAGCCAGAAAGTGAATTCTGTTCCCTTTCCTTCTTCTGACTCCATCTCAATGTTTAGATTTTCGCCATAATAGATCCTCAACCTGCTGACTGCATTACGGATTCCAATTCCAGTTCCATTCAGTTCTAATGGATGCTTTTCTTTTACAATTTTTTGTATTGCATCATACGCCTCCTTTTTCATACCACATCCGTTATCCCTTACCCTCAGTTTCAACCATTGGTCGGATATTTCTCCATCTATTCGGATATTTCCTCCCTGCTCCCGTCCTTCAAATCCATGTATAATCGAGTTTTCAATAAACGGCTGTAAAAAGAGCTTACAGCATGGCCATTCCCCATATTCTTCCGGATATGATATTTCATAATCAAATACATCCATCAATCGGAATTTCTGAAGATACAGATACTGTTCCACCCAGTCAATTTCCTGTCTTATCGTGACATTCACCAGTTTTTTTGAGAACGTATACGACAGCATATGGGACAATCGTGTCAGGAGAAGTGCGACTTCTTCGTCTCCGTTTTCAGCCGCATCATAATTTATCGCCGTTAATGTATTACACAGGAAATGTGAATTAATCTGTGCTGCCAGTGCCTCCATCTCAGCCCTGTTTTTCTGTTCCATTGACCGTGTTTTTTCTTTATAATACCTTTCTATTTCTCTTTGCTGCTCTTCCAGTTCATCCACCATTTCATTATAATGAGAAGCCAGCTGCCAGAGTTCATGTGTTCCCCTTACCTGTACCTTGGTCAGATTCCGATTCAATTCCAGTTTTTCCATTGCCCCTCTAATTTCTCCAATTGGTCGCAATATAGATCTTATGGATATATTCCAGAAAAGGCCGCACAATAAAAGCAATACCATATATACTACAATACTTCTGTGATAGAGATGGTCTACTTCACTTCTCATTTCCTCTATATCTATTGCTATATATACTTTCCAGCCAAAATAATCCAGTTCCTGCTCAATCACCTTCATTCCAGGCTCATTTTGATGATATTCTTCTGTATCCTTCCCCACATATTCATTTTTTTCATGAAAAATGATCATGTTGTCTGCATCCGCAAGATAAGCACTTGCCACATGTTTTTGCCCCGTATTTAAAGACTTGCTCGTTTCAAATACATGATCCAAAACATAGGTAATCACTACTACATTTCTGGCATTCGGCCAGGTGTAATTTTTACCAAGCAATGGTACCGCCACATGAAAAAGAGACATATTTGCCATACTTGGATGATGGTCCGGATAGGTAGCTGCAAAATAACGAATATTTTCCTGCCCGGATATGGAATTCTGTACTTTTTTATAGAGTTCATCCAAAATATCCATTTTTTCTCCAGTCCACAACTGTGGATAGGCTCCACCTGCCCAGTATCGGCCATACTCCAGCAACTTTCCATTCTCTGTTACAATCGTGGCTACTGCTATGTTCTCCGCATAATATGCTATGGAATGTAATTCCTGTTTCAAAGCGATCATGTTTCTTGCCTGCTGCTTTTCCTGCTGCATAGCCGCATCTACCAACGTATAAAGCTGATTATCAATTGCAATCCGACAGCTTGTATTCACAATATCACTCAGGGAATCATTCAAATTCGATGCCGATGCATCCATTACGGCTTCTTCCATATTGACAGTCTCTTTCATCAAATATGCAAAATATTTATTCTTTACATAAAACTGAAGAATTAATCCTACAACCAGAAGCAGTACCATAACCATTGCTGTAACTGGTACACTGATATGAGATTTTGCGTAATTGTATATTTTTTGTATGTTTTTCACTTCTCTTACTTCTCTTTCCGTCATTATGTATATTATTATATCATTTTTGTTTGCATTTTGCACACTTTACTTAATTCTGCCATCAAAAACGGGTGCTTATTTCCGCACCCGTTTTTCTACCATACTTAAAATTCCATACAATACCATGACGATGACGCACAATATCAATATCCCCATGATCAGACGAGTTAACTGAAAAACCTGACTGCTATAGATGATCAGGTACCCAAGACCTCTTCTTGCTCCCATAAATTCTCCGATGATGACTCCTACCAGGCATAATCCGATGTCTACCTTCATAATACTGATGATAGAAGGGATGTTGCTTGGCAGTACCACTTTAGTCAGTACATGGTGTTTTTTCCCGCCAAGGGTATAGATCAGTCTGGCTTTTTCACTGCCAGATTCTTTGAAACCGGTATACAGATTCATCACCGTTCCGAAGATCGCTACCGACATTCCTGCTACAATAATCGTTTTCTGGTTGGCTCCCAGCCAGACAATCAGAAGGGGCGCCAGCACCGACTTTGGCAGACTGTTCAGCACTACCAGAAATGGTTCGGTGATTTCTGCTGCACTGTCACTGCACCATAATAGTACCGCTGTCAGTATCCCAACTAACACAGTCAGAATAAAACTTATCAGAGTCTCATAAAGTGTAGCTGCAGTATGCATCCACAAACTGCCATCCAAGGCCATATCCGTCATCGTTTTCCAGATCCTCGTCGGACTGCTGAAAATGAATCCATCGATCCATCCTGCCCAGACAGCCAGTTCCCATAAAAAGAAAAAGGCAACTATGATACTGATCCTCATTGCCTTCACGAACTTCTTATGTTGTCTCTGCTGCTTTAAATATGCCATCTGCGCCTCAGATACCTGACTGGTATCCGAAGCGACACTCATTTTTCTTCTTACTGACATTGCAGCACCTCCCAGATCTCATTGAAATATTCCTTGAATCCCGCCATATTTCTTGCTTTCATAGGAGTCCGCTGTTCCATCTCAAAGGTAGTCTCTACTTCCTTTAACACCGTTGCCGGGCGTTTGGGCTAATCCTTATATGGATAACATGGCTTTGTATAAAAGAAAATGACAGAAAGAATTTTGGAGACCTTTCACAAAGAAATTTGTGAGGGTCTCTTTTTTTGCTTTTTCATTCTGACATATTAAGAGCGAAATCGAATATGGCAGACAGGAAGACAACTTGTTATGCCGAATAAAAAGGAGGATTTGAAAATGATTATCCAGAGTGGAAAATTACTGGAACGTTACCAGTGTGGAAAGATGCGCAGCCATGAAAAAACCATGGCTATGCTTAATCGAGGAAAAAAATTATCTTTGGTATACGAAAAAGCATCGTACATCAAGGATACAGTTAAGAAAGGAGTCCTGTTTGGAGAAAAGGTTTCTGTTAGTGAAATGCAGAAGAAATTTTTGGACTTCGGATACCCAACAGAGGAAACAGCTTTTCGAAATGCTGCAGACGCATACCGGCAGATTTATCGTTATGTGAACTCTGAGCAGAGAAAGCCTCAAAAGGCTTCTGCGAAAACAGTCTATCCTTATGGCCTGTTTGGAGTAGAAGTAAGACCGGATTTTGTTTTCTTCGGATATAAGGAATTCGGACATTTCTACGTGGATGAAAAAGGAAGAAAGAAGACATATTTTACGACAGAACCATATCTGGAAGTTGTGATATTAAGATGCGGGCTTCCAGATGTAACAGCACGAGGAAACAAAAACGACCATTGTGCAGCAAAGAGAAAGGAATTATACGCAATGCTTTGCTATGGCATGGAATACGCTAAAGAAAATGGTATGGTTGCACAAAATCTTCAGGTCGAAGCCAGCTACTATTTCCTTAGAAAAAAATCTGACAATTATAAAGAGATGGAATTTGATCCAGATTTCTTTGAGGGAAAAGGAGGAGGCAATATTATATCTATCCATGACTATTATCATGATAATACGTCATTGTCTGAAATAGACACGGTCTACAAGCCTCAGTTTGAACGCAATGTCATCAACTTAATACTAAAGTGTATAGGTACCTTGACAACTAAATAATGAACAAAATTTATATGGCTAAAATTACATTTTAGGAGTATACTAAATAAAACATACAACCAAAATGTCATATGCCATGTAATAAATATGAGGTGAGATGCTG
>CAKRON010000081.1 GCA_934373455.1 uncultured Marvinbryantia sp.
GGTACATGGTGTAAATCGTATCTGTATTCATAATTTTCTCCTCACTTTACAGAATTTCTTTTTTCTGTAGTTGTTCTTCTATAAATTGTAAAATTCGGTCATCCTGATATCCAAAAGATTCTTTTGACAGCCAGATTACATCCCGCTCTCGTTTGAACCAGGTAATCTGACGTTTAGCAAAATGTCTGGTATCCCGTTTAATTCGGTATACAGCCTCATCCATAGAAATTTCTCCATCCAGATAATCCAGGATCTCTTTATATCCCAGTCCCTGCATAGACACCATATCTCTGGTATAACCTTTTTCTTTCAAGGCTTTTACTTCTTCGACCAGACCATCTTTCAACATGATATCAATTCTTTGATCAATTCTCTGATATAACTTACTTCTGTCATCATTTAAGACAAAATATGCAAAATTATACGGCGATGATTTCTGGCGTTCCTGCTCATTATGTTCTGAAATCTTTTGTCCGGTCTCGTGATAAAATTCCAAAGCCCGAATCACACGCTTTACATTATTTGCATGAATATCCTCTGCTGATTTCGGATCGACATCTGCTAATTTCTGATGAAGATAATCTGCCCCTTTTTCTTTTGCCAGCTGTTCCAGTTCATGGCGATAGGCCGCATCACATTCATTTTCTGTAAAATCAATATCGTACAACAACGCCTGTATATAAAATCCTGTTCCGCCAACGATTACAGGGATATGACCACGCTCCCATATCTGCTTCAGATATTTTTTTGCCAGCTGTTGAAAACGGACAACGTGAAATTCCTCATCCGGCTGCAATTCATCAATGAGGAAATGGGGAACTCCCTGCATTTCTTCCGTTTTAATTTTTGCTGATCCGATATCCATTCCTTTATATACCTGCATGGAATCTGCGGAAATAATTTCTCCGCCGATATCTTTTGCCAGCTGAATGGATAGTGCTGTTTTTCCCACAGCTGTTGGTCCTGTTAAAATTACCAATGGTTTTTTCATAGTATATCCTTACACAATTCGCTTGAATTTCTTTTCTATTTCATTCTTTGACATGGAAATGATGGTTGGCCGTCCATGTGGACAATGATACGGATTTTCCAACGTCATCAGTTCGTCAATCAGCGCATGTACCTCAGAAACTGAAAGTTTATGGTTGCCTTTCACTGCTGCCTTACAGGACATGGTGGCAACCCGGTCTTTGATGATATCTACACTGGCACTGGCCGGCTGGCTGTCCAGTGCATCCAGCATTTCGATAAAAAGATCATCCTTGGCGATACCGAAGAGATTGTCCGGTACCGCACGCAAAGCATATTCCTTTCCTCCAAATTCTTCAATCTCGAATCCGATCTCTTTAAAATACTGCAGGTGTTTTTGCAGTGTTTCTGATTCCTGTATACTTAAAGTCAAGATAATCGGTGGATTTAAGATCTGTGAGGTATATTCACGTGTATCCATAGATTTCATAGTCTTCTCATATAATACTTTCTCATGCGCAGCGTGTTGATCTATGATAAAGAGATTATCCCGAAATTCTATCAGCCAGTAAGTATCAAACAGCTGACCAATGATCCGATGTTCTTTTACATTTCCACGATCCAGCAGTTTTTCTGAGAAAAAGTCTGACTCTTTTACACTTCTTTTGGAAAGTTCCTCCATTTTCTGTGTAAGTGGATAGGATGTAGCTTCCGGCGTAGCTGGTACCACAGGTGTCTCTGTCTTTTGCAAAACTTCTTTTTTAGGCGGCTGAGGCTGAGGTGGCTGCCATGTCGGAGCCATATAGGATGATGTCACTTCCCGAATTCCTTTGGTGTCCTCATCACTTAATTTTCTTGTCACCGGAGCCGATGTCTGATGTGCAAGAAGATTTAGCTTTTCTTTCGATTGCTGCATAGCAGAAATTCTGCTTTTTTCAAATGGTTCCGGTATCTGCTCTTTTTTTTCTTCAGAATGTACTGTTTTTTCCTCTTTTCCCACACTGACCTGAACAATCATTTCTTTATGAGAAAGCGTATTTAAAACCGTCTGATACACATCCTGATATAATTTTTCATTTTCTGCAAATCGAAGTTCCATTTTTGTAGGATGCACATTAATGTCCAACATTTCAGTATCTATTTCAAAATGGAGTACGGTAAATGGATATTTATGCTTCATCATAAAAGACTGATACGCATCTTCTATGGCCTTTGAAATAATTTTACTTTTAATATACCGCCCATTTACAAAATAATTTTCAAAATTGCGATTTCCTCTGGAAATAACAGGCTTTCCGATAAAACCGGTAATATGCATTCCATTTTCGAATGTCTGATCTACCTCCAGAAGATTGTGAGTAATATCTCTTCCGTAAATATTATAAATAATATCTTTCAAATGATGATTTCCCGATGTATGAAGCTTCACCTGTGATCCTGCAATAAATTTAAACGCTACTTCCGGATGCGACAGCGCCATACGTTCCATCAGTTCTGAGATATAACCGGTTTCGGTCTGAGGTGTTTTCAGGAATTTTTTTCTGGCTGGTGTATTATAAAAAATATTCCGAACCAAAAATGTTGTTCCGGAAGGCGCCCCAATCTCTTCTATCCCTTTTTCTTTGCCACCTTCAATCAGATAACGGACACCAGTCAGGCTCTCCGGTGTCTTACTGATCAGTTCCACCTGGCAGACAGCTGCAATACTGGAAAGTGCCTCTCCTCTGAACCCAAGAGAAGTGACATCCAGAAGATCTTCTGCTGTCCTTATCTTACTGGTAGCATGGCGTAAAAAAGCAGTTGGAATCTGCGCAGCATCAATGCCTGACCCATTATCTGTAATACGGATAAAAGAAATACCTCCTTCTTTTATCTCTACCGTAACAGCAGTAGCTCCTGCATCAATTGCATTTTCCACCAGCTCTTTTACAATAGAGGATGGCCGTTCAATGACCTCCCCCGCTGCAATTTTATCAATGGTCTGTTCATCTAATACGACAATTTTATTCATGTATCAGCCTTCCTTTACCATCTGTTTTTCAATCTGTTTTGTAATCGATTTAACACATTTAACGCTTCAATTGGCGTCAGCGTAGAAATTTCTATTTCCTTCAGTTCATTTAAGACATCTTCATCACTGACCGTATCCATTAAGGTCATCTGCTCCAGATCTACCTGATCGTACTTTGCTACTTTGGTTTTTATCCTTTTTTCCTGTGCAATCTCACTGACACTCTCTGTAATATCCGCATCACTTAATTCCTGTACCAGCTCTTTTGCACGCTCAATCACACTGTCCGGCACTCCTGCCAGCTTTGCCACCTGGATACCGTAACTTTTATCCGCTCCACCTTTGACAATTTTACGCAGGAAAACAATATCGTCACCTTTCTCTTTTACCGCAATACAATAATTGTTCACGTTCGACAATTTTCCTTCCAGCTCGGTCAGTTCATGATAATGCGTAGCAAATAACGTCTTTGCCCCCAATAATTTTGGATTACTGATATGTTCCACAACTGCCCATGCGATACTGAGTCCATCAAAGGTGCTGGTTCCTCTTCCGATCTCATCAAGGATCAAAAGACTGTTTGATGTGGCATTACGCAAAATATTGGCAACTTCTGTCATTTCCACCATAAAAGTACTCTGCCCGGATGCCAGGTCATCAGAGGCACCCACACGGGTAAAAATACGATCTACGATACCGATCTTTGCGCTGGAAGCAGGAACAAAGGATCCAATCTGTGCCATGAGGACAATCAATGCTGTCTGACGCATATAGGTAGATTTACCTGCCATATTCGGTCCGGTAATAATCGAGATACGGTTTTTGCCATTATCCAGGAGTGTATCATTGGCAATAAACATATCATGATCGATCATCTTTTCTACTACCGGATGTCGTCCATCTTTGATTTGAATTAGACCTTTGTGATTCATCTTTGGGCAGACATAATTATTCCGCTCCGCCACAAGTGAAAGGGAGGCAAACACATCCAGAGCAGCTATTGCCCTGGCTGTGTTTTGTATACGGACAATCTCTGCCCCAAGCTTATCTCTTACTTCACAGAACAGATTATATTCCAGAGCGACCAGCTTGTCTTCAGCTCCCAGAATCATGTCTTCCAGTTCTTTTAATTCCGGTGTGATATAACGTTCCGCATTTGTAAGAGTCTGTTTTCTGGTATAGCGCTCCGGTACCATGTCTTTATACGAATTGGTTACTTCCAGACAATAGCCGAATACCTTGCTGTATTTAATTCGAAGATTTTTAATGCCGGTAGCTTCCCTTTCTTTTGCCTCAAGCTGCGCAATCCAGGTTTTTCCTTCTGTCTTGGCATTTCGAAGACGGTCTACCTCTTCATGGAATCCGGTTTTTATCATATCGCCGTCTCTGACCGAAATTGGTGGTTCATCCATAATCGACTGCGCGATCAATTCATACAAATCCTGAAGCGGATCCAGATCTTCCTGTATTTCTTTTAACAGGTCTCCCTGAAAGTCATCCAAAAGGCATCGAATAGCCGGCAGCATTTCAAGAGAACTTTTGAACGCGATCAAATCTCGTGGATTCGCTGACTGATAGCTGATTTTGCTGATCAGACGTTCCAGATCATATACCGGATTCAGGTATTCTCGAATTTCTTCCCGCGCTATGGCATTTTGATTTAATTCTGCAATCGCTTTCTGTCGTTTTTCAATTTCTTCCAGGTCAATCAATGGCTGTTCGAGAAAGCTTCGAAGCATACGTGCGCCCATGGCCGTTTTTGTTTTATCCAGAACCCAAAGAAGGGAGCCTCGTTTCTGCTTTTCACGCAAAGTTTCACACAATTCCAGATTTCGTCGGCTGGAGCTGTCAATCAACATATACTTACCTGTAATATACGGTGTCAGCTTTGTAAGATTGGAAATCGATGTTTTCTGTGTCTCGATCAGATACTGCAAAAGTGCACCTGCTGCTATCACACCACAGTCAAAATCATCCAGTCCAAGCCCAGACAAACTGACCGTATGAAAATGTTCCATCAACGCTTTTTTACAAAGCTCGTCATCAAAATACCAACTATCCAGAGAATACACTGAGATACCAAGACGGCTTCTAAAATCCTCTACATCAATCCCACTGACATAAAAAGAATGATTGCATACAATCTCTGATGGCGCATATCTGGAAATTTCGTCATTCAGTTTCTTTGCCGTATCTACTTCTGTAACAAAATATACGCCAGTCGAAATATCAGCAACGGAAATGCCATATTTATCAGCAGTATATACAACGGACATCAGATAATTATTTTTTGTCTCATCCAAAGCTAAAGCATCCAGTGTCGTACCTGGGGTAACGATACGAATCACTTCTCTTTTTACAATGCCTTTTGCAGTCTTAGGATCTTCCACCTGCTCACAGATGGCTACTTTATATCCCTTGGACACCAGTTTATTTAAATAACCGTCCACAGCATGAAATGGAATCCCGCACATAGGCGCACGTTCTTCCAGCCCGCAATTCTTCCCAGTTAATGTAATTTCTAATTCTTTTGACGCAGTAAGCGCATCATCAAAGAACATTTCGTAAAAGTCACCCAACCGATAAAACAAGATGCAGTCCTTGTACTCTTCTTTTGTCTTTAAGTACTGCTGCATCATGGGCGTCATAGTATTTTTCGATTCTTTTGTATTATTCATGTTCGTCCTTTATCTAAAATTCTATCTGTTCCGTACGCTCACAGATACCATTTATCTCATCTCTCCCATATAATAGAACCCTTTACATTCAGCCAGATAGACATTTACGATCTTTCCAATCAGATCTTCAGATCCAGGGAAGTGCACCAGCAGATTATTGCTTAAACGTCCGGTTACAAGAGACGTATCGTGATCATTTACTTCTTCTACCAATACCGGAAGTGTCTGACCTGTCATACGTGCAGATTCTTCCCGGGAAATCTCCTGTACCTCTTTTAACAGACGATCAAAACGAGGTTTTACGATTTCTTCCGGTACCTGATTTTCCATCTTTGCGGCAGGCGTACCGGTTCGTTTGGAATAAATAAAAGTAAAAGCACTGTCATAACGCACTTTCCTTACAACATCCAAAGTTTCTTCAAAGTCTTCTTCTGTTTCTCCCGGAAATCCGACAATAATATCTGTTGTCAAAGAGATATCCGGTACTGCTGCTTTCAATTTCTGAACAAGTGCCAGATACTGTTCTTTATCATAGTGACGGTTCATGATCTTTAACAAACGGCTGCTTCCTGACTGGAGCGGCAAATGCATATGTTTGCAGATCTTTTTTGAATGAGCCATGACATCAATCAACTCATCTGACAGATCTTTTGGATGAGAAGTCATAAAACGGATTCGTTCCAGACCTTCGATTTTTTCCACTTCCTGAAGAAGCTGTGCAAAAGTAATCGGTTGTTCCAGGTTTTTTCCATAAGAGTTCACATTCTGACCAAGCAGCATAACTTCTACTACACCATCGGCTACTAAACGTTCAATCTCCCGAATGATGTCCTTTGGTTCTCTGCTGCGTTCACGTCCTCTTACATAAGGCACAATACAGTAACTGCAGAAATTATTGCAGCCAAACATAATATTCACTCCGGATTTAAATGGATATTTTCGTTCCACCGGAAGATCTTCAACAATTTTTGTAGTATCTTTCCAGACATCAATGACCATTTTATCAGATGTCAAACGCTGATAAATTAACTCTGCAAATTTGTAAATATTATGTGTTCCAAAGATTAAATCTACGAAACGATAACTCTTTTTCAGTTTTTCTACAACTTCTTTTTCCTGCATCATACATCCGCACAAAGCAATCAGCATATGTGAATGTTTTTTCTTTATCCCACCCAGAACGCCAAGACGTCCATATACTCGCAGATTCGCATTTTCTCTTACCGTACAGGTATTATAGATCACAAAATCCGCATCTTCGCCTTCTACCAGCTGGTATCCGATTTTTTCCAAAATACCTGCCAGCTTTTCACTGTCTCTGGCGTTCATCTGGCATCCAAATGTAATCGGAGATGCAGTAAGCGGGCGACCCAGCTCCTTTGAAAGTTCTGCAACTTTTTCTTTGCATTTTTCCATAAAATAATATTGGCGTTCCGGTTCTGTTTTTGGAATAATTTCGCCATATACAGCTGTTTCTGTTACCAGTAATTCCGGTGCAATATCAAATTCATCGGATGGGATCTGATCAAATACCTGGAAATCAAAAGCGATTGCCACACTGGTCATCCCAGGATGCGCTGCCAGAAAACGGTCATAAAATCCCTGTCCATATCCGCAGCGATGACGGTTTTTATCAAATCCTACACCTGGGACAATTAAAAATGCATCTTCTTCTGTTGCCTCAATTTCAGTCGTTGGTTCCGGTATATCATAATAACCAGGTGCCAGGTCCTCATACGATGTAATATAATAATATTTCATAGTTCCAGGACCTGTCACTTTTGGTGCTGCAGTCTTTTTTCCCATTGCCCATGCCATTTCCAGCATCGGTCTTACAGAAACCTCTCCCTTGCAGTCCATATAAACAAAAATAGTGTCGGCATTTTGAAATGCCGGCAGCTCAATAATTTTCTGATTAATCAGTTGACTTTTTTTCTCCAGTTCCTGTGGATCAGAAGTCTTTCTCAACTGAAAGACTTTTTTTCTAATTTCCTTTTTTTCCATATTTTGCTCCGTATTTTTCACCCAGATTTACGATGGTTCCATCTTTTTCTTTGATATCAATATTGTCCAGCTGAGATTTCAGGTTGGCACGAAATGCAGCAATATATTCTGCACGCAACACCTGCTGCTCCATCTTTTCCTCAGCAGTCAGTCCTTCTGCCTTTGCCTTATGTGCCAGTTCATTGATTCGTGCTATTTGTTTTTCTGAAACTCCCATGTTTCCTCCTATTGTTCTGTCCTTTATATGGAATGATTCAACGAATGTAAATATTCTTCCAGTGAAAAAGTATGATCTTTTCTTCCTAAAAACAGGGTACCATAATCTCGTCCCTGAAGAAGCTTATGAATAATATGAAAATTTTCTCCATTGGCAATGATCATATCTGCACCGGATGTCGTAGCAATCTTTGCAGCAGATAACTTGGTACTCATTCCTCCGGTACCTACCAGACTACTGGTACCTTTTCCCATACTCATAAGCTTTTCATCCAGTTTTTCTACGATATGGATAAATTTTGCTTTCGGATTCTTATGAGGATCGTCGGTGAATAACCCGTCAATATCTGACAATAAAATCAACAAATCCGCCCCAACCAGAGACGCAACCAGTGCAGACAATGTGTCATTATCTCCAAATTGAATCTCATAAGTAGATACCGTATCATTTTCATTCACAATCGGAATTGCACCTAATTTCAAAAGTTCCTGAAATGTATTGTAAGCATTTGCCCGACTTTCATCATTGGTAATCGTATTTTTCGTCATGAGAACCTGTGCGGCCATGTATCCATATTCAGAAAACAATTTCTGATAGATCATCATCAACTGAGCCTGTCCAATTGCAGCACAGGCCTGTTTTTCTTCCAGCCTCTGTGGTTTTCCATGAAATCCAATGCTGCGGCTTCCGACTGCAATTGCACCAGATGATACCAATATTACATCTTTTCCCATGTTTCTTATATTACAGATTTCCCGAATCAGAATCTCCAGTTTCGTCAGATCTAACGCACCGGTCTGAGGGTGCGTCAGGGATGAAGATCCGATTTTAATAATAATTCTGTTTTTTTCTTTTAATGTCTCGCGGATATTCAACCTGTTCTCCTCCTGTTAATTATAAAAATCGCATTTTTCTCAAAATTGCTATTAACGTGACACCTTTTGGTAATGTTTCGATTTCAGATTCTCTGATTCCTTTCAAACGGATCAAAAAGAAAATGTATACGAAAATACCTGTGATCACTGCAAGTAAAACAGCTACGGCATTTGCAAGATACATCAATCCGGAAGACGGGTTACTTCCACCCGCCAACAGAATCAAATGATCCACACCCCAATAAACTGCAAATGCTGCAATACCCATAAATGCAGAAGAAATTAACGGAATGATAAAAGTCTTCGGTATTTCCTGACGATAGTGAAGATGACGTTTAATCGCCATGGAATTCAATGCACATACAATAAATGCAAATAATGTGTTTGCATAAACTACACCATAAATATTCAGGTTAAATTTCTTTAAAAATAAAATTAATGCTACCACATGAATAACCAGTGCAATCGCACTATTCTTTACCGGTTCCTGCATACGGCTCATTCCCTGAAGTACCGCTGTGGAAAGTGTAGAAACTGCAAACAGTACGATCATCAGTCCACCGGCCTGCATAATTCCTGCCGGCAGTCTGTGGCTGTCACGGAACAACAGCTGCATAATAGGTGACGCCAAAGCAGCCATTCCTACCGCGCACGGTATCGTAATAATCATAGTATAACGCATGGTGGTACGAACTTTCAGCTTTGCGTCACGATAATCTCCATTAATCATTGCCGCCGACAAGGATGGCACAACCGATGGTGCCAGAGATGATGCCAATACAAGTGGAACATTCATTAAAACATAAAATTTTCCACTGTAGATACCATATATAATGGTATACTGCTCTTTTGTATACCCCTGCCCTGCCAGGATCGTATTGAAAATAGACTGATCAAGTGTTGGTGTAATATTATAAATCAATGTACTTAAAACAACCGGTAAGATTGTTGCAATAATCGCTGTATAAATTGCCCTGTCGGATTCTTTCTTTTTTGTCTGGTCATGCCGCAGATGCTTGCGATTAGATTTCTGATAAATGTTATATACAATAAACAAAAAAATTAAAGCAACAGAAACACTTACTACTGTTCCCAATGTTCCGCCTGCTGCACCAAAAGCCGGTCCCATAGATGCATTCCCGTTTGCTATGGAAACACCATATTTGAACAAAAATGCAGCTGCTATCACAGATACAAACGCATTGATAATCTGCTCGATGATCTGGGAAATTGCAGTCGGAACCATCGACTCATGCCCTTGGAAATAGCCTCGGAAAACACCCGCAATTGCAAAGATAAAAATGGCCGGTGACAATACTCGTAATGCATACGCTGCATTATCCACCTTCATGATATTACCGCAAATCACTCCTGCAAAGAAAAACGTCAGCAGAGAAATTGCGCCACCTGCTATTACCGAAAAACGCATTGCGCAATGAAATACTTTCTGTGCATTCTTATATTGTCCCTGATGAAGCCTCTCTGATATGAGTTTGGAAACCGCAAGAGGCAAACTGAAAGTTGACACCATCAGCAGTATCGTATAAATCTGATTTGCAGTTGTGTAGTAACCATTACCTTCATCGCCGAGAATATTGGTTAAGGGAATCCGGTAAATCATTCCGATAATTCTTGCTATAATCGATGCCACAGCAAGAATGGTTCCCTGCACTAAATAATTTGATTTGTTTTCTTTTTTCTCCACTTAACCTTATCCTCCGCGTTACTGTTACTTTTTCATACTCTTAAACTTTTATTCAAAACTGGTATCGTCTTTTCTGGTATCCTGAACGATACATACCCAGGTTTTTCCCTGGTTGATTGCAATTTCATTTCCATCAGCATCATAGTATTTTGCCGGTCCCCAGTCAGAGTCCTTTACCCATGTGGCATTCTGATATGTTCCTCTGGTAAATAAGACCGCATCACCACCTGAGTTAGTGTTGACATTTAAATAACCGTTATCATCATAGTTCCGAATCTCACAATACTGAATAATCACATTATCATAACTTAACTGATTGCCGGTTGTTTCATCAATCTGCGCTGCTCCTGCAGAACGATCCGGATATTCATTTCTAAGATACTTCTGTGTTGTCTCATCATAATCAAAGTATGGATGATTGGTATACTGATGAGGTACAATATGTGTTGCTGTACCATCTGTATAAGTAACCGTTTCTCCGTCTGCTGCAAATTTAAAATGACCGGTATAATCATTATCCAGTTCCATATTGTATTCTTTGCGTTCGATACCTTTTAAGATACCTTCCCCACTGGTAT
>CAKRON010000082.1 GCA_934373455.1 uncultured Marvinbryantia sp.
GATGGGCTTTTTCTGAATATGCTTCGGGGGTATTGGGTCCTTCCATATGACCTAAACCAAATTCATTGCCCAACGACCAGAATATCACGTTGTACGGATCTTCATTTCCGCGTTCAGCCCTTAGTTTTCCAAATTCTGTTGTTTTATCTCCGTTGCAGTATTCAACAAATTCGGCACAATCTTCGGGCGTATCCCAGGCGAGATTGATTGTTACATAGGGCTCCGCTCCTATTTCACGGCACAAGGCAATGAAATCATCAACATTTATTTCATGAAAATCAAAACCATAGGAATAAGGATGTGTTTCCATCTCCCTGTAGGATTTCTGTGCTCCGCGCTGGTCTACGTCCAGCAGACCGTCTTTCCAGCGATATTCTCCTGCAAAATTGCCGCCGGGCCATCTCAGCATTGTCGGTCCGATTTCCCGGAGGCATTCGATAACATCCTTCCTCATTCCATGGAAATGATCTGTGGGCAGCATGGAAACAACACCGATTTTTACTTCTGCGCAATCCGTGAAATATATCTCCAGCCTGGCTTTATCGTCCTGTGCCACTGAGACAAAAGTAAATATGTATTTTGTCCAGTCACCAGGGGCGAGTATTTCTTCCTGCTTCCAGTATTCATTGGTTCCGCTACTGTCAGTGATGTGCATATACCATGTGACCGGTTTTTCTGCTCTGCTTTTCAATACGATCCGGATCTCATACTGCTTATCTTTGTCAAGGTACAAAAAATTCTGCCCAATACCGGCTTTTGCTCCTTCGACCGGGTTCATTAATGTCAGCGAATTGCATTCATTGCGTCTTTCACTGTGCTTATATCTCTCATAATGCCGCACATATGAATCAAAACGGTTCAGTGTGCAGTAAACGTTCTGATCGCCTATAAGATACCATCCCGGTGCGACACCTGTTTTGTTTGAACCTTTTCCGGCAAATTTTCGGTTGCGTATCATCTGCGCGTTAAGACCTTCATACATACAGGCACGCGTATGTTCGAGATTATGTCCGAAGAGATATTTATTGATGACGTCTTTTTTATTGCCAAGCGTAATGACTGCTTTTTCCATGGCTTTTCCCTCCGCCTTACTTCACATATTGTTTATAAAAAACTGATAGTATGGACAAGGTGATGGTTACATCTTTACAGATCCAAGCGAGATGCCTTCGATTACATTTTTGCTCAGAATAAAATAAATTAATAAAGTGGGTAAAACAGCAATTGTAATTGCGGCATAAACAGATCCCCAGTCCATCATGCCATATTCACCGGCAAAATCCTTCAGCATGATCGGCAATGTTTTCATGCTTTTTTCTGTCATAAATGTATTTGCGTAAGTAAACTCATTCCAGACATAGATGAACTTGTATGTCAGGATTGTAATCGTTGCGTTTTTGATCATAGGAACAACGATTTTGAAGAATGATTGGTATGAACTGGCTCCATCAATTTCTGCGGCTTCCAACAATGAATCGGGTATAAAATCCATAAAGCTTTTATACATATATGTTGACATGGGAATTCCGAATCCAAGCTGTGGAAGGACGAGTGAAAGGTAAGTATTGCGCAGACCGAGTATGTTATACATACGGAACATCGGGATGAGGCAGACAAATGTCGGTATCATCATTCCAGTAAGGACAAAGCCAAAAAGTCTGGGGCCGGACTTGAAATGGAGTTTCGTCAGGGCATAGGCAAATGGGCATGTCAGGATGACTTCGAGTGAGAGTTCCAGAACGGTAACAATAATACTGTTCCGGAAAGCATTTGGAATGGTAGGCATGCTGAATACACGTTGGTAATGACCTGTAAAAAAGCCTTGGGGCATTGCGTAAGAGGCTGACCTGACTAGTTCATCATTGGTTTTCAGACTTGAACAGATAACCCAGAAGATCGGATAAATCTGAATCAAAGCGACAATCAGGAGAAAACAGTATAAGATGACTCTCACAGTTCGTGAGGAAATATTCCTTTTCACTTTTCGCTTCCTCCTTGTCAGATTGATTCATTGCCGGGCGTCAGTTTGCGCAGTACAGAAACAATAATCAGGCACTCAACCAGGAGAAAAACAGCAAGTGTACTGGAATAGCCATAATCCATTTTGGAAAATGCAGTTTTGTACATGTAAGTTGCCATCATTTCAGTTGATGTTCCCGGACCGCCGTTTGTCAGTACATATGGCATCTCAAAAGATTTCAGTGTACCGTTGATCAGCATAATAAGCACCATTCCGCAAACGCCTTTTATGATGGGGATTTTAATGCTGAAATACTGCCTGAACCATCCGCAGCCGTCAATAATGGATGCTTCCACGATATCATCCGGTACACCGACAAGAGCGGAGTACAGAATGATCATATAGATTCCGCAATACTTATAGGCATCAATAAGCGAAAGTGTATAGAGTGCGGTACTCGCGTTTCCCAAGAATGATACGGGAGTGATACCGACAGCCTTAAGTATTGAATTGACTACACCTATCGGTTCCAGGGCCAGCAACTTCATAAAAATCTGGCTTAAGGCAACCGTTGTTATGATGCATGGAACAAAATAGATGACCTTTAATATATTGCGGCCTTTATCGATGCTGTTGAGCAGCATGGCCATAAACAGACCTGCACAGAACTGATAAATGGTGCTGATCAGGCAGAATTTGTAATTGTTCAGCAAAGCCTGAATGAAGGTTTTGTCCGTAAATAGTTTGTTGTAGTTTTTTGTGCCTATATATTTCATAACGGATATACCATCCCATTTGTACAGGCTGAGAACCACATTCCAGACTACTGGAAAAACCACAACAAAGCTGAAAACAAGAAGCGCAGGTGCTGAAAAGACCCAGGGTACAAGTTTATTTTTTGCGCGCATGAATACATCACTCCTGTTAGCTTTCAGTACAAGAAATAAATCTTTACTGGATATTAATCTGTAAGGGGAGAAACCACAGTCTCTCCCCTTGTCTGTTAGATTAGCTGTTTACTCTGAAAGTACATTTTCAGCAATTGCTTCATCCATCCGTTCGCCGAATTCCTGGGGAGTGATTTCGCCAAGCGCCAGATTGACGATTTCAGCTTTTAGTGTTTCATTGGACGCTGAATCGATAACAACATCCCAGCACCATGCGTAGCGATCCGGAGAAACTTCGGAGAAGTCCTGATACATCTGTTTGACGAAACTGGACAAATCATCCATGTTGTTCGGCAGGATTCCGCAAATATAGTTGCATTGATACAAACCTATATCACCGAAGTTGTTAATGAAGAAGTCAATGAAACGTTTGATCTCTTCCGGATGGGCATTGAATGTTTTGGAATTGATCATGAAGCCTTTGCCAGAATTGGCAAAATAGTCCTTTTCAGTGGTTGCTGTATAACCATCAAGCAGGGGAAGTTTAAAGTATGCTATATCGTCGATCAGTTCATTGTCCGGTCCGGTAACCGCAGACTGGGCTGCGGACAGCGGCATATACCACATGGCTGCGCTTCCGGCGAGGAAATAGTCCCGGCATGCGGAGCTGTCCATCCCTGCCCAGCCATCAACGAAGTACTGAGAAATTTTCTGGAGGAATTCGCCCATTGCGATACCGGTTTCATCTCCCCAAGATGTCTGGCCGGAAATGGTTTTCGAAATCCATTCGTTTCCTGTCATACGATATGGCATGAAGGCTGCATAACGAAGGATATACCAGGGATTTCCCATGACAGAGAGGGGTGTAATTCCTGCGGCCTTCAGTTTTTCACATACATCGAAAAACTCATTCCAGGTCTCCGGCTGTTTTTCAATGCCGGCTTTTTCAAACAGGGACGGATGATAGAAGAATACCTCGTTATTTGCACCTGTTGCCATGAGGTAAAGGCTTCCATCATCATATTGCTGATATTGATAGGTAATCGGCAGGAACTTGTCTCTCTGCCCAAGTTCGTCAATGATTTCGCCGATATTGGTAAGCAGGCCCTGATCTCTCAGCGTTTTCGTGAAGGTATCAGCGTCGCCCCAGAACATGTCAGGGGCTTCATTGCTACCGATCAGAATCTTCAGTTTCTGATAGTATGGTTCAGAGTCGGATATATATTCCGGATTATAAACAAGATTCGGATTTACTTCAGCCTGGTATTTTGCGACCACCTTGGCAATTGTCTGACAGATTGCGTGTTCTTCAGCATAGGGATACATCCAGTAAAGTGTCCATGCTTCCTCTTCAGCAAAGACTACTCTGATGCACATCAGCATGATCAGTACAAGGATTGTTGAAATCAGGCGTTTCATGTGTGTCTTCCTTTCTTTTGATATAATCAGGTCCTTGTTCAGCTGAATAACGATGAAGTCGACTTCAACTGATATCAGTATAAATTGGAACGGATGAAATGTAAAGCCTCATATTCTTTGTATTAATGTGCGTTATTGTTATTTTTCCCTATTCCGGCTGTATGGAAAATGTTATCAATTGTATTAGGATGAGGTTATTATTATTATTTGTCAGGTTTCTTTGGGTACGACTTCAGTCATTATCATATTTCCTTTCCGGCCAAACCGGTATTGTGATCATGACCTTTGTCCCTTTCCCAGGGTTGCTGATAATGTCTACACCGTAATTGTCCCCGTAGAACAGTTTAATGCGGTCAATCACATTCTGTATTCCGTAACCAGCTGCCAGCTTCGATAAATCCGTTATACCGACACCATCATCAATGATCTGTATATACAGTATTTCATCCCGGACGTTTGCAGTAAAGCGTATATGCCCCTGTCCGCTTTTGGGTTCTATTCCGTGAGTCACTGCGTTTTCAATAAAAGGTTCTACTAGCAGCTTGAGCATAAAGCAGTTAAGCGCAGTTTCATCCGCTTCTGTCTCGAAATCGAATTTATTCTGATAACGCGATTCCTGTATCAGCATATAATTGCGAATATAAGCCAACTCATCTTTAAGCTGAAGATATTTCTTTCCATTGTTGAGGGAAATCTTAAATATATCGCTTAATGCTGCTGTCAGTTTTGCAATCTGATCCTGATCATTAATCATTGCAAGCATATAAATGGTGTCAAGGGTGTTATACAGGAAATGCGGATTAATCTGGGCCTGCAGAAGCAGGAGTTCTGCTTCTTTTTCCCTGATTTCCGTTTTTGTCAGTTTTTTATTCAGTTCTATATTCTCATTGACCGCGTCTTTCAAAGCATATCCTATTTTCCCGATTTCACTGTTGTCATATTCATCAGTAATGGGTTTGTGATTTTCTCTGAATATATCGATAGATAATCTGACCTGTTTTATAGGTTTTGAGATAACATATGTTGCAACTGCAGAAAAAGCAATGCCCGCAAGGATAACGATGGAAAGGGTTGTATACAGATAAGTCCTGATATAGTGCCCGGTTGCATTTAACTGGCTCTTGTCGGCAAAGCTTACCGCAATCCATTTGGATCTGGAAGCAACAGTGCTGAGGAATATGTATTTTGAATCTTCTGTATCTTTATCAGCCTGAACAGAATAATGGCTCAAGGGTTCTGAGAGATCAGAATTCTGATCCGTGGAGAAGACCGGTTCCTGACCATTGTAAGGATCCAACAGCATGATCGTATAATTATCATCAGTATCAGAGTCGTTCAGATTGCTCATCAGCATCTGTTTGCTTACAGTCAGGACCAGGATACCTATGTTTGAAAAATTTTCAGTTTCGCGGAGCAGTTTGATGACTGTATAATTGCTTTTGTCATTCGGCGAAAAAACATTATGACCAAAGAAGCATTCGAGTCCTTCATTCTCAAGCACTGTCGCGGTCAGTTCCGGTTGGGTGTCAAAAATGTCAAATGCGTAATCGCTTGTTAAAATCGAGCCATTAGTTGTCATCACTTTGTTTCCGTAATTGTCAAAATAAAAGACGCCGGTAATTGCAGGTTCCATCAACATCATATGGTTCATGATTTCTACGATGGCGGAATGATTTGCAAGTTTCAGCGAGAAGGGCTTGGAGGAACGATTCCTGGACGAGAAGCATTTAATGAATGATTCGGACATTATATCGGTACGAATATACTCCACCAGATGCTCCTGTTTCATATTTAACAGTTCGCAATATGTTGCTAGAGCGCTTGTGTTAATCGTCAGATATGATTTTTCTATTATTGCCGAGGATTCTTTATACATTAGTTTGGCAACAACCAGCGATGAAATTACAAATGCTATGATCATTGCAAGCATAACTTTGGTACTGATTTTCTGGAAATACAGTTTCAGCATTCTCAAATTACTTTATCCTCATTTCTTTTCGTTAAAAAAATGGTTTGCGCTTCATTCAATCTTACTATCTCTGTATTCGCCTGGCGTGTGGCCTGTGATTTTCTTGAAAACATCACAGAAATATCGATAGCTGTTATATCCGACAGCCTGGCTGACGGTGTTTACTTTCAGTCCTGATGCCAGAAGCTTTTTCGCTTCTTCTATTCTTTTTTCCGTCAGATATCTTATAAAGCTGATACCTGCTTTTTTCTTGAAAAGAATGCTCAGGTAAGTCGGATTCATTTTTAATTCATCTGCAATTTCAGTAAGACTGATATCTTCGCGAAAATGGAGCTGGATATATTTTTTCATCAGATGGATCGGTTCTTCATAGTCAGGCGTTGACTCATGCAACAGGGTAATCACTTTTTCAAAGACCTTGTCCAGATAATCGATGATATCTTTTTCTTCTTCCAACTTGCTCAATTCCGTATAGGAAGGATAAAAATATTCGTAGGTATTGGATGATCTTTCATTGAATAGGATGGATGCGAGAATGCTTGAAATTTTGTAAACATGATTCTTTAGCTCCGAAATCGTGTGTATCTGACTTAAAATCCGAATCATTTCTTCTTTGTATACAATTATGCTTTCTGGGTTTTTCTCGATAATGGCCTCAGCAATGTGGTTAATCAATTCTCTATATTGATCATCAAAAACAGAGGTAGTGGTTTTCTTGTTGAGAAGTATAGCACACCGTTCAAGGATCCGTTGCAATTTCGGCAGTGTTATTGGCTTATCAATATAATCTATGACGCCCAGTGAAATTGCCTGTCTGGCGTATTCAAAATCCTGGTATCCGCTTATTACTACGAAAACACTATTGGGCAGATATTCGATCACTGATTCAATCATGCTCATACCGTCCATTTGTGGCATATATATATCTGTTATAATAATATCAGGTTTGGTTTCAAGAAGAAGGTCATATCCATCAATGCCGTTTGAAGCTGAACCGCACGGTATGATATCTAAATTGATCCGTTTGAGCATTGCCTGGATACCTGATATGACCAGTGGCTCATCGTCAATAATAGCAAGCTGCCACATAATGATCCCCCATTATAAAATGTTTGTCGGTCTTATATCTAATGGATTGACGCAGATCCTTGTCCTTCAACAGCTCAATATACGTATAGCTGGTGTAGTGGCAGCCTTGGTCAGAATGGCACATGGTCGCCGAGGTGATCTCTTTACCGTGATCTCGAACGAGGATTTCCACTGTTTCAAGAACAAAGTCGACCTCCAGTGAATCGCTGAGAACCCAGGCAAGAATCTGCTTCGTGAAAGCATCCAGGATCGTGGACAGATAACATTTCCCGGAATCCTTGTACAGGATGTAGGTGATATCCGTCAGCAGTACCATTCTGGGCCCGTGAGTTTCGAACTGGCGTTCTACCAGGTTTGGCGCTACATTGGACGTCTTCAATGCTTTTGCCATTCGGCGGTAAGGATTTGCCTTGCGGATCGGACAGAGCAGGCGATACTTTTTCATCAGGCGCCTGATCTTCTTCAGATTCATGTTCACCGGTGGATCCAGATGAAGCAACCGCATCTTGATCCCCTTGGCTCCTTTATCATATCCGCGGAACTGATACGCTTCTACAATAAGCAGAAAGTCTTTCCGATCAGCCTCCTCTCGCTCCTGCCATTTGGCTTCGTTCTGTAGATAGCTATAATACCCGGAGCGCGATACACAGGCTGTTTCGCAAAGCCAGGAGAGGTTCAGCCGGTTATTGTCTCGCATCGTCATCTCTCGGATAATAGCATACTTGGCGTTCGCTGGAATGCTCAAGAGCCCTTGTCTCCCCGGGTCAAAGACACAATTTTTTTTAGAAACTCGATCTCCTGGTCTTTGTACTCGAGTTGTTGCTCCAAGTAAGCAATTCGCTGCTCTGCAGTCATGTTCTTGGCGTAAAACTCATTCGAAGTAGTAAGATCGCGGAACCCTCTTCCTTTCTTTATCTCGGCTTTCAGCATTCCTTTGAATCCATCCACACGGGTCTTTCCCAGCATGTCTGGGTCGATACCAGACTCTCGGAAGATGACTGCCGGCTCCATTCCAGACTGAAACTTTCTCCAGAACAGCTCTTTAAATGCTACGTTGAAATGGATGATTGCTGGGGAAACATCCATTACATCCTGAATTTCCAGGATTTTTCCGACTCAATAGTCATCTTTAACCACTATTCCTGATCTGGGAATAGCTTTTTTCTTTTTTCGCTTTCGTCTGTTTTTTCCGAATTTAAGAACTCCAGTACCTCTTCATAGGTCTTATCGCTCTTCATAATTGCCTTCACAAGCTCATCTCTGCGTAATGCATCCCGCTTGTCGAGCAGATCACTTAATACCGCTATAGCTGCATCGTAGGCCTTCTTCGTTTTGCTGACCTGTTCCTGCGCTTTCTCTATTCTCTGCTCCAGCGCCTCCATAGATGCTATCCGTGCCATCTCTTCTCCCTCCTTCAAATTCCAGCCGTCAGCTTTCGGCTGATCTCTTCAGCCTTGTTCTTCACATATCCTTCAGTCATCCCGAAAGCATTTAAAATCGCTTTCTGTGTGGCCGTAATCGCATGATCAAATCGATACACTCCATCCAGCTGACGCGACATCTCTATCTTGTCCAGTTCCCTGATTGCTGCCGGAACAGACATATAGTTCGGTTTCTTCGCCAGCGTTTTCATCTCATCCTGCAGATTATTATACATGCGATTTCGGATAATCAGTGCAATGAACTCAATGAAGATCTTTGCTGCTGCCGACTCATCTGAATCGACACGCAGGCTTTGATTCCCAAGGAAAGTTTTATCTGACATGAACAGTTTCTCCGATGCGTCTCTTCCCTTGTAGATCTCCAAGGCTTGCTTCGCCGTCATTTTCTCGGAGGTTATAATCACAAAGTATCCGCATAGCTTCAGTTCCAGATCTATCACGGACGCTTTCTCCTCAAAATACACGAATTTCTTTGTGTTCGTTTTCTCCGCTTCCTCTCCTGCCTTCCCTTTCGCCTTCTCGTTTTCCTTCTTGTCTTCGTAATGAAGATAGAAATATTGCTCCATTCCCGGCCCAAATTCCTTGATGCGATTGATGTTCCTGTTCAAAAATTCGGTCAGCTGGTTGATCTTCTTCTCTACATCCATCCTCTCATTTGCTTCCTTGCTTACGCTATGATACAGATGAATGTATTTCGGCTTCTTGTCTGTCGCAAACAGTTTCTTCTCTATCGTTTTTCCATATACGCTGTAGGATGGAATATTATACCGCCGATCCGTCTCAAAGCTTCCCTTGTTCTCCAGTACCCACTTCTGTACAAGATCCGCTTTCCCTTTCAGCATCATAATATAGCTGTATCCGTTCGCTTCCAAGTAATCGATGTTTTCTTTGCTGAAATACCCCCGATCCAGGATAAATCCAATCTGCCGATACCCATATCCGATTGCTTTGTCTACCATACATTGAAGCTGGGATACGTCATTAATGCTTCCCGGATAAACCTCATAAAACAAAGGCTCACGGTTCTTTGTATCAAATGCTACTGACCAGTTGAAGATCGCTGTCTCGATGCCTTCTTTCGAATGCCCTTTCTCTACTTCGTTCCCCAGAAGCGTTGAATATTTCCTAACAACTCAGACCAATAATTGATGCGCCAGTCATCGCTCAATGTTTCCATCAGCCCTTATCCAGCGTAAAAAGGTATTGTGCGACACTTGCAGATGCCTTGCTGCTTCTCTGGCAGTCATTGTGCCATTTTGCCACGCTATACAGCATTGTTCGTATTCATCCGGACGCTCCTTGGGTCTGGGACCAAACCGTACACCCCTTGCTTTTGCTGCCGCAATTCCTTCTGCCTGACGTCTCTTTATGAACTCTCGCTCAGTTTGGGCGACATAGGAGAGAAGCTGCAAAACAATATCAGCAATCAGTGTTCCGGTCAAATCACGTCCCTGACGGGTATCCAGCAGCGGCATGTCCAGCAGTACAATCGCCGCCTGCTTTTCCTTAGTGATGATTCGCCACTGTTCAATGATCTCGTCATAATTTCTTCCGAGCCGGTCGATACTCTTAATCACAAGGGTGTCACCGGCTTTTAGCTTGCGCAGAAGCCGCTTGTACTGTGGACGGTTGAAGTCTTTTCCAGATTGCTTTTCTACGAATATGTTTTGTTCATCGATACCAAACTCTTGCATAGCAATCAACTGACGCGCCTCGTTCTGATCCTTTGTGGACACACGAACATATCCGTACATGCTGTTTTTCATTTTGTTGCCTCCTGTAAATAGTCATCGTCGTTCTATTCTACAGAAAGCGCCTGAATGCATTATTCAGTTGTCGGAATGGTCTGTTTTCCTGTATATTGCCAATTACGAAACCATTCCAATTTACGTATCATATGCACTTCATATCATAACTCATATGATATGCATTTTACAACCCTTATGATTTCTTTTTTGCCAATCAGATGTTCACTAAAATGTTATGGAAAGACGTGGCGGGGGTATCATCTGATGGACACTAAAAAACGAATTAAAGAACTCATGGATGAGCGCGGTTGGACGATATATGAGTTGTCCAAGCGTTCCGGGCTTGAACAAACCACAATTTCAAATATGTGGAAAAGAAACACGGAGCCCACTATTCCGTCGCTCCGTGCGCTATGCAACGGCTTCGGGGGTCTATCCTGAATTTTGTGTAAACGTTCTCCGCGAGTGTAAACAGCAGAAACTGGTATGAGGCGGTAGCGGT
>CAKRON010000083.1 GCA_934373455.1 uncultured Marvinbryantia sp.
TCTCTCCCGGATCCAGATTTGCTCCGCAGTCCGGACATACTCTGTAAAACATTTCTTCGCCTTCTTTCTACGCTATATTTTCTTCCTGCTGTCGGCTTACAAAAATTCCAATATCAAGTTTTGGCATTTCTTCCACGGCCTGCAGAAGTTCTTCATCTGTCTCTATTCCATATTTGGTTTTCAGTATTTTTCTAATCTTTTCCTCCAAACTCATCTTTTAACTCCTTCTCCGAATCGGATATATTCAAATAACTGCTTACCTTTTTACGGATTACATCGTTGCACTTACCATTCAAGGCTGCTGAAAGATGGTTACGGGTATATCCCAATTCTTCAGCAAGCTGTTCTACTGATATATCCTTTCGGATCATTGCTATTTTTGCCCTTTTACACCAGGGCGGCAGCTTTTTCTGTTCTTGCATGTTCCTGCTCCTTATTCCAGATTTTTTTCAACCCAATTTTTTAGATTCTCTGCAATTTCATGCATTTCATCCAACGTCTGAATAATTTTTCTTAATTCAGGTTTTTCATCTTCTGTAATGATCCCGTCTGCTGTAATATCCAGAAGTGATTCCTTCACCTCATTTATCTTTTTTAAAGACGAAAGCATCCTCAGGCTGATTCTGTCTAAGCCTTCGTTCTCAATCTTCGGCATATTTTTACCGAGCGGACACATTTCCCGGCAGTAATTGCCTTTCAGCTCCGGTGCCTTATAGCAGTCAGCCATCAGAAGAACTTCTTCCTGATATGGTATTGTGCTCCCAAGTTCAATTCTGGCCAGCCTTGTCCGGTCAATTCCTATTTCTTCTGCCGCTCCTTCTCTGCTGCTCAGACGCTCATTTGACTTTGCGGCCTCATATCGTGCCTGGCAAAACATGTTAGCCGCAGCTTTCGTAGCAAATTTTGGCATTTTTCTTTACACCTCCATACTGTATACTTGTTCATATATTTAGAACACAAGGTTTTAGTTTTTTAAACTTTTTAAGCAAAAAAAATTTTTATTGCTTCATCTTCAGAAAGTTGTAGTATGGTTATCATTTTTCTCATAGTAGACGTTGAAATTTGAGTTTTACCATTTTCGATAAGACAATAGCTGCTTTTATCACGAAACCCTAACTCTTCAGCCATTTGTTTTTGGGTAAGCCTCTTTTTGACCCTTGCGAGTTTCAGAAGTTTCAAATTCATAATCGCACCTCCTTTATATGTTTATAATACTTCAACTTTTATTTTAAGTCAACTAAAAGTTGAAGATTTTAAAACTTATTTGTTTATGATTTGATAAAGTTTTATTGTGCTGTATAATTAGTTTAAAATATTTAACCTTTAGGAAAGGAGTCTTTTAATTTGGCTACTATTGGAGATCGTCTTAAAATTTTAAGAACTAACAGCGGTTTGAATCAGGAAGATTTTGGAAAGCAATTTGGTATTGTTAAATCGACTGTATCTTTATATGAGAATGGGAAAAGCACACCGGATGACCAGACAAAAATAAAAATTTGTCAACACTATGGTGTGAGTATGGATTGGTTATATGGATTAGAAGAAACATCTCACATAAATGATCTCGAAAATAGCGGTATATTTATTTTTGATTTTTCTTTCTCTGATAGATTTAATTCTTTATTGGAAGAATCTCATATTTCTTCAGAACTGTTATGTAAAAAAACTGGGCTTTCACAGATACAGATAGATAATTTCAAAAATGGTTGTCCTGATTTGAAAACGCTTATATGTTTGGCCGATTTTTTTCATACATCGATAGACTATTTACTATGCCGAAGTAACATTTCTAAACTTTCCAACGAAGAAGAAGATCTTCTCATTATATATGGTAAATGCTCAGATGATTGCAGACGATATTTACGAGCTAAAGCAGAGGTGTTGAGTATAGAAGGAATTTCTGCTGTGAAACAAAGCTCTTCCCATGATAATAAACATTCCAGTGAAATGGATAAAAAAATTAAAATGGCAAAATAATAAGCTTCGAGTGGTACCGAAGCGTGAAAAGGAGATAAGAGTTATGAAAAAGAAAATTATTATCTTATTAAGTGCATGTTTCTTGATTTCTTCTGAACCATATTTGGTTTGCGCTCAGCAGGAAATTTCCGAAACCATAACATTGGATGATCAAGTTTTTAAAAATAGTGATGATTTATGGAATTATCTTGAACAGAAATACCCTAGAGTCACAACAAAAGACATCGAAACGGGCAACTATTCTGAACAGTATGTAATCATTTATTCTATAGCACGTAATGTAGATGTTCAACCATCTATAGAATTTGTAGATTGCGATATGTATTACAATTCAGCTGATAATGAATATACATTGGACAATCTTTGGTGTACATTTTTTGGTTCCGAAGATCTGAAAAAAAATGTATACGTTAGTGGTGGTGATTATTTACCTTCTATGGAAAATAACGACATTATCGAAGGCTGTTATTATATTAATTATGATAATTCTTATGGAGGATCGAATATGTTGGCTATTCGCAAAGTCGGTGAGGATGATGGTTCTGCCAAACTGCACGAAACCATTCATCTTACTTTTCATAACTCAGTCCCTAACGATGTTACTGGGAATTGGCGACTTGCCACTACAAGAACCGATCAATATATTACCGACTATGCTTTAAATTACTATAATAACTATTTCAAAGCAAGCAATGAAATTCATGGCATCATTAATTTTGCAGACAATACCACTTCCTGCTTATCTATTGTAGGCGGGGAACTCAATGTTGCTGTGCATCAATACATTGCTGGTGAGGAAAATGATGCAAAGATATTATTCGGCGGTTCCGTTATCGCACAATATTATATTAATTTAACTACTGGTGAAGTTACAGTTGTTTAAACTTGAGGTTATTTTATGACAGTAGGTAATAGAATTAAAAAACTTCGCACTGAAGCAGGATTGCTCCAGTCAGAGCTTTCCCAGATAATAGGATGTTCTTCTCAGGTAATCTCAAACATCGAAAGGGACTACAGCAGACCATCTGCAGAAATAGTTAACCGGTGCGCTGCTTATTTTGGTGTTCCTGCAGATTATATCCTTGGCAGGACAACAGTGCATTATTCTACTGGTACAAATACATACTGCTCCCCTCTCCTCTCTTCCAGGATTACAGATCGGATGACTCAGTTGCAGATGAGTGCGTCCGATCTGTTGGAAAGAGTGGAAATTTCCGAAGAATACTTCAATGATATTTTATCTGAAAAAGTACTTCCTAATATCGACATTGCCGCAAGGCTGTCAACAGCCCTTCACACATCTATAGATTACCTTATTGGCAATTCTGAATATAGTTGTACCATTGCTTCTGAAGATGAACAGGATATCATTTTCGCATTCCGTTCTATGTCAAAAAGGGAAAAACGCCTGTTTTTGGCTGATATGGAAGAGATAAAAAAATAGAATAGTATATTTAACCGGGGAACCGTTGGGGTGTTATGTCAGCCGCCGGACGTTTTTTTACGAAAGGAGGCTGGTGCTGATGGTTACATATGATGAATTATTCACATTTGTGATTATGCTTTGTGCAGTTGTAACTCTTGTTGTCAATATTATGCATAAAAAATAGCGCCCCTGCTCTGGTAAAGTAAGGCGCTATTTTTAGCTGATGCTTTATCCGGCGGTCAGGTGTACACTGACCAACGGTTCTCTTGTTAAGTACATTATATAGATATTCAACATTTTTGTCAAACATTTATTTAATATACCATCACAAGGAGCATTCCAATTATGGCAGTCAAAAAATCTTTTCACGAAACAAAAGTTGCTATCTACATCCGAGTATCCACCATCTATCAGGTGGATAAAGACTCTATTCCTATGCAGAAAAGAGATCTTATTGCATACAGTCAGCTTATGCTTGGTACTGATAATTATGAAATCTTCGAGGATGCCGGATACTCCGGTAAGAACACGGACCGGCCAGCTTTCCAGAATATGATAACACGGATTCGGAAGGGTGAATTTTCCCATGTTCTTGTATGGAAGATTGACCGTATATCCAGAAACCTTCTGGACTTTGCTGAAATGTACCAGGAGCTGAAAGACCTGGGTGTTACTTTTGTCAGCAAAAATGAACAGTTCGATACCAGTACCGCTATGGGTGAAGCCATGTTGAAGATCATCCTTGTATTTGCAGAATTGGAACGTAACATGACTGCAGAACGTGTCACTGCCACTATGATCTCCAGGGCAAATAGCGGGTTATGGAACGGTGGGCGTGTACCATATGGATACGATTATGATCCAAATACAAAAACTTTCTCTGTCCAGAATGATGAGGCTTCTGTATGCGTTATTCTGAAAGATAAGTATCTTGAAACAAAATCTCTTGTCTATACAGCAAGAGCCTTAAATGCGGCAGGATATAAAACCAGAGCAGGATGCGACTGGTCACCTAATGCTGTTTGGAAAATAGCCTCCAGTCCTTTTTATGCCGGTATTTACAGGTACAATCGTTTTAAAGGTACTGAGCACCGCACTATTAAGCCGGAAGAAGAATGGATACTGATTCCAGACCACCATCCTGCTATTTTCACTCTGGAAGAGCATGAACTAATGAAAGGTTTCCTAAAAACAAATTCCAGAAATCTTGAGAACCTTCCTGGCCGGATCAGACACTCTGAAAATGTTCATATTTTCCAGGGAATTGCCTATTGTGGCAAGTGCGGAAATAAAATGGTTTCCACTCCAGGTAAGAAGCACGCAGATGGATACCGACCTTCAAATTACAGTTGCCCTCTTCATCGTAAAACCAAAAAATGCGATAATGCTACTGTAAACGATATGATCGTCGGAGAATTTATCGTCAATTACATTTTAAATATGCTTAATGCAAAGAAAACTTTCTCCGCTATTAATAACCCAGAGGAATTACAAGACAGACTGCTCCTCGGATCCACCTTCTGCTGTGTAGATCATATTGAACCAGATGGACTGAATGACTTCTTCAATCTGCTGAGTCGGTATAGTTCCGATGATTCTTATGTGTTCACACCAAAAAGGACCGGAAAGAAAAAGGCTGCTATTGATCCGGAACTGGCAGCTCTTAGAAAGGAAAAAGAAAAACAGGAACGTGCTATGCAACGTCTGCATGATCTGTACCTTTATCCTGAAAATGCAATGTTGGAAAGAGATTTCATTCTCCGGAAAACAGAAATTGGTAACCGCATGAAAGAAATTAATGCCAGACTTGGCATGATTACTCAGAACACAGAAACTGTTCTATCTGATGAAGAATTTATTAAACAGGCCAGTCACCTGCTTATACAAAAAGAATTGCAAAATAAGACATATATCTACTTTAAAGACTTCGTAGCAGCCGTGGATCCGGATATACTAAAAACCTATATGAGCACTGTTCTTGATGTCGTGTATATTACAGACGGTCAGATCACTTCCATTGTGTTTAAAAATGGTCTGTGTCACAAATTTATCTATAAAGACTTTTAGTCAGATACCACATGCATATTAAAAGAACCGGGAATACGCAACACTCCTTACGTTTCCCGGTTTTTGTGTACTTCTTACAAATGTAAGATATGGTTGTTATTTCAAAAGCATGGCATCACCAAACGAGAAGAACCTGTACCGTTCTTTCACTGCCTCTTCGTATGCTGCCATAATTTTGTCTTTTCCAGCCAGCGCAGACACCAGCATCAGCAGTGTGGATTCTGGCAGATGGAAATTGGTGATCAGGCGGTCAATCATCTTGAACTTGTAACCTGGGTAAATAAAGATATCTGTCCAGCCACTTCCTGCCTGAAGAATGCCCTGATCATCGGTTGCTGATTCCAGTGTACGACAACTTGTAGTTCCCACAGATACGATCTTTCCACCCCTCTGCTTTGTCTCGTTGATCAGTTTTGCCTGATCTTCTTCCACGATATAGAACTCAGAATGCATATGATGGTTGGTCACATCTTCTACTTTTACCGGGCGGAAGGTTCCCAGACCTACATGCAGAGTTACATGGGCAATGTTCACACCTTTCGCTTTGATGGCTTCCAGAAGTTCCGGAGTAAAATGCAGTCCGGCTGTTGGTGCTGCTGCAGATCCGTCATGTTTGGCATAAACAGTCTGGTAACGGTTCTTGTCTTTTAACTGATGGGTAATATATGGTGGCAGCGGCATCTGTCCCAGCTGATCCAGAATCTCTTCAAAGATTCCGTCATAGGTAAACTTAATCAGTCGATTGCCCTCTTCTACCACATCAATGACTTCTCCTGTCAGAAGTCCGTCCCCAAAGGAGATTCTGGTACCCGGTTTGGCTTTTTTACCAGGTTTTACCAGTGTTTCCCATACATCATTTTCTTTTCGCTTTAATAATAAAATTTCAATCTTTGCTTCTGTTCCTTCTTTGCTTCCAAACAGACGGGCCGGAATGACCTTCGTGTTATTAACCACCAGACAGTCTCCCGGATTCAGGTAATCTATCACATCTTTAAAAATATGATGTTCTGTCTTTCCAGTTTCGCGATCCAGAACCAAAAGTCTGGAAGAAGAACGATCTTCCAATGGATCCTGTGCAATCAGTTCCTGTGGTAAATCAAAGTAAAAATCTGCTGTTTTCATTCTATACCTCTTTCTAATGATAGTATGTTATATTCTCTGCTATTAATTTAGCCTGCCCGTGATGACTTTCTACAATCGCCACTCCACAGTTAGGCGCTACTCTTCCACCCCAGAAATCCGCCATTGTCCAGTTTCTCAAGCTATTTAGCAGACCTCTTGTAGCAGCACCGTGAGTAGCAATCAAAATCGTTTTTTCTTCCAGTTCCGGTCTGTTACAGATATCCTGCATAAAATCTGCACAACGTTTTGCCAGATCCGTCAGACTTTCTCCTCCCTTAGGCGGTACATATTGATCCGGATGTTCAAAAAAACAATAGATGTTATCATCTCCCGGAAAATCTTCTGTCTTTCTCCACGGCTTTCCTTCCATTTCGCCAAACCCGATTTCCTCAATTCTTTTATCCAGTATAAATGGAAGTTCTCTTTCACCCAACACCAGTTTTGCAGTCTCCCTTGCCCGCACAAGAGGGCTGGAAAATACCAGATCAAAGGGTATGTCCTTCATTCCTTCTGCAGAGGCTTTTGCCAGCGTTCTCCCCTTTTCATTTAACGGAACATCACTTTTTCCCTGCAGTAATTTTTCTTTATTCCAATCTGTCTCTCCATGCCGAAGAATATATAGTTTCATATCATTTACCTCAATTTCAAAAAATGGTATGAGTCATCTCACCTCTGATATCATAAAGAATTTTCCTCAAAAACGCAAGTACCGCCGGCACTTTTTGTAAAATGCCGACGGAATATGCAAAAACCTTTTTACTGTCTTAATACAATACCCATAGATTCCAAACCATTTAAGATTTTCTTCATCGCAGAAGCTATATCGCTTTCTTCCAATGTCTTATCTTTTGCACGGAAAGTAATCGAGTATGCCATAGATTTGTAACCTTTCTCGATCTGTGCACCCTCATACAAGTCAAACAGATGATAACTTTCCAGATGTTTGCCTCCACGCTGTGCAATCATTTCTTCAATCTGACCTGCCAGAATCTGTTTTGGCACTACCATACTCAGGTCACGGGTAACTGCCGGGAATCTTGCAATTCCTTCGAATTTACGGTCATAAGTAGCGAAAGATACCACATTCTTCATATCTAACACCGCTACATATGCTCTTTCTCCAATTCCGTAATTATCTGCTACAGCAGGATGTACTTCTCCAATATAGCCTACTACTGTTCCTTCGTAGATAATATTAGCCTGACGTCCCGGATGCAGATAGGTTTTTCCTGCATTAGGATCATATTTAGCCGGTTTGCGAAGACCTACTTTTTCAAAGAATTCTTCCACTACACCTTTCATAGTAAAGAAATCACCATCTCCGTACATACCTAATGTGAACTGCATTCTCTCATCCGGAAGTTCTGTCAACGGAA
Organism: uncultured Marvinbryantia sp.; assembly: GCA_934373455.1. Lineage (GTDB taxonomy): Bacteria > Bacillota > Clostridia > Lachnospirales > Lachnospiraceae > Marvinbryantia. The sequence continues at coordinate 7,969 of CAKRON010000083.1, forward strand.
GGCTCTTTGGCAGATAGATATTACCCAGTTCATATAATTTTACATTTTTATTTCTGTGATTATAATTAAATGCCAGTGAATTCAGCATACCATTCAGTGAAACAGTTCGCATAATACTGAAATCTTCTCCCAGCGGATTGGAAATGGTAATTGCCTGACGAAGCACATCATCCTGTGGAATCAATAACCTATCAAACACTTTCGGACTTTCGAAAGAATAGGAATATCCCTGTGAAAATCCACAGAATTCTGCAATATCTCTGGCTGTCTGTTCTATTCTCAAATAAAATGGCAGTTTACCTGTTGTTGCTTCACCCTTTGGAAGTGTGGTCGGAATATTGTCGTATCCGAAGAATCTTGCCACTTCTTCTGCCAGATCTGCCGTGCGGAAAATATCGTGACGGAAAGTCGGTGCAACGATTTCATTTGTAGCTTCATCATATGACAGCTCTATTTTTTCAAAATATTTGAGCATATCTTCTTTTGAAATGTCAGTTCCAAGAAGCGCATTGATCTTTTCCGGTTCAAATGTCACACGAACAGGCTCTTTCTTTTTGCTGTACACATCTACCATTCCGCCGACTACTTCACCTGCACCAAATTCTTCAATCAACTGGCATGCACGGTCAATCGCTGCCTGTGCATTGTTTGGATCCAGTCCTTTTTCAAACTTACCGGAAGCATCGGTACGAAGTCCGACTCTCTTGGAAGACAGACGGATATTGGTTCCGTCGAAGCAGGCTGCTTCAAAGAGCATTGTCTTTACATTATCTGTGATCATGGAATTTTCTCCGCCCATGATACCAGCGATACCAATCGCTTTTTCTCCGTCACAAATCATCAGGACATTTTCATCCATTGTGCGTTCCTGACCATCCAGTGTCACGAATTTTTCATCTTTTTCTGCTCTTCTAACTACAATCTCATGACCTGCAATCGTATCATAATCATAAGCATGCATTGGCTGTCCATATTCTTCCATCACATAATTTGTAATATCTACAATGTTATTAATCGGGCGGATACCACAGGATGCCAGTCTTCTCTGCATCCATACCGGTGACGGAGCAATTTTGATGTTCTTTACTACTCTTGCAGTATAACGCGGGCAGAGTTCCGGATCCTGTACCGTAACCTTTATATAATCATGCACATCTTCACTGTTTCCTGATGCTGTCACAACCGGAGGGCAGAATGGCTTACGGAATGTTGCAGCCGCTTCTCTTGCAATACCAATTACACTGTAGCAGTCTACACGGTTGGAAGTTATTTCATATTCAAAAACTACGTCATCCAGTCCCAGTGCCTTTACTGCACTTTCACCTACTACAGCATCTTCTGGGAAAATATAGATTCCATATTCCGGTGCTTCCGGATACATTTCACGGGATGATCCCAGTTCCTCGATGGAACACATCATACCGTATGATTCAATTCCACGCAGTTTTCCTTTTTTAATTTTTATACCGTCTTCTGCCACTTTTCCATCATGACCACCTGCAACACATCCTCCGTCCAGAACAACCGGTACTTTGTCTCCTTCTTTTACATTTGGAGCTCCTGTAACGATCTGAATCGTCTCTGTACCAACATTTACCTGGCAGATGATTAATTTGTCTGCATCCGGATGTTTCTCAATTTTTTCAATCTGTCCAATTACAATCTTATTAAGATTCTTATCCAGTCTTTCAAATCCTTCAACTTTTGTACCTGTCAATGTCATCGCATCTGTATATTCCTGTGCTGTACAATCCAGTTCCGGAACGTATGCTTTGATCCAAGATAATGAAGTATTCATAATAATCCCCTTTCGATCTCTATTCTTTCTCTAGAACTGTTTCAGGAAACGAATATCGTTTTCATACAGCAGTCTCATGTCATCTATTTCATATTTCAGAAGTGCAATTCGCTCCAGACCTACTCCAAATGCAAAACCGGTATATTCATTTGGGTCTATGCCACACATCTCCAGTACATGCGGATGTACCATACCACATCCCAGAATTTCAATCCATCCGGAACCTTTACAGAAACGGCATCCTTTTCCTCCACACTTAAAGCAGCTTACATCTACTTCTGCACTTGGTTCTGTAAATGGGAAATGATGAGGACGGAATTTCGTCTTTGTCTCCGGTCCAAACAGTTCCTTCGCAAATTCTTCCAGTGTTCCCTTCAGATCTGCAAATGTAATATTTTTATCAATTACAAGACCTTCTATCTGATGGAAAGATGGTGAATGTGTTGCATCCACTTCATCAGAACGAAATACTCGTCCAGGTGCAATCATACGGATTGGCAGTTCTCCCTTTTCCATAACACGCGCCTGCACCGGTGAAGTCTGTGTTCTCAGTACGATGTCTTTACTAATATAGAATGTATCCTGTTCGTCTTTTGCAGGATGATTTGCCGGAATATTTAATTTTTCAAAGTTGTATTCATCATATTCTACTTCAGGTCCTTCAACCACTTCATATCCCATACCAATAAAGATACGCTCTACTTCTTCCAGCGCAATGGTATTTGGATGTCTGTGGCCTACATTATTCTTCTTTGCCGGAAGAGTAACATCAATAACTTCTGCCTTTAACTGAGCTTCTCTTGCCTTGGCTTCCAGCTTCTTTTTGGTTTCTTCCAATACTTCTTCGATGGCTGCTCTTGTTTCATTCACCATCTGTCCAACCTTTGGACGATCTTCAGGAGCAACATCCTTCATACTTTTTAATACGGCTGTCAATTCTCCTTTTTTTCCAAGAAATGCTACTCTCACATCATTTAATTTTTCCAGCGCATCAGACTGTTCAATCTGTCTCATGGCTTCTTCTCTGATCGCCTGCAGTTTATCTTTCATCTTTTTTCTCCTTCTTTATGAAATAAAAAAGCCCCGTCCGAATAGGGACGAAGCTGTATGATCCGTGGTACCACCCTGATTCCTGTCATTTGACAGGCACTCGGTATGCGTAACGTGCACTAACGTCATTCCCTAATCTATAAC